>VXOC01000243.1 GCA_009840215.1 Gemmatimonadota bacterium | reverse complement strand
CCGCCCCCCTCTGCCGTCCCCCCCATTCCCGGCACGCGCGAGCAGGGCGGCGCAGAAACCGGTGGCGGCCTCGTCGCCCGTCACCTCGTGGATGCAGCCCGCACGGAGTCCCCCGCCCGGGAGGACCCGGTCGATCTCGGGGACGCCCAGCGGCAGACGCGGCCGGCCCGGCGATCCTCCCTCCTCGATTCCCTGAATCGCCCGGCGGAGCGCCTCCGCGGTCTCCCGTTTCGCCTTCGATACGGTGGACATGGGCCGGACAAGATACCGAATAAAAACCGTAATGTCAAACCCCATCGCGTTTGCCCGCCCGGCGGGCTGCTGGAGGTCCTCCAAAAGTCATCCGCAGTCTCCACCGCCATGTTCGGTCCCGGTCGCTGATCCGATTGACAACCACAGGTGATCGACCGCCACTTTCCCTGCGTAACCAGATGGCAGGCAGCCCGCGGACAAGACCCCGGGCACCATCATCGACCTCGAACGGGAGATAACCTCATGTTCCCGAAGCTGCTGCTGACCGTTGCGCTGACCCTCACCTCCGGTTGCTCGCTGGTCCTCGTGGACGGCCCGCCGGACTTCATCCCGGCCAACGAGCCGGTTCCCGAGGGAGCGTGCACCATCGACAGGACCATGCCCTTCGTGGATGCCGTCGGGGCTACGGCAGGAGTTGCCGCGGCCGTCTTCAGTTCGGAGGGGAATGAGGTGAGGATCGGCGCCGTCCTCGGTGCCGTGCTCGGGTACTCGTCGTTCTCGGGGTTCCGCAAGGTGTCGCAGTGTCGGCGCAGGGTGTTCCAGCCGGCCACATCGCGGTCCTCCGACACCCTGTTCCCCTGGTCGTCGCCGGACTTGCCCCTGTTCCTGCGGGAGCCCGTCACGCCCTGGGTGCCATCGCAGGTTGACGCAACACTGCCTTACCAGTAAGATTCACGCATGCACGATTTCGCCACTACCAGACTGTCATCAAGGGGTCAGATCGTGATTCCCGAAGCGATCCGACTGAGGCTGGGACTCGAACCCGGCACGGAGTTCCTGGTGCTCGGCGAAGACGGAACGGTTGTCCTCAAGGTGATCGAAGCGCCTTCGATGCAGGAATTCGATGAAGTCGTCGCGAAGGCGCGCGAAGGTGCCCGGCGCGCTGGACTGCGCGGATCCGACATCGCGGAGGCGATTCGCGCCGTGCGCTCGCCGTGAAGGTCGTAATCGATACCAACGTCTTCATCTCGGGTGTGTTCTTTGGCGGACCCCCGGGGGATGTGCTTGCAGCGTGGCGCGACGGAAAAATCGAGTTCGTGGTGTCCCGCGAGATCATCGAAGAATACGTTCGGGTCGGCGAACGGCTGTCGGCGCGCTTTCCCGAGGTGGATCTTGAGCCTGCACTCCGACTGGTCGCCGGCTTCGCTACTCTCGTCTCCGCGGCCCCATTGCCCGAACCGGTCTGTGCGGACGCGGATGACGACAAGTTTCTCGCGTGTGCCGTGGCCGCAGGGGCCGAATACGTCGTGAGCGGAGACCGCGCCCTCCTGGCGACCTCTCCCTACCGGAACGTGGTCGTGACTCCTCCCCGTGACTTCATGGACGACATCTGTCCCTGAAGGCCGAATGACCGTCACCACCCCACTCCACGACGCACTCCGCGCCCGTTTCGGCGACTGCTTCTCCACCGCCGCCGCCGTCCGCGACCACCACGGCAAGGACGACTCCCACCACCCCACCGTCCCTCCCGACGCTGTCGTCTTCGCCCAATCCACCGACGATGTCGCCTTTACCGTGCGGGCCTGCGCGCGCCACCGCACCCCGGTCATCCCCGTCGGGGCCGGCACCTCGATCGAGGGGCACGTGCAGGCGCTTCGCGGCGGGATCTCGATCGACATGAGCGGCATGAACCGGGTGCTGGCCGTCCGTCCCGACGACCTGGACGCGACGGTCGAGGCCGGGGTGACGCGGTTGCAGCTGGACCGGGAACTTCGCGGCACGGGCCTCTTCTTCCCGGTCGATCCGGGGGCCGACGCGACGCTGGGCGGGATGGCGGCCACGGGCGCGTCGGGGACTACTACCGTGCGGTACGGCACCATGCGCGACAACGTGGTCTCGCTGACGGCGGTGCTGGCGAGCGGCGAGGTGGTGCGGACCGGCGGTCGGGCGAGAAAGTCCTCGGCCGGGTACGACCTCACCCATCTCCTCGTTGGCTCGGAGGGCACCCTGGCGGTCATCACCAAACTCACCGTGCGCCTCCACCCGGTCCCCGAGGCGATGGCCGCTGCCGTGTGTGCCTTTCCGGGCCTCGGCGAAGCCGTGCAGTCCGTGGTGGAAGGGGTGCAGCTCGGGGTGCCTGTCGCCCGCGCGGAGCTGCTCGACGCGACAGCCGTCAAGGCCGTCAACCTCCATTCAGGTTTCGACTACGACGAGGTCCCGACGGTGTTCTTCGAGTTCCACGGAACCGAGGCCGAAGTGCGGGCCCACGGTGCCACGATCGAGGAGATCTGCCGCGGACTCGGCGGCACAGCCTTCCGCTACGCGCGCAGGCAGGAGGAGCGGACGCGGCTGTGGAAGGCCCGGCACGACGTCTACCCCGCGATCCTGGCCCTGCGCCCCGGCTCCCACGGGCTGACCACCGACGTGTGCGTTCCGGTCTCCAGGCTGGCCGAGTGCATCTCCGCGACGCGCGACGACATGATGACCGCCTCGATCCCGTGGGGCATCGTGGGGCACATCGGCGACGGGAACTTCCACGCCGTCTTCCTGATCGACCCGGACAGCCCCGCGGAGCTGGCCGAGGCGGAGGCCGTCAACGAACGCATCGTGCGGCGCGCGCTGGCCATGGAAGGGACGTGCACGGGGGAACACGGGATCGGGATGGGCAAGATCGGATTCCTACATGAGGAGTTCGGGGACGCGGGGGTGGGGGCGATGCGCGCGGTGAAGGCCGCGCTGGACCCGGAGGGGATCATGAATCCGGGGAAAGTGGTGGAGGACAGGGGATCATCCCCCTGAAAGGCAGGTGGAGACACCGGCCATCGTACGGGAATGGGTGTCGGTTGCCAGGAGGCGGGCACAGACCCAGTTTTCTGGACCACTTCATAATATCATGATATTTTGAAGTTTATGTTCAAACGCAAGCTTACTCTCCCGCGGCCAGGCCGCGAAACCTTCTTCCTTTGGGGACCCCGCCAGGCAGGCAAGAGCACCCTGCTGCGGCACCACTACTCGGGCGGCCGGTGGATCGACCTGCTCAAGAGCGACGAGTTCAGGCGCTACGCTACCCGTCCGGAGCGTCTGCGGCAGGAACTGGAGGCGGAGCCGCCGGAAACCGGGGAACAGATCGTCATCGACGAGGTCCAGAAGGTCCCTGCGCTACTGAACGAGGTGCACTGGCTCATGGAGAACCGGGGACTCCACTTTGCACTCTGCGGGTCCAGCGCCAGAAAGGTGAGGCGCGGCGCGGCAAACCTGCTCGGCGGTCGCGCGGTACGCTACGAGCTGAGGGGCCTCACCGCGGGCGAACTGGACGACGGCTTCGATCTCGACCGCCTGCTCAACCGCGGGTACCTGCCCCGCATCTTCCAGTCGAACCGGCCCCGGCGGCTCCTCGACGCCTACATCTCCGACTACCTCAAGGAAGAAGTGGCGGCCGAGGGCCTGGTCCGCAATCTGCCCGCCTTCTCCGGCTTTCTGGACGCGGCCGCCCTGAGCGACACGGAGCCCGTCAACTTCTCCAACATCGCACGCGAATGCGGAGTGTCGAGCCAGACCGTCAAGAGCTATTTCGGCATTCTGGAAGACACGCTGCTGGGACGCTGGCTGCCTGCGTGGCGAAAGCGCCGGAAACGAAGATTGATTGGCCAGGGGAAGTTCTACTTCTCCGATGTGGGGGTCGTGAACCGGCTGGCCCGACGAGGCGGGGTGATCCGTGGCTCCCAGGCGTACGGCAAGGCCTTCGAGAACTGGATGCACCATGAACTGGCCGCATTTGTCGCCTACGCCGACTACGACGGCGACCTCACCCACTGGCGGCTGCCGAGCGGCGTCGATGTCGACTTCGTGCTGGGGGACATGGCCCTGGCCGTGGAAGCGAAGGCCACGGCCACGGTCGGCCGGCATCACCTCAAGGGTCTGCGGAGCCTGGCGAAGGAGTACGACCCCGCACGGCGGGTGATTGTCTGCATGGAGCCGAGACCCCGGCGAACGGCGGATGGGATCGACGTGTTGCCGGTGGACACCTTTGTGCGGCTACTGTGGGATGGCGGGTTGGTGGGAGACGCGCACCGGCCCGAGAGCTGATTCTTGCTTCCGGTGTCAACTATACTTTACATTATGTAATGTACAGTTGACTAATTACCCCGCCCCGCACACCCTCGGCGCCCCATACTCCAGCCCCAGCAATCGAAAGTAGTTTTCTCCCAGTGCGATGTTGCGGAACGCCTCGTCATCCAGGAACGCGAGAATCCGGCTGGTCACCTCCAGCTCTTCCCTGTACACCTCGAAGTCCTTGTTCGAGGACGCCAGGAAATCCGTCCCCGGCAGGATCCGGTTCGAGTACCTGTTGAGGAAGTCGACGTAGAGCGGCTGGTTCTCTTCCCTCGAGAAGTAGTTGTCGTCGATGATCCGCCAGGTGATGTCGAGCAGGAGGTTGGGGTGCTCGTCCAGCATCTCGGACAGAAGGGCGACGTGGTCTTCCGCGGACAGGGTCTTGAGCTCGAGCGACAGCCCCATGTGCATCCAGACGATCTTGTTGTCCGGGTAGTGGCTGAGGACCTCGTGCATGAGCGGGAGGTATTTCATCGGCTCGTCGTCACTGCCGAGATCCGAGTGAATGGCGATCGGGATGCCGCGTTCGCGCAGCACTTCCATGAAGGGGGCCCACTCGGCGATCGTCTCCCTGGGCACGGCCCGGTGAGCGTTCCCGAAGAGCGCCTGCTTGACCAGGTTCACCTCGCCCATCCAGCGGAACATTCCCGGGTATTCGCGGTCGAGGAGTTCGATCGCGGGGAGGATCGTCTCGGGGCGCGACAGGTCGGGAAAGGTCATCGCCAGGGTCGCGTGGATGCCCGGCGGGGGACTGGTCAGGAGGCTGGCCGCGTTGGCGAAGTCGTTCTTGAGGGTGGGGACGACCGGCGTTCCCGGACAGTCGAGGTAGTAGGTGCAGTCCGAGTCCACCGGAAGCATCTGGCCGATGCCGTAGATGTTCACGAAACGGACCCCGGTTTCGCGCAGGTATCCCATGACCTCGTCGAAGGGGACGGGAGCGCCGCCGAAGGGGCGGAAGTGGAGGTGCGTGTCGACGACGGCGGTCTGGGGTTGGGTGGTGCGGTCGTAGCAGACCATGTCGGGAGACGGGAGGAACGCGTCCAGGGGGGGTGGCGCGGGAGAGGCGCATGCGGTCGCGGCGAGGAGACCGAGGACGGCCACCGGCGTTCGCTGCGTAGAGGGAACTGGAGACATGGTCATGTGTGCGCTTTTCGAGAACTCGCCGCTGGGCAATCTGGTCAGGGGTTCGGCCGGCGGCAATGGGGACGGCGGCCGGAGGGTCACGCGGGTTCCTAGACCGACGCCTGTTTCCACCTCCCCCGCCTGAAGAGGATCGCACTCACTACCGCCAGCGTCGAAAACGAAACCGTCATGGCGATGAAGACGCCGTTGGGACCCATGGCGAAGGGGAAGGCCAGCGTCCAGGCGAGGGGGATTTCCCAGAGCCAGAAGCAGAAGAAGTTCAGGATGGTGGGGGTCCACACGGCGCCCGCGCCGTTGAAGGCCGAAGTGAGCACCATGGCGTAGGCGTAGAAGACGAAGCCGATCGAGACGATGCGGAGGCCGTCGACGGCGGTGGCCGTGGCCGCGCCGGTCCCGCCGAAGATGCTGACGATCTGCGGGGCGAAGACGAGGAAGAGGACGCCCACCGCGCCCAGGAAGGCTAGGTTCAGCTTGCAGGAGATCCACACCGCGCGCTCCGCCCGGTCCGGATCGCCCGCTCCCAGTCCCTGGCCGACCATGGTGGCCGCGGCGTTCGAGAGTCCCCACGCGGGCAGGATCGCGAAGAGGATGATGCGGATCGCGATCACGTATCCCGCCAGCGCCTCGGCGCCGAATTCGGCCGTGACGCGGATGAGGCCGATCCAGCTCGCCGTGGCGATGAAGGTCTGGAGGGTGCCCGTCGCGGAGAGGCGGACGAGGCGCGCCATGATGGCGGGCTGGAGGCGCAGGTGGGGGCGGCGGATGCGGAGAGTCCCCCCGAGGCGCAGCAGGGTGTAGAGCTGGACCAGCACGGCGACGCCGCGCCCGATGGTGGTCGCGATCGCCGCGCCCTTCACGCCCAGCTCCGGAAACGGTCCCACGCCGAAGATCAGCAGCGGGTCCAGCACGATGTTGAGCCCGTTCGCGATCCAGAGCACGCGCATGGCGATCGCGGCGTCGCCGGCCCCGCGGAAGGCCGCGTTCTGCAGGAAGAGCAGGAGAATCACGATGTTGCCGCCGAACATGATCCGGGTGTATGGTAGGCCGACGGCCACGACCTCGGGGTCGGCGCCCATGACGCGCAGGATGTCGGCCGCGAAGACCACGCCGCACACCCCGAAGACGAGCGCCACGAAAACCCCCACGAAGATGGCCTGCGCCGCCGCCCGCGCCGCCCCGTCGCGGTCCCCTTCGCCCACCCGCCGCGCCACCATCGCCGTGACCCCGATACTCAGCCCGGCCGCCAGCGTGTAGATGATCGTGATGCCCGATTCGGTGAGCGCCACGCCCGCCATCGCGTGGTCCCCCAGCTTCGAGACGAAGTAGATGTCGACCACCGCGAAGAGCGACTCCATGACCATCTCGAGCACCATCGGGATCGCCAGGAGGATGACGGCGCGCCGGAGCGGGCCGCTGGTGGGGTCGCCGCCGGTGCCGCGGACGGCGTGGAGGAAGGTGTCCCACCAGGTTTCGGCCGATTGCCGGGTTGACGGGTCCGGGGCGTCGTTCGTCCCGTGCTTGTGATCTTCGTCCAGGCGGGTCATAGTGGCGGTAAAGCTATCAGCCCCATCCATCCCCCCCACGATCGAGCGAACCATGACCACCAACCTCTCCCGACGCGAATTCGTCCAGACCGCCACCGTCGCGGTCGGCGGCCTGAGCCTGGCCGCGGCCGGGTGCACCGCGCCATCCCCCCTCCGAATCCTCATCCTGGGCGGCACCAACTTCATCGGTCCGCACCAGGTGCGCGCTGCCGTGGAGCGCGGCCACGAAGTCACCCTCTTCAACCGGGGCATCACGAACCCGGATCTCTTCCCGGAGCTGGAGACGCTGATCGGCGACCGAAACGGGGACCTGGCGGCGCTCGCGGGCAGGGAGTGGGACGTCGTGATCGACAATCCGGCCAACATTCCCCGCTGGGTGCGGCTATCGGCCGAGGCGCTGCAGGGGTCGGTGGGGAAGTATGTCTTCGTCTCGTCGACGGGCGTCTACGTTCCGTACCTGACGACCGACATCCACGAGGACGCCAAGGTGGACACGATCGAGGACCCTGAAACGGAGGTCGTCGACGGGCGGACCTTCGGCGCGCTCAAGGCGCTGGCCGAGGAGGAGGCGCGCAAGGTCTTCCCGGACAGCCACCTGGTCGTCCGTCCCACCTACATCATCGGGCCGGGCGACCCCACCGACCGCTACACCTACTGGCCGGTCCGGATGGCGCGGGGCGGCGAGGTTCTCGCTCCCGGCAACCCGAGCGACCCGATGCAACACGTGGACGTGCGCGACCTGGGCGCCTTCATGATCAAGGCGGTCGAGGACGACCTGGCCGGCACCATGAACGTGGTCGGCCCGCGCGAACCGCTCACCATGGGCGGCCTGCTGGAGCGGACGCGCGACGCGGTGGGCCCCGACGCGACGCTGACCTGGGTCGACGCGCCGTTCCTGCTGGAGCAGGGGCACTTCGTCGTCACCTACTGGGTGGAACCCACGGGGGATTACCTGGGCATGATGCAGGTGAATGGCGACAAGGCCTTCGCGGCGGGGTTCGAGATGCGGCCCCTGGAGCAGACGGCGCGCGAGACGCTGGAGTGGTTCAACGCCCAGGACGCGGAGCGGCAGGAGTTGCGGTCGGGGTTGACGCCGGAGAGGGAGGCGGAGCTGCTGGCGGCGTTTCGGGCGAGAGGGTGATGGGCAGGCCGGTTCCCTACATCTCCGGCCGCCGGAAGATCGAATGCCCCATCAGGTTTTCCAGCAACGCGCTCCTTGAGCGGCCGATAAGGACCACGGGGCCGCTCCAGCGGGGCGCGTCCGCGGGGGGAGCGGCGTCTTCACGGCTCACCACGACGATCAACTTGTTCCAATGGACCGGCGCGGTGAAGGGCTCGCCGGGGGTCACGGTGCCCAGCATCGAGATGCGGTCCAGCGCGGGGGTGGCCAGCCAGGCGATGTAGCGCTCGGTCCCCTCGGCGCGTGGCAGGTCCACGACGAGCCGCAACTGCTGGTGAAGGTGGCCGGAGCGCATGACCGCGAGGCCGAAGGGCGACCAGGCGCCCACCAGCTCGGCCAGGCCGCACCCATCGCGTCCCGGTGCCGCGCCCAGATTGAAGCGCGCCAGGGGAGAGACTTCGGCGGTGGCGTGGTCCAGGACGGGCTCGCAGGGGGGGACGATGGGTTGGGCGGTGGCCGGGGCCGGAACGGCGAGGGTGGCCAGGGCCGCGGCTGCGAATGCTGCTAGCGGCGAAATGCTAACCGCGCCCGCGGAATCCCAGCGACATTCGGGGTGCCGCACCCACGGGCTGCGCGCCCGCATCCTCATGGTCCGTCCCCGGTGAGCACCTTTGCACATGCACATATGAGTATATGAGTAACGCCGGGTCCCCTACGGTATCACCCGCCGGGGCGCATTATTCCAGTCCTGGACGCTGGACACGTTCGGCATCCCCCAGTCGGCGCCGTTCCAGCCGTCGAAGCCGTCGAGCTTCATGATGTGAACCCCGGTGGTGAAATCGCTCACCACGATCAGGCCGTCGGCGTTGCGCACGTCGATCCCCCAGGCGCCGTTGAAGCCGGTGTTCCCCGGGGCGAGGGTGCGAGGGTCCAGTCCCCGCCTCTCCGGCCCGTGGTAGGTGTCGAAGTAGCCCACCGTGGAAGGGTTTTTCGGGTCGCGCATGTTGAAGACGTAAAGCCCGTCCTCGAACGACGACACGAAGACGTACGGCCAGCGCATCTCGTGGTTGTGGGTGAAGCCCTGCCAGTTGGCGGTCCACACCGCGATCTCCTCGTTGATCGTCTCGACCTCGCCCGAGAGTCCCGGCTGCAGGTCGTAGAGGCGCACCGGCGAGTAGAGGTACTCGGTCTGCCCGACGGCGTACCGGTGATCCGGGGTGGCGCTCATGGTGTGGGCCAGCTGCACGCCCAGCACGCCCACGATCGAGGTCTCAAGAACAGGATTGGCGGGATCGGTGACATCATAGACGTAGTAGCCGTCCAGCCCGGCCCCGTACGCCATGTCCTTGCCCGTCGCGTAGTCGAAGGCCACGTAGAAGTCGTGGTAGCCCTGGAGCATTCCGTAGGGGGACGGGGTCGCGGTCGAGGGCCACGGCATGCGGCCGACCAGCCCCTGCGCGCTGTCCCCCTGGATGAACAGCGACATGTCGTACACGTTGGCGTGCGGACCGCTGGTGGTCGCAAAGAGGAGCGGCGCCCCCGACGAGTGCTTGTACATGAAGATGTTGTGGAAGCCGCCCGGGGTGTCGGCGGCCCGGATGCGGCCGACCTCCCTGACGCCCGCGGTGTCCGGCAGCGAGGTCACGTCGAAGACCACCGCGCCCAGATCGAGGTCAGGTCCGCCGGGCGCGAACTGCATCGATTGCACCAGGTAGTAGCGGCCGTCGTGCTTGAAATACTTGGGGTCCATGCCGCCGAGCCCCACGTGCAGCTCCGCGTCCTCGATCCGCCACTCGTAGATGACCCGGGCGTTGTTCGGGTCGGCGATCGAGATGATGTCGAAGCCGAAGGTCGGGTTCATGATGCGGCTGGCGTAGACGAAGGGACGGCTCAGCTCCTGCTCGATCTCGACGTCGGACCGGCTGAACGCGGGGCCGGCCTCGAGCGGCACGTGCTTGAGCCGCTGCAGGTTGGACGTGTTGTCCTTCGTCGGGCCGAGTCCCTCCTGGGCGGTGAGGGCGGGGGTGGGGGGGGTCGGGGGCTGGACGAGGGTGAGGATGGTGGGCAGGGCGAGGCGGGGGGCGACGGGGGGGGGGGGGTGGTGCA
>VXOC01000363.1 GCA_009840215.1 Gemmatimonadota bacterium | reverse complement strand
ACCTGACCGGCAGCGGGGCTGAGGACCGTGGCAGCGGGGAGGAGCGCGACGGCGAGTCCCAGGGCTCGATCATGATGGTGGTGGCGACGGACGCGCCGCTGTCGGAACGCAATCTCCGCCGCGTGGCCATGCGGGCCGTGATGGGGCTGTCGCGCACCGGCTCGTTTGCGAGCAACGGGTCGGGAGACTACGTGATCGCGTTTTCCACCGCTCCGGACGTGCGGCGGCGTCCCGGCGACGAAGTGCGAACCGTTGCGGACCTGGCGAACAGCGGCATGTCGGGGATCTTCCAGGCCACGGTCGAGGCCACCGAGGAGGCGATCTACAACTCCATCTTCAGGGCGGTGACGGTGAGCAGCCGATTCGGGACGCGCGAGGCGCTGCCGGTCGAAGCGACGCTGGAGGTGCTGAGGCGGTACGGGGTGGTGCCGGAGTGAGTTCCGGCCGACTGCCGGCCCGCGCCGGCTCAACCCGCGCCGGAACCATCGCGAATCGCCAGTTTACAGAAGGAAGTCCCCAGCCGGGCACAATACTCCCAACGGAGGCCCCATGGTCCGTATCAGGTCGCCCTACTTCATCGCACTTCTCGCCGGGTTCGCGGCCAGCCCCGCTGCCGGTCAGGTCACGCTCGGAGTCAGGGCCGGCGCGAGCTTGTCGGACCTTGTCGTCAGCGGCGTGGGGGTCAACAGCCAGGACGGACGGCGTGGATTCGCTTCAGGAGCCTCCCTGTCTCTGCCGGTGTCGGGCCCATTCGCTCTGCGGCTCGAGGGTTCATACGTGCCGAAGGGGGCGACGTTCACGCTCGTTCAGCTCGGCGACGTGGGGCTCCGGCTCGACTACGTGGAGCTGTCGGCCCTGGCCAGGGCGGGCTTCCAGATCGGACGCTCCCGCGGTTCCCTGTACCTGCTCGCGGGCCCCACGCTGGGCTGGGAGACCAATTGCGAGGTCACGATCACGGTGGTGCTGCAACCGATTACCCAGATGGGAAGCTGTGACGGGGAAGAGTTGAGGACCCCGACCAAGAACGTGGATTTCGCGGTGTCCGGGGGGGCGGGCGCCCAGGTGGCCGTCACGGAGGGGATGGGTCTGTCGCTGGAAGCTCTCTACACCCGTGGGCTGCGGTCCATCTACGACGGCGAGCTGGATTGGACGGGCCACAACCGGGCCATATCGGTTCGGGCAGGGGTGGTCTTCCGGATCGGGTAGGGGCCTCGGGCTCGATCAGGCGCAGTCGCCCACGGGCGCCTTGACGCGGGGATATGCGGCAGGGCTCTCCCGCGCAACCGCCAACGCTAACGACCTGGAGCCTCCAACACCCGCCCCGCCCGCGCCCCCGTAAACCCCGCGTCCCGGATCGCGGCCTCGCCTCCCACAAACAGGTGGACCACCCCAGCCGAGAGCTGGTGCGGCTCGGTAAAGGTGGCGTTGTCCCGGAAGTGCTCCGAGAAGACCACCAGGTCCGCGACCAAACCCTCTTCGATCCGGCCCCGGTCCTTCATCCCCATCACCTCCGCGGGCAGCGACGTCATGGTCCGGATCGCAGCCTCCAAAGTCATCACGCCGTCCTCGAACACGTACTTCCTGATCTTGCGTGGAAAAGCCCCGTATGAGCGGGGATGCGGCACCCCCACGCCGAAGAGGGGGAGCGCGCCGTCGGATGACGTCATTGTCCACTCCTGGATCATGAAACGCAGCAGGTCCTCCTCGCTCATGTTGAAGGAGATGATCGACGGACCACCCTCGATGATGAGGTCCAGCGCGGTGTCGACAGGGTCCTCGCCCCGTCCCGCGGCGACATCCGAGAGCAGCCGCCCCTCGATCGACGGGTCTTCCGTAAAGCGCCGGAACTGGATCCGGTCCGCGCCGCCCCGCCGGGCCAGGTTTTCCACCATCGCCTCGCGGATTCGCGCTCGCGTGGCAGGGTCGGCCACCCGCTCGGCGAGTGCATCGCTGCCACCGGCCTGCGACCAGCGCGGCAGGAGCGCCGACGAGAGTCCCGTCGACGAAGCCGGGTAGGGGTACTGGTCGGCGTAGACCCGCAGTCCTTCGGCTCGCGCCGCGTCGATCCGTTCGACGATGGTCGCGGAGGATCCCCACACCGGCGGCCCCAGCGCCTTGATGTGGGTCACGACCCCCTTGATGTTCGCCTGCCGGCTCACCTCGATGACCTCTTCCACCGCAGCCGCCAACCCGATTGTGTAGTTCGATTCGTCCCGTATGTGGCTCGTGTAGATCCCGCCGAACTCCGCGGCCACGCGCGCCAGCTCGATCAGTTCCGAGTTCTCGGAGTAGCTGCCGGGCGCGTAGAAGGGCCCCGACGAGAGACCCCACGCTCCCGCTTCCATGGCAGCGCGCACCAGCTCCCGCATCCGGTTCAGCTCGGCGTCGGTGGGGGCGCGGTCTTCGCTGCCGAGCACGCGTCCCCGCACGGACCCGTGGCCGATGAGCTGCGCCACGTTGACGCCCAGGCCGTGTTCTTCGAGCGCCGCGCGCTGCTCAGCCAGGTCGATCGGACCGCCCCCGTCGGGATTGACCACCACCGTCGTGAGACCCTGCGCGAGGAGGGGTTCGCCGTGGCTGAGTTCCCCGGTGGCCAGGCCGGGCCCCGCGTGGGAGTGGACGTCGATGAATCCGGGGCTGACATGGAGACCGGTGACGTCGAGGGTCGTTTCGGCGGCCGCGCCCCCCAGGTCCCCCACGGCCGCGATGAGGCCGCCGCGGATGGCGATGTCCGCTTCCCGCGGGGGCGCACCGGTGCCGTCCACGATGCGTCCACCCCGCAGGATCGTGTCGTAGGTTTCGGGAGCACAGGTCGTCAGGGCAAGGAGGGTGGGCAGGATCAGGACCGCGGGTCCGGGTATGGAAGTCATCGATGTTCTCCTGCGTGGAAGGATGGTCCAACACAAGGTGGTCCGGTGAGTCGGAGCGGCAAGAGCAAGGGGCCGTTAGCTTGTCGGAGTACGGACTCCGAGCACCGTGAGCGCGGGACGCCGGGGGGATCCTTCCCCGGGCTGCCGAACCGGCGGCGGCCTCTGTTTCTCTTCCAACGCCTCACGCGTAGTTTGCAGTAGAGCCTCACGTTCATCGAAAGGGCCCCCATGAAACGCCTGCCCACCATCCTCGTCGCCGCCGCCGTGCTCTTCCCGGCGCCGCCAGCGTCAGCCCAGACCACCCTTTCCCTGCACGGCGGTCTCAACCTCTCGGTATTGAGCAACGAAGTCGAGGATTCGCTCCTGCCGACGAACTATCTGCGGATTTCGCGACCTCAGTTCGGTCTATCGGCCACCTATCAGCTGACGCCACCGGACCGGATCAACAGCCTCGGCGTCCAGTTGAACGGGACCTACGCACCCAGAGGAGCCGATCTGCAAGGTCTGAGCCGGGGTTCCATCCGTCTGGACTACCTGGAACTGGCGGTTCTGGCCGACGTGCGGGTGCCGCTTGTAATCGACCCCCTGGCCATCCATATCCTGATCGGCCCCGCCTTCGGATGGCTGATGTCCTGCGAGCGCGAGCAACCCTGTCTTGACGGAGAGTTCCGCTCGCTGGACTACGGACTGTCCTTCGGAGGCAACCTGGAGGTCGCGGTCACGGAGGCGTTCGGGATCATGGCGGGATTCCAATACAATGCCGGACTTTCCTATGCGGACGCGGGGGACAACGCAAGCCGGAAAAACCGTACCCTTGCACTCCGAGGGGGTATTCTGATCCCCATTGGCTAGCGTAGTGGCGGCTATCGTCCCTGCACTGGTACCGCGATCGCCGCACCCTCCCAATCGGGGTCCGCCACCCCCACCACCTCGCCCGTGGCGGGATACGCCATGATTCCGTGGATCCGCCCGAAGGCGCCCTCGCGCTCGACTCCCTCCACCACCATCCCCCAGGATTCGACCTCGGCCACATCCGCCGCCGCCCAGCCGATCCCCGGCGACGTCTCCATTGCAACGCCGCCGTCGATCGGATGAACCCGCGCCGCGGCAAGCGCCTCGGGAAGCGTCATGCCCTGGTCCACCACCCGGAGTATGGCCTGCGCCACCGCCGAGATGATCCTCGCACCCCCGGCCGCCCCCAGCACCAGCACCGGCTGGCCGTCGCGGAGCACCATCAGGGGTGAAATGCTCGACCTGGCCCGCTCGCCGGGCTCCATGTGGCCGAGGTAGCCGCCCAGGGTGGCTGCGTGCAGGAAGCCCAGACCGGGTGTGACGACCTTCGAACCGAGGTTCGGGCCGATGGTCTGAGTCAGCGCCACATACATGCCATCGGCGTCCGCGGCGGAGAGGTGGGTGGTGTGGCCATCGGCCGGTCCCCAGGCGCCTGTGTCCCAATCGGCCATTGCCCTGCCCGCGCGGGTCTCATGGGACGCTACGAGGGACGTGGTCGCGCGCCCGGAAACCGACGCTGCCGCCCGGCGGACCGCCCCGGGCACATCGATGCTCGCCGCGATCCCGGCCGCCCACGCCTTGCCGGTCATGAACGCGAGGTCGCGCGCGCCCTCCGAACGGGCGGCCGCACGCTCCTCGAATGCACGCGCAATCGCAGTCCCCACCAGCCCCGCCCAAGTGTCCGCGTCAAGGGCGGACATGTCGAAGTGCTCCAGGATGTGGAGGATCCCGATGGTCACCGCGCCGGAAGCCGGGATGTCCGTGCCCACCAACTCGAAGCCGCGATAGCTTCCGCGCACCACCGGCGCATCGAGCGCCCGGTATTCGCCCAGTGCCTCGGTCGTGACCGCCCCGCCGTGCACAGCCATGTCGGCGGCGATCCGCTCCGCGATGGGGCCACGGTAGAACGCGTCAGCGCCCCCGGCGGAAATGGCCGCGAGGGTGGCCGCGAGGTACGGCTGCAGGAAGAGGTCGCCCGCCTTGCGAACCTCCCCCGAACGCGTGAGGAAGTGGTTGCGGGACCCCTCGAACTCGGCAAGCTGTTGCGCGCCGGCCGCGTGCCGCGCCGCCTCGCCCGGAAGGAGCCGGAAGCCCTTGCCCGCGAGTTCGATCGCCGGGGCCATCACCTCGTCGAGAGGGAGCGTTCCGTGTTCGCGCAGGAGGCGGGTCAGGCCCGCCACCGCCCCGGGCACGCCCACGGTCGGATACCCGTATGAGGCCTGTGGCGCGGTTTCGGGGTCATAGGTGGCCGGCGCCTGGGTGGTGGCGTCGATCCCGGCCACCGTGCCGTCCGGGAGGCGGAGCAGAATCTGGGTGCGGCCGCCGATGCTGTTCATGGAGGGCTCCACGACCGACACCGCGAAAGCCGCCGCCACCGCCGCATCCGCCGCATTGCCCCCCCGGCGGAGCATCTGCGCCCCGGCTTCGGCCGCAAGCGGCTGCGCCGCCACCACCACCCCGCCACTCGTTCGCGCCACCTGGCCGTCCTCGTAGATCCCGTCCGGCAGAGGTACGGAGTCCCCTCCACACGCCCCAACCCCGAAGAGAACGGCCAACCCCCCAATCCCTCCCGCTGCAACTCGTCCGCACAGCCTCTTGACCGGATTTGCTCGACCTGCCATCAGAACGGCTCCCATCTGGTGAAGTACTGGATCATGAACGCGGTCCCCGCCGGAAGGTTCCTGCCCTTCAGCGCGAAGCGCACACCCGCTTCCATCTGCCCGGGACCGACATCATACAGCAACGAGGGCTGCAGCTGCACCAGGTCACGCTGGAAGCTCGGGACCGGAACCCCCTCGGTGACCCCCGACGCCCCGTCCCACCCGTCGACGGCCACCTTCCACCCCCATCGGCCGAACCGGCCCCCGGCCTGGGCGAAGTAGAACACCTCGTTCCCGAAGTCCTTTCCGGACTCCGGGTTCTCCTCTCGCCAGCGGTAGCCTACCCACCCCGACAGGTACAGGGTGCGCGGCCAGAACGAGTGCCCCGCTTCGGCCATCACTTCCCAGTCGCGCTGCCCGTCCCCGAGCGGGATGACCTCGGCGTCCACGTCGAAGTCGCCGATGGGGACCTTGAAGCCTGCCCGCACGGCGAAGGGCACCGCGGACCCCAACCACTTCAGGGGTGCGGCGCGCAGCCAGAAGCGCGCGTCGCCGAATCCCGTGGAGGAGCGTGTCCCCGCCACGTCGTCGTACCGGAGCCGGTGGAAGGAGAACTGGCTCCACATGTCGAAGCCGGGCACCAGACCGAGGGCGGCGGTCAGGAACGACGAGGTCGTGACCGCGTGCCCCTCGGCGAAGAATACCCGGGTGTCTCCGTCGATTCCGAAGCGTTCCCGGGTGTCCTGGTGGTACGCGGCCAGTGCGATCCACCCCTTTCCGGGCTCCTCCACCCACTGCGCGACCGCATCGTCCGCGCCACCGCCCAGTGCCGTCACAGCGACTGCGAGGAGTCCGGACACGCTTCCCCGCGAGGACCGGCGGCGGCGAGGCACCGGACCGGCAGGCCGCGACGCCCGCCCGGTTTGCCGACCGCCGGAACCGGTGCTACTCAATGAACAGGCTGGTCCCCGGGTGGAACGCGGCCCACGGGAGCCAGAACGCGACGTAGGCCCCGGCGATGATCTCGAGCTGCGCCCCCTCCAGGGAACCTTCGGTTGCCTGTCCGGTCACGTTCCAGCGCGATCCGGTCTCGTTGTCGACGAAGCCGCCGTCATCGGCCTGGAAGGTCAGAGCCTGGCTGCCGGCGACCGGACGGACGGCCACGGCCGCCTGCCTGCCCGCATCCCAGAATACCGTGGCGGCCTCGCCCGCGTAGTCGAATGAGGCGGTCCAGAAGTCACCCTGGTCGTTCATGGCGTGGAACGGAAACGCGACCGGCGGCTGACCCGAAACCGCCGGCAGCCCCAGAACCCGCTCCTTGGGCGGGCGCCTCCGGTCGTCGCGCGGGATCGGAAAGCCGATGAAGTCGGGGTTGTCCGGGTGTTCGTAGCTGATCCCGTACGGATTGATGCCATATATGGTAACCAGCGATGGATCGATCCCCAGCACACGGGAGTCGGGATACAGTTCCCTCCATCCCGCCCAGGTCGTCTCCACGACCGGACGGCGTTCCAGAACCCGGCCCTCCCGGGGCCCGCACGCAGCCGCGCCGGCCATCTGGGGCCACAGGGAATCCTCGGAATTGCGGTCGTACATGATCAGGTTGGCCTGGTAGAGCAGTCCCGAAACGCCGAACTCCGCATCATCCACCAGCCCCCGGTCGAAGGCCAGGGCGGACCCGGTGAGAGGACAGTAGGTCACCGCGACCCGCTCGTCGGCGACGTTCAGGTTCACGATCTCGTGCCGGTACATCACGTTGTGGGGAAGCGCCAGCCACTCGCCGTCGACCTCCACCCCGATCACGCGCGAGTCCTCCGACAGATACACTGTGCGGTCCCCGTCATCGAGTGGAACGAAGAGCGGATTGGTGAGCGCGGGGATTCCGTCCCGCCCCACCCCACCGTCGGCGAGATAGGCGGGATCGAGGTCCCCGCATTCCAGCTCGTCCGGCTCCATCCCGGGATCGTCCCCGCACGCTGCGCCGAATCCGGCCGCAACCGCGAGAACCGCCAACCAGCCATATTGTGAACGTGACATCCAATCCTCCCAGGCAAGGAACCATGAACCGGACGGAAGACGACCTCCGCAACACATTGCGCCGCATCGATGGTCGCGGCTACCCCGCATACCGCGATCTGAAGGGGATCTTTCGCCTTTCACCGTACACGCTGGAGGTGCGGCGGGTCCAGGGAGACCCCTTTGCGGCTCCCTCACGGGCCGCGGTCGTCCTGGAGCCCGCGCGGGCCGGCTACGACGCGGCCACCCTGGCCACGCATTCCCGCCGTACCGGCCTCTCGTGCCTCCTCGCCCGAAGCTTCGCGGCCGCCGCCCGGCGCGCCCGGCGCGGCTCCGGCAGCGGCAGAAGCGGTGAGATCGCGATGGCCGATCCCGGGCAGGTCGTCATCCCCAACACCGCTGTACTCGTGGGCGCCGACGGCACGATCGAGGCCCGGTTCACCATTGGCCTGCCCGCCGCCGGGCGGCGCATTCTGGGCCGCGAGGCCGAGCGGCTCCTCCTGGACACCCTCCCCGCACTCGTGCAGTCGACCCTTCCCCGCCACGCCCACACCGACGAGACCCTGGTCCGGCACGCCCACGTCAACGAAGACGCCGACTTCATGCGTGCCCAGCTGGACGAACGCGGCCTCGTCGCCTTCATCGCCGACGGCTCGATCCTGCCTCGGCGGAGCGGCATCGACGACCGCCCGCTCGCTGCCGGCCGGGCCACGCCCTTCGAGTCCCCGTCCAGCCTCCGGGTCACCCTCGACCGCACCAACGCCCCGCCCATCCCGGGAATGGGGATCGCACGCGGCGTGACGCTCCTGGTGGGCGGCGGCTACCACGGCAAGTCGACGGTGCTGGACGCGGTGGCGCGGGGTGTCTACAACCACCGTCCGGGCGACGGCCGCGAGCACGTCGTCACCGATCCGACCGCCATGAAGGTCCAGGCCGAGGACGGCCGTTCGGTCGCGGGCGTGGACATCTCGCCCTTCATCGGCGCACTCCCGGGCGGACAGGACACCCGTGTCTTCTCCACACCCGACGCGTCGGGATCGACCAGTCAGGCCGCGGCGATCATCGAGGCGCTGGAGGCCCGGTCGCGGCTGCTGCTGATCGACGAGGACACCGCAGCCACGAACTTCATGATCCGCGACCGGCGCATGCAGGCCCTGGTCAGGGGCGACGACGAACCCATCACCCCCTTCATCGACCGGGTGCGAAGCATGCGCGACGACGCGGGGGCCAGCACGCTCCTGGTGATCGGCGGCTCGGGAGACTACCTGGACGTGGCCGACCGGGTGGTGGGAATGATCCGGTACCGGCCCGTGGACCTTACCGAGGCTGCGCGGGATGTCGCGGCGGCCCTTCCCACCGGCCGCCATACGCACGAAGGCCCGGTTCGCTGGCCCGTCCGTCACCGTTTCCCCGACCCGCGCTCGATCACGGCTCGGCGGGGGCGGCGCCAGCGGTCGATCAAGGTGCGGAGCCGCCACACGGTCGACTTCGGGCAGGAACGGATCGAAATGGCCGGCGTGCGCCAGATCGTCTCCCAAGCCCAGACGCGCGCGGTTGCGCTGGCGCTCGATCTGTCGCGCAACTTCATGGGCGGGGAAGCGGCCGTCGAGGATGTGCTCGAGGCGCTGGGCGACGCGCTGGACCGGAAGGGACTGGACGTGCTCGACTCCGGCCGGACCGGCGACCTCGCACTGCCGCGCGTGCAGGAGGTCGCGGCCGCGCTGGGGCGGCTGAGGAGTCTGCGATTGCGCGGCTGAGGGTCGGCTCGGGACCCGCGGGACCACAGACCGGCCACAGGTGACGGAGCCCCTCGGTAACTCCGGCGTTGTTACATATGTCCCGCTTCCGCGAGCAGCTCGCGCAGGCGCGTCTCGCGTTCCGTAAGCGGGGTTCTGGCGATCAGGCGGGCAAGCTTGATGCGCTCTTCTTCCGCCACCTTGTCGAGCACCAGAATCGGCGTGCCGTAGCGCAACAGGATGCGCTTGGCGTCAACCGCAACCGAGTCTTCCAATCGGGCCTCCGGGTGAATGGTCGGTCCAGCACCTGGTGAAGCGAAGCGGCCGGCGCGGATGCATCACCGCCCGAATACCGGGGGGGGTTGTCCACGGGCTGCCAGGCACCCACAAGGTAACGTGAACACCTGTTTTCGTTGGGTGACGCCATTATCTTGCACCCATGGATTCTCCTTCGTTGTCGCCGTCCGTCGAGGACTACCTGAAGGCGGTCTATTCCCTGAACGAAGGGGGCAGGGCCGCCGGCACGAACGAGCTGGCTCGCGTGCTGGCCGTGCAGCCGGGCTCCGTCAGCGGGATGATCCGGCGGCTGGCCGGGGAAGGGTTGCTGCAACACGAGCCCTACCGCGGGGTGCGGCTGACCGAAGAGGGGAGTCGCGAGGCGCTCAAGATCCTCAGGCGGCACCGGATCATCGAGTCCTTCCTCGTGCAGCGGCTGGGGTACGACTGGGACGACGTGCACGCCGAGGCGGAACGGCTCGAACACGCCGCCTCCGAGCGCCTCATCGAAGCGATGGCCGAGGCGCTGGGCCACCCGGCCACCGACCCTCACGGGGCGCCGATCCCGACCCGCGCGGGCGGGATCGACCCCGTGCCGGCCAACCGCCTCGACGAGGTGGCCGCCGGAAGCCGGATCACGGTGCGTTCAGTCGCGGACGAGGACCCCGTCCGTCTCCGCTATCTCAAGTCGGTGGGACTGGTTCCGGGCGCCAGGGCGGTGGTGCGGAGGGGTGGGGGG
>VXOC01000115.1 GCA_009840215.1 Gemmatimonadota bacterium | reverse complement strand
GCAGCAGATCCCCCCCCACCCCCTCCGGCCCCTGAAGAAACCGCGACACCGGCGCCGCATATTCCGTCAGCCACACCCGCGTGATCAGCTCCGCTTCGCCCGGCTCCGGATCGCCCGTCGTGACCGCAACCACCTCCACCGCCGCCGCGACCGGACTGCCCTCGTCCTCCAGCAACGCCCTGCGCCACTTCAGCCGCGCATAGTCGATCTCCGCGCACCGCGGTTCCAGCTCCAGCTCGGCGGCAAGCGCCACCACCAGGGTGTCCCACTCCCGCCTCGCCCACTCGCCCTCCATCTCGTCCCTCACATGGTCGATGTAGACGAGACGTGATCCCCGCCGGGGCGGGTTCGAGGTGAAGCCGTAGTGATAGAACCCTCGAAATAGCACCTCTACGACCCCCGTGTCCGGGACCAGCACGGCGCCGGGACGCGCTTCGGTGAGGTCGCTGTAGGTCATGTTCAGATGGACGCCGTGGGTGGGGAGCGGTGCCGACTCCGGCAGCGGGACGGGGGGATCGCCGCACGCGACCGCGAACGCGAGAAGTAGCGGGAAGCAGGGCGAAGACGTGGACCCTGTGCGCTGGCGGTGCGTCACGATGCCGCCCCCGCCACCGCCGCCGCGATCAGCCCCCCATGCTCGCGCCCGTTCTCGATGAAGATCTTGTTGGCGTTGTACCCCGCCGCGATCACCCCCGCGATGTACACGCCGGCGACGTTCGTCTCCATCGTCGCGGAGTCGTGCTCGGGGATTCCCGTGCGGGGATCGGTCCGCACGCCGAGGCCGCGCAGCAGCGTGTGATCGGGACGCCACCCGGTCATGGCCAGCACCCAGTCGTTCGCGACCTCGGTGGCCGCGCCGGTGTCGTCGCGCACGATCGTGGCCGTGCGGGGTCCCAGCGCCGCGATCCGCGATTTCCAGTGCATGACGATCTCACCGTGCTCGATGCGGTTGTCGATGTCGGGGCGAACCCATGGCTTGACGCCCCGGTCGAAGACATCGGCGAAGTGCACCATGCGGACGCGCACGCCGCTCCGGTAAAGTTCCAGCGCCGCCTCGACGGCGGAGTTGCCGCCGCCCACCACGGCCACGTCCTGGTCGAAGAACGGGAAGGGCTCCTTGTAGTAGTGGATGACGCGGCCGTCGGGGTCCCCATCGGGGAGATCCAGCCGGTTGGGCTCGCCGAAGCCGCCGGTGGCGATGACGACGGCGCGGGCGTGCAGCTGGTCTTCCCGTCCGTCGCGGGTGCGTGTGTGCAGGTCGAAACCGGCGTGACTCGCGACGATTTCATCCCCCAACCCCGGTTTGTCGGCCACTTCGGGCCCATCGTGGCCGACAACGCGCATCACCTCCTCGTATTGGCGCACCTGCAACCCGTGGTGCGCCAGCACGTGCCGGTAGTACGCCAGCGCCTCGCGTCGCGTCGGCTTCGGCTCCGGGATCGTGAACGGGACGTCCCCGATTTCGAGCAGCTCGGCCGTCGAGAAGAAGGTCATGTAGTAGGGGTAGCGGGTGAGCGATTCGGTGATGGCGCCGCGGTCGAGGACGGCGAAGCGGAGTCCGCGCTGCTTCGCGGCCACGGCCACGGCGAGGCCGCAGGGCCCCGCGCCGACGATGGCGAGGTCGAGCGGCGGGGCGGCCGTGGGTTCCTCGGTCGTCGTGTCTGTTGGATGGGAGTGGCGCGTCAATGGGTTTTCCGGGATGCAGCGGTGGCGAATGACGTACTACGGAATTAGTTTCAATGCAGCCGGTCGCTGTGGTGTGGACGGAGTGGTCTTTGACGAAAGGTAAGTACCATGACGGATCCCAAGGGGACGGCGGTGGCCCTATGCGGCTTCGTGCTGGCCCTCGCGCCCGGAGGCTGCGAGCCGCCCGTGCAGCCCGGGCAGGCTCCCGCGGCCATCGTCCACGACTCGGCCGGCTTCGAAATCGTTGAAAGCCTCTCCCCCGCATGGGACGCGGGCAGCTCCTGGACGGTCGCCGGCACACCGGAAATCGTCCTCGGTGGGTTCGACGACATGATGGACGCCGACTCAGCCCACCTGGTTTGGAACATCGGCGATGTGGTGGCCCTTTCGGACGGCCGGATCGCTTTCCTTTCCCGCGGCGAGAAGAACATACTCGTCTTCGAGGCCTCGGGGACGTTTTCGCGGTCGATTGGGCGTGTGGGGCAGGGTCCGGGCGAGTTCCGCAACCCCGACCACCTTCAGGTCCTCCCGGGCGATACCCTGGTGGTATGGGACTTCATGTTCGGTCCGGTGGCGTACTTCAACCCCTCCGGCGAGTTGCTGAGGGACTGGCGCATTGATGTCGGCGCGTTGTTTGGAGCAACGGGAAAGCCGAATCAGATGTCAACCGAGCGGGTTCACCTGCCGCTGGCGGACGGATCATTCATCGTCCAGGCCCACCTGATACCCGGTGATTTCATCCCTCCCTTCGGGGAGCCTTACCGTGCACTGGTGGAGTTCCTGAGGGTCGATGCCGAGTACATGGTTCATTCCCTGGGACGGTGGGAGGAGAGAGAGTTCATCTACCTGCAGCCTTCGGGCCCTCCCAGCGTGCCTTTTCCCTTCGGAGTGCAGCTGGCGGCAGGGGGAACCCCACTCTCCGTGTACATCACGAACTCCGACCGATACGAGGTCCACCAGTGTTCCGATACCGGAGTACTTCGCAGGATCCTCAGGCGTTCGGTCGATCCGATCCCCGTCACGGCCGACGAGATTCAGCAGTGGAAGAATGCGTACGCGAGATTCCCGGACTGGAGTTCCTGGGACCGGGCAATGGCCGAATTCCTGCCGCGGGTGCGACCGCCGATCGCCGGACTTCTGGTGGATTCCGAGGGCTGCTTGTGGGTTCTGGACAGGTACGGCGCGGACCTCTCGGAGAGTGAATGGAGCGTCTTCGATCCGAGAGGCCACTGGCTCGGCACTTTGGAACTGCCCCTGGTGCGCGTGGAGTGGGTTGGGGAGGACTTGATTCTTGGCGTCCGTCAGGATCCGGACACCGGGGTGCAGGTGGTGGAGGGGTATCGGCTTGACCGGCGGGCGGGACGGGGATCCCTGTAGTCGGGTCTATCGGGCATAACCCGACAGCGTCACCGACCAAACCACGTACTTGGGCTCGCCCAGGTCGCTGTGTTCCGCGTACGTGCAGAATCCATCCCGCCCCACGAGGCCGACGACGCGCTCATCGACCCGGGTGTGGGCCAGAACCGTTCCCGAGCGGGTATCCAGAACCTCGATCACGGTGTCGTAGAGTTCGTCTCCCTGTGTCGGCTCGATCGTTGCGTGGCCGGGCACGGGCTCAAGTGTGGGAGCTATCGGCTGCCAGTTGGCGTCGGCCAGCCTCACCACGACCATCAGCAGACCGTCGCCCCAGTCCCGCACGCCCACGATCGCCGGCAAGGGCCGGACTTCGTAGTCCACGCCGAGCCACTTTTCCCACGGCCGAAACCAGGTCGCGTCGCGCTCGATTCGCGCGATGCGATCCCCATCGGGGCTCCATTTGTCGATTCGGTAGCGGTTGCTGCGGGCCGCCCAGATGTTCCCGTCCGCTGCCACTGCAACACGGCGCCGTACTTCCGTGATGCCCGGGTCCATTCGGACCGTGCGAAATCCCTCGTCGCCAAGAGACCTCGTAATCCGCCGACTCGCCGGATCATACACGTGGAGAGGATGCCCGGTTCGATCGGCCTCGGATGAGAGGGCGTTGTACACCTGCCGGCCGTCGGGGAACACGTCGAGACCGTCGAACCTGAACGGAAGCCTCCACGTCGCAACCTCGCCGCCACGGATGGTCGTCAGGCGGGGAGACAGGACATCCAGAATGGTCAGGTCATCGGCGCGACCTCCCACTAGGACCGGCAGGCTGTACTCGCCCGGACCCTCACCACGCCGTCCGATGGCTTCCTGGAAAACACCGTCGCTCGAGAAGCGCAACAGACGTCCGTCCCCCAGGTACCCGGGAACGTAGTAGTCGCCGTCGTCGGAGCGGACGACGCGGGCCAGCGCGTAGGGGGCGTTGAGTTGCGCGACGATACCCGGCCCTTCGTGGTCGCCGAGTTCGACGACGGCCGAGACGGTGAGGGAGCAGGTGGCACAAGCCGGAGTGTCGGGTACGATCACAACCGAGTCTTGGGCGCCGAGGGGTGCGGCGAGAGCAGCGAGCAGCAGACACTGAACTGCGCCGAGCGCGCGGACCAGTTTGCTGTCAGGCGCGACTGGACCAAACACGGCAGCCTCCTTGATCGAGGAACTCTACGCAGGCCAGGACACCCCCTCCTCCCCACCCACAGGCTAACACTAACCGTCCGGATTCGCTTCGAGCCAGCCTGCACGCTGTTTTCACCGTTCCCCCAATTCACCGGTCGCCCCACCCGCTCCACTGCATGCTCCCGATCTCCTCGGTGATCGCTCAGCACCCGTTGCTCCTCCTTTGCCAACGGGGGTGCGAGGCGTCCCGATTGCAGTACAAATCGGCCGATTCCTGGACGAAAACCGGGCTCCAGACCCAGATGTCGGATAGTGATCCCCGTATCCGGGACATCAAGCGTTATAGATGGGTGGTGCAGAGCAGGGTGGACCTGGGCCGATGGGGGAGGGATTCCCGTTTCACACCATCTGCCACATGCTTTCCAAGGCACTTGCCCGTTAGGCGGGGAGGGGGAATGCGGTGTCACGAAACCAGGCAGGACCCACGGACGCGAAGACGAACCGGGAGCTCGTTGAGTTCTACGAATGGCTGCGTCAGGTCTACCGGGAAATCGAGTCCGCGCCTAGGCAACACCCGGTCGATTTCCTCCGCGCCGCCGCCGAGAAGAGGCTGGGGCGGAGGGTCTCCCGTCGGATCCGGCGGGGCGCTCCGAAGATCGGCGGTCTCGATGACCTCCAAGCTTGGGCGGTCGGTTTCCTCAGTGACGTAGCGAACCGGGTGTCGGACAATGGCGATCACTTCGATCCGGACACGACCTTCGCCGGATATCATCCGACGATTGTGAGAATCAGAGATTCGATCGACCACCTGGCTGCAAGCCCGGATCCTGTTCTGTTGATCGGGGAGCGCGGGACCGGAAAGGGTCAGTTGATGCGGGCCATCCACTGCAAGTTGAATGGGGATTCCGCCAAGGCGAATGCGATTCACCTCATGTCCCTCGCCGCCACCGCCGAGACGATCGCGGAATCGGAGTTGTTCGGCCATGAAAGAGGCTCGTTCACTGGAGCCACGCGGACGCGGTCAGGTGCTCTTGGCCACGCGATCCAGTCCGGCGAACCCCTTTTCCTGGACGACATCGGTAACTGTCCGGAGTCGATCCAGGTCAAGCTCCTTTCCGCCCTCGACGACGGCATCGTCCGCCCGGTGGGTGCGGACACTCCGGTCAGCATCGGGCGCGGCGGGGCCTGCAAGCTCAAGATCTTCGCTGCAATCCAACCTGAGGCCCTGGGGAAAATGAGGCCGGATCTCCGTGATCGGCTGTGGTTATCGCCAACCGAGCTACCGCCACTACGGAAACGAGACCTTGACGTACTCCTGCTGGCTGACTTGGCACTTGAAGTGGCCTGCCGTGGGAACACCTTCAGGCCCCGGATGACACGAAACGTGCGCCGGCAACTCCTGGCTGAGCGCTGGCCGGGGAACGTGCGGGAACTGATTAGCGTCGTGAAGCGTGCTTCCCGGGAGTGTGGGGGCGCCACCATGTTGGGCACGGCCGCACTGGCTCGCGTGCGCCAGTTTGATGATCGGTTCCGGCGACGTGCTTCTCGTCAGCGGAACGACCGCACGGAACCGGTTGACGGCTCCGATCACTTCCTCACGTTGGAAGAGGCGACAGACCGTCATGTACGGGAAGCTCTCGAGCGCTCGTCCGGGAATGTCTCGCGTGCGGCAAGGCTCCTCGGCATCCCGCGCAGCACTCTTCAGGGGCGGTTGGGGCGGATGCGCAGGTAGCGAAGGACGGTACCGACGCTCTATGGCCTCCCCCGCCGGTCCAGCCGGTAGCGCTCCACGGTCTGCAATCCCGTATCGAAGTCGACCTGGCCACCGAGGATGAAGTCCTCTCCGACCCAGTAGATGCCCGCGCCAGGCAATGAGACGGTACCTAGCCAGCGCCCCTGGGCGCCGAAGATGCTCCATTCGGTCGTTCCGAGTTGCCGGTTCAACCGGTCGTTTATCCAGAGTAAGCCCTCCGAATCCACCCAGAAGTTGCGAATGGCCGGGTGGTAACGCCTCGATTGCTCACCCATCACACGCTCCCACTGACTCCAGTCGCGGTGAGGGTTCCATGCCTGTACGGTTTCTTTCCACTCCTCGTATTCGTCGTCCGTGAAAGCGATCGGGTCCACCGTGCGCCGAAGGATTCGCCGGAGAACGCCGGACACGGAGAACTGGTGGACTTCGTATCGGTCACCGTTGGTAACGTAGACCGACGGCGGGTCCCCGCCGGCCACCGTCATCGCTTGAGCCGGGAAAGGGACATGAGACGGCAGGTTTTCACGTCCCGACGAGACGCGTTCGCGCCCATCCCACCAACCGAAGGAATGCGCGGAGTACGCGGAATCGATCCTCACGTATCCCGATGGACGCCTGTAGATCTGCCCTGGTTCCGCAGGGGGTTGCCAGTCGCTGGGAACCGCATCGATAAGGAAGGATCCGTCGGGAAGCGGCCAGTGCACACTTTCGCCCGGCCGCTGATCGCCCGTTCGCGTCGCCGCGACCAACGCCCCAAAATCGATTCGCCGCTCCCGTAGCAGCTTCCCCGAGGGATCGAAGTAGGAGACAGGACCGAACATCCGGTCCCATACCACAATCGTGTCTCCTTGCAACACTTGAAGATGCAAGGGATAGTTGAATTCACCGGGTCCCTGTCCTGTGCGCCCAAACGATGCCGATAGCCGCCCGGAGGGCTCGAAGACCAGCACTTTGGTGTCCTCGTCGGGTGTGAGCATCACGACCCGGCCATCCGACAAAGGCACGACTCTGAAGACATTCCAAAGCCCCCCCAGGACGATTTCGGGTTCGGGGTCCACCGTCCAGAAGTCGCCGTCGCTCCAGACGGGCGCGTGGTTCTCCACGATCTCGATGCCCGCAGAATCCCTGATGGTGACGCCGACAGTCTGCGGCTCGGCGGGCCGTGGTTCGGGTGCCGGACGATCGCACCCGGAAACGGACAGAGCCGGAATCCAGGCAACCAAGCAGGCGCAGGTGGCGTATCGCAGCATTGGTGGCGTTTCGTTGGGTTCGTGACTGCCTACGTCGAACAGCAGCTGATGCCGAAGGCTACGTCGTTCACTTCACTTCGTCCGCGCTCAACCCCGGAACGGCTGCCGCCAGGCGATCACGTGCCTCGGGGGGAACTGGAATCGTAACAAATGCCCGATCGGGGGTACAGGCGAGAAAGAGATCGATTCGCCCGGCCTCCGGGATGAAGTCGAAGGAGAGACCGGTTCTAGGCTCGAGCAAGGCCGACGCCACCGCCGTCACGTCGCCGCGGTCCAAGGCGTCTTCGACTTCGGTCAAGGCAGCGGCGACATCGCCACCGGCCGGACCGCACGCGATGTGGCAACCCCCGGTCCGGAATTCAATATGACAGTCGGACGTACCCCCGCAGCGGGAGCACATTGCGCCAGGTTCATCGTGCCCGTCCCAGCCGCATTCGTTTCCGCCGTTAGGGAAGCTGTGTTCCACGGGACCAAGGATGATGACACCGGGACCCACCCACAAGTCGCGCTCCATGATGCACCACCCGCAGGTCAGCCCTCCACCTTGGGCTTCAGATTCCTCTGGCAAGAGCATCGACCCCGCAAGGGCCAATACCAAAGCGACCATTGAAGCCTTGAGTGCTTCGCCCCGAACTGCCGGTATGCAGCGACCACGCCAACCCAGTGATCCGTCGCTGACCATCCAAAACGCCGCCTCTTTCATCTCGTCCTCCTCATTTGGGGGGTGAATGGGTTGTGAGGTTTCCGGCTCTGACACCAAGCCCCAACCGCGGGATTCGATGCCTGGGCGGCCCGCCTGGTCGGCACTTGACGGCCCCAAACCCTCGGCAGGGGCACCGCCGACCACTGGATGCGAATGCAGGCGAGCTCCGAACTTGCGGAGGTCCGGATGGCAGGAGGACATGAAGACACGCGATGTGCTGTCGCGGCAGCGTCAGGTTGTCACGAATGCAATGGTGCCCTACCTGGAATACCCCGACAGGCCCACCGACCAAACCACATGCTTGGGCTCGCCCAGGTCGCTGTGTTCCGCGTACGAATAGAATCCGTCGTTCCCGATCACGCTCCAAGCGTGGGCATCGACCTGGGTGCGCGCCACGACCGTTCCCAAACGGGTATCCAGGACCTCGATTACGGTGTCGTAGATCTTCTCGTGTTGGGCCGCTGTTATCAGTTCGTGGCCACGCTCAATACGCGCCGGGCGCACCGGCTTCCACTCGCTGTCCGCCACTCTCACGACAACCATCAGGAGATCGTCGCCCCAGTCCCGTACACCAACAAGCTCCGGCAATGGCCTGTCTTCTATGGGTGCCCCGTCGGGGAAATCCAACCAGGGGCGAAACCAGGGCGCGTCGCGTTCGATTCGCGCAATACGATCCCCGCCCAGACCCCATTTGTCGATCTGATAACGGTTTACACGCGCCGCCCAGATGTGTCCATCCGCCGCAACCGCAATAGGACGATTCATGGCGTTCTGGCTTCGGGAGCTTCGGTCTACGCGAACCCCCTCGTCACCAAAAGAGCGCGTGATTCGCCGACTCTCCGAGTCATACACGTGGAACGGGTGACCAATTCGATCGGGCTCGAACACGATGGCGTTGTAGAGGTGCCGGCCGTCGGGCAATAGTGCATGCCTTTTCGGCACGAACGACATGCTGATCGTCGACACCTCACCATTGCGAATGGTCGTCAAGCGGCGCCCGGCAACATCCAGAATCGTCAGGTCATCGGCACTTCCTCCCATCAGTCTCGGCCAGACGTATTCTCCCGGTCCCTCACCCTCCCGCCCGATGACCTCCTGAAAGACGCCGTCCTGAGAGAATCGTATCAGGCCTTCTTCCCCCGCCAGGCTCGATGAAAGGTAGTAGTCGCCGTCGTCGGACCGGTTGATCCAGGCCTGTTCACCAACGATACCCGGCCCCTCGCGGTCACCGAGCTCGACGAGGACCGAAATGTCGAGCGAGCAGGAGGCGCAGGCCGGGGCGTCGGGCACGACCACGACCGAGTCCTGGGCGCCGAGGGGTGCGGTGAGAGTGCCGAACAGGAGGCATTGGGCTACGCCGAGCGAGCGAGAGCAGCAGGCGTTCCCTCGCGAACCTGGCAAGCGCCCAGATGTTTCCCTAATCAACGAACGTACCCGAAGAATCGACTGTAGCACTTACTCCAGGGCATCCTGATCCTGGGCGAGCACCAAGGCATCGAAGAGATCGCTCGGTAGTGGCAGGTGCGCGCTCAGCTCCCCTTCGTCGCATGTACTCCAGACCTGGATTGCCCGGCGCTCATGGTTCACTACGACCGTCGCGTTGTCCGCCAATATCTCCACGAGCCGGTCGGCCTGACCTCTCCCGACAGCCTCGTCGAGTTCGCCCAAGGCTTCGCCCGGAGTGCAGGGCGCATGTTTTCCGAACGGGGGAGGGCCGCAACGGGCCCAATAACATGCTCTGGGGTGGTCACCCCCATCCCATCTATTGACATCCCCGGTCTTCGTAGCCCAATGGAAATTCCTGGGGCACTCGCCGTCGTTATCGACGCACGTAAGCCAGCACGGGCCCTCCTGGACACCATCACCGCCAGGGTTCACGGCAGCGGCCACGAACGCCGGATTGTCGGTCGCGTCGACAGCCGGGGAAGTCGGCTGGATGCTGACCGACAGGAGAAGGACAAGAAGCAGCGTCGACACGGGGTGAACGAAGAGCTTTCGCATTGGTATTCCTCCTTGCTATCGGTGAATTCACCAAGCCCCACCGTAGGGCTCGATACCTGGAGGCGGCTCAATTTCATGGAAGGACCGTGCCACCTCACCATCATCTTTACAGCAATTCCCATGCCAACGCCCCTCACATCTCAGTAATCGGTTTTCCAGAAACGACTTAGTCATCATCGCGACTTCCGCTACCGTTCCACGAAGTGCCGACTGGTCAGCACTTGCCGCCGACTGGTCGGCACTTCGAGCATCCGATTCCATTTCGCCGTCCCCCATCCCCCCGCGGGCGGTGGAGTATACACGTGTGAAGCTGACGCCGAACTAAAGCGGGTTGCACTCTGTGGTCGCCGTATGATTTAAAATAGATGGTGGGGGGGGGGGGGG
>VXOC01000194.1 GCA_009840215.1 Gemmatimonadota bacterium | reverse complement strand
CCCATGATCCCCCCGCCCGGATGCGTCCCCGACCCGCACTGGTAGTACCCCCGCACCGGCGTCCCGTACTTCGCGTACCCCGCGACCGGCCGCAGGAAGAACAGCTGCGACGGGGTCAGCTCGCCCTGGAAGATGTTCCCCTGCGACAGCCCGGTCGTGCGCTCGATGTCCAGCGGAGTGACCACCTGACGGTGCAGGATGATGTCCTTCAGGTTGGGGACGTACCGCACCAGCGTGTCGATCACCGTGTCCCCGAACGCCTCGCGCTTCTCGTCCCAGGTCCCTTCGCGCAGTTCGTAGGGCGCGTATTGCACGAAGCACGACATGACGTGCTTGCCGGGCGGCGCCATGGCCGGATCGATCGCCGATGGGATGACGATGTCGATGTACGGCTCCCGCGAGAAGTCCCCGTACTTGGCGTCGTCGTAGGCGCGTTCCAGGTAGTCGATCGACGGGCTGATCGAAACGGCACCGCGCAGATGGGGACCGTGGCCGGGCATACAGGTGAAGTCGGGGGCCGCGTCGAGTGCCAGGTTGACCTTGCCGGAGGAGCCGCGGAAACGGTAGCCGCGCACGCCCTGAACCACCTCGTCGGGCAGCTCGTTTTCGTCGACCAGGTCGAGGAAGGTGCGGCGCGGATCGAGGCTGGACGACACCGCTTTCGCGCGCAGTTCGTCCCCATTGGCGAGCGTCACGCCATGGACTCGCCCGTTCTTCACCAACACCCGTGCGACCGGTGCGTCCGTCCGAATCTCCGCCCCCGCCTCGCGTGCTGCCGACGCGATCGCCTGCGCCACCGCCCCGGTCCCTCCCTTGGCAAAGCCCCACGCCCGAAAGTGCCCGTCGATCTCGCCCATGTAGTGGTGCAGCAGCACATACGCCGTGCCCGGCGAGCGCGGCCCCAGAAAAGTCCCGATGATCCCGCTCGCCGACAGCGTCGCCTTGAGCACGTCGGTCTCGAACCACTCCTCGAGAAAGTCAGCCGCACTCATCGTCATCAGCTTGACGAGCAGGTGGAGCTGGTCGGGCTCGAGGCCCAGGAAGTGCCGCCCCAGGCGCAGAATGCCGGCGATGTCGCCGGGAGACAGCCGGGACGGGTCGGGCGGGACGATGTCGAGCAGGTATTTCACCGCCCGCGCCATGAAGAAGAGCGAGCGGCCGTAGTCGTCGTACGCCTCGGCGTCGCGGATCGAGAAGCGGGCGATCTCGCGCCAGGTGCGGTGGTGGTCGGCGTCGCGGTAGAGGCGGTCGCCGTCGGGTAGCGGGGTGAGGGTGCTCTCGAGCGGCAGGATGGCGAGCCCGTGGCGGGGCAGGTCGAGCTCGCGGATGATGTCCGGCCGCATCAGGCTGACGACGTAGGAGAAGACGCTGTACTTGAAGCCCGGGAAGATCTCCTCGGTGACGGTGGCGCCGCCGACGAGGGGGCGCGCTTCCAGGACGCACACGTCGAGGCCGGCGCGAGCCAGGTAGGCCGCGTGAACGAGGCCGTTATGGCCCCCGCCGATCACGATGACGTCGTATTGCCTGGTCATCGTGGTCGGCCCCAGCCTCGCTTCCGCACTGGATCGAAAAACGGCGTCTTCACCACGCGCGCCGGCACCGTGTGGCGCACGAACTCCACGGTCAACTCGAACTCCACGCGGCGGCCGGGCCGCGCGAAGTCACGCCGAATCGTCGCCAGTGCGATGTACTTCTTGAGGATCGGCGAAAAGGTGGAACTCGTCACATACCCGACCTGCTTGCCGCCGGCATGGATGGGGACCGCCGCCCGCGAGGCGCGTCCGGCAACCAGAGGCGGCAACCCCACCGCCGCGAAGCGCTTCTCGATGTGCGGCCAGTCGACCTCGAGTCCGGCGAACCCCCACTGCGACGGCTTGGCCGCTTCCTGTGCCAGCGCCCTGGCGCCCACGAAATCACGCCCCGGCCGCGGCTGCACCGCCCACCCCAGCCCCGCCTCGTACGGCGAAGATTTCCGCGATTCGATCAGTGCCGTCCACGCCGACACGTAATCCACGTCCTTCAGCAGCAGCCCCGCCTCGATGCGCGCCACGTCGAGCGCGTCGAGCCCGGCCGGCGCGAGACCATGGCCGCGCCCCACCTCGGCCAGTGCATCCCACACCCCCAGCGCGTGCTCGGGGCCCACCCAGATCTCGTACCCCAGGTCCCCCGTGTATCCGGTCCGCGTGATGGTGACCGGGGCCGCGCCGATGCTCCCCTCCGCGAGCGCGAAGAATGGAAGCGCGCCGATGTCGGCACCCGTCACCACCCGCGCCAGAATCTCCCCCGATGTCGGCCCCTGCAGCGCAAGCGCCGCGAGATCCAGCGTGATGTCGCGCACCACCACGTCCATCCCCAGCGCACAGTCCTGGAACCAGCGCAGGCACGGATCGGCAGAGGTCACACGGAAGGCGTCCGCGTCCAGGCGCTGGACCGTCCCGTCGTCGATCATCTTCCCCGCTTCATCGCACCACGGTGTGTACAACACCCTCCCAACCGGGCAGTCGAGCGCGTCGCGGGTCACCAACCGGTCCACCAGTGCGGCGGCATCCGCGCCGGTGACCTCGTATTTGCGCAGGGGCGACACATCGAACAGCGCCGCGCCGCTGCGCACCGCGTAGTACTCGTACTCGTGGCCGGACTCGTAGGTGAGCGCGCTGGCGTACCCCGACCAGTTGCGCCAGCGGCGGCTGTGGCAGAGGGGGGCGGTGCGGGGGTGGAAAGGGGTCTCGAGGAGCATGCGGGAAGTTAGCGTTTCGCCGAATGTCTGGCTCCGCAGACGTTGAAATCTTGTCTGCGTTTGCGTTGAAATCTTGTCTCCAGGGGCGTCGAAACGTGTCTCCGCGCTGTTGGCTCCCGGCTACACCAGCCCCGCCACCACCCCCAGCAACCGGTCCACATCCCCCTGGTTGTTGAACATCCCCACCGCCGCTCTCAGCAGCGCCCCGTCCTCCTGAAACGTCACCGCCACCCCCTCGTCCGCCAGCGCCCCGGCCAGCGCTTCGTGATCCAGCCCATGGTAGAAGCTGACGATCGCCGAAGGATTGCCCGGCGGCGTGAACATCCGCATCCCCAGCGCCTCGGCGCCCTCCCGCAGCGTCCCGGCCAACGCATGCGTGTGCCCCGCGATCCGGTCCAGTCCCACCCGCCCCATGTACTCCAGCGCCGAATCCATCGCGGTCACGGGACCATACGCCGGATTCGCGTACTCCAGCTTCCCCGCGTCCTCCTTGAGCCGGAAGCGGTGCCCGCCGAGCGACTCGGCGACCTGCCGGTGACCCCAGCGGTCGGGCGTCATCCACTCCAGGTGCTCGCGGCGAACATAGAACGGGGCACACCCGAAGTCGGCGTGCAGCCACTTGTAGCCGTTGCCGCAGGCGAAGTCGACATTCTCCGCGTGCAGGTCCGTGGGGAAGGTGCCCCAGGCCTGGATCGCGTCTGCGTAGAGGTAGGCGCCGTGGGCGTGGGCGAGGTCGGCCAGGGGGGGCAGGTCGTAGCGGAAGCCGTTGCGGTTCGAAACCCAGGCCACACTGATGAGCCGGGTCCGCCCGTCGGTACGCGCGGCGAAGTCGTCCACGGTGACGACCCCGTCCCGCGCGGGGATGATCCGCAGTTCGACCCCGGCCCGGCGCTCCAGCTCCCGGTACAGCACGAAGGTGGTGGTGAAGTGCAGTTCGTCGACCACCACGTTGTCCCCCTCCCGCCATTCCATCGCGCTCACGATGATGTTCTCGGCGCCGCTCGTCGCGTAGAGAAAGGCGAGTTCGTCCTCGTCGGTGCCGAAGAGGCCGGCAAAGCGCGAACGGGCACTCGCGATGGCCTCGCGGCCCGCACTCGTGTTGCGCCTGAGCATCTTCTCGTCCGCGTAGCTGCGCAGGGCGTCGCGGACGGAGGTTGACAGCGGCCCCACGGAAGCCGTGTTGAGGTAGGCGAGTTCCTCGGTGACGGGGAAGTCGCCGCGAATGCCGAGCGGGTCGTCCGCGCCCCCGGCACCGCCGGCGCCCCCCGCAGCGTCGTCTGCCGCCCCCTGACCGCAAGCAAGGCCGCTGGCGGCGGGAATCGCGGCGACACCTGCCGCCGCCGTCGTCTTCAGGAAACCTCTGCGACTCAGTCGGGTCATGATCCTCTCCGGAAGGTCGAATGCGTGAATGCGGCCTGAACCGCGCAAAACTACCCCGCCAGCCTCCCGCAATACCAGCCGATCCAACGATTGGACACCCCCATCACCCGCGCGTGACGCGTGATGGCCCGGACCTCGTCGCGGGTCATCTTGACTTCGGTGCGCAGCACGTCCGCGTTGCCTCGGCTCACGGCAAGCGTGCGAATCGCGAAGAAGAGCGGAAGCAGGCAGAAGAGGCGGACCCGATGGTGGCGGCGGGGGATGAGGGCGACGTACCGGCGGGCCGCCGCGAGGTGCCCGTCCGCCTTGGCTGCGAGTCTGGCCACAACGCCCATGCCGGCCTCGCGGTTCGATGGATCGAAGATCGCCCGGGGTGACTGGAGTTCCTCGGGGACGAAACTCCGGGGAACGTATACCCAGTCCCTGCGCGGGTCCTCGTGAAGTCCCCGGATCACATTCACGGTCTGAAGGGCCAGCCCGAATTCCCTTCCCAGCTTCATCATCCGTTCCGCGCTCCCCGCGACCCCGGAGAGGCGGAGCGCGAAGAGTTCCGTGAGGAGAAGCCCCACCCGCCCGGCCACCTCGTGCATGTAGTCGTCGAGGTCGGCTTCGTTGTTGAAGACCGACCCCCGCCGCGTCCAGCGCGCCATCCCCGCGGTCGACTCGCGCACCCGCCGCACCACGATTTCGCGCGCCTCGGGCTCCATCCGGTCCAACCCCGCGAGAACGGTGGTCGCGTCGCGGGCCACCAGGGCGTCGGGCGTATCTTCGCGAGCCTCGCCGAGACGTGCGATCAGAGCCGTGCGCTCCCCACCTCCGGCAAGGGCGCGGCGCCAGTCCTCCAGCATGGCAATCTTGTCGTCGTCGGCGAGCAGCTCGCTGTCCTCGAGGTAGTCGGAGACGCGGAGAAGCAGGTAGGCCACCGTGATCTCCTGCCGCAACGGCTCCGGCAGCAGGTCGATTCCCACGCTGAAGGTGCGGCTGGATCCGATAAGGAGTTGTTGCAGGGTGGCCATGCCGGAATAGGTGGACGGGCTGCGACAATCGTCAAGTTCGCGCCCGGCCATGCGGCCCGGATTCGAACCGGTAGCAGCTTCGGGTATCTCCATACCCGCGTAGGCTACATTCCGTTATGCCAAGACCGAACCCCCTGGAGGATGGATCGCGAGCACGGCGGACCGGAAGGCACCGGGCCGGCTCCTGGCTCTCGGCCCTCGAGTCCGAAGCCATCGAGATCATCCGCGAGGGCGTCGCCACCGCCGCCCGTCCCCTGATGCTCTACTCCATCGGCAAGGACTCGTCGGTGCTCCTCCACCTGGCCCGCAAGGCCTTCTGGCCCGCCCCCCCACCCATCCCCCTGCTGCACGTCGACACCACCTGGAAGTTCCGCGAGATGATCGCCTTTCGAGACCGGGTCGCGGCCGAACCCGGGGTCGAACTCATCGTACACACCAACCGGGAAGGCGTACACGCGGGCGTCACCCCCTTCACCCACGGCTCCGACTACTACACCGAGGTGATGAAGACCGTGGCCCTGCGCCAGGCCCTGGACGCCGGACGCCACGACATCGTCTTCGTTGGCGCGCGCCGCGACGAGGAGAAGTCCCGCGCCAAGGAACGCGTCTTCTCGCTGCGCAGTCCCACCCACCAGTGGGATCCCCGGGCACAGCGGCCGGAGCTGTGGAATCTCTACAACACGCGCATTCGGGAGGGCGAGTCGCTACGGGTCTCGCCGCTCTCCAACTGGACCGAAGCCGATGTCTGGCGCTACATCGCGGCGGAGGAGATCCGTATCGTGCCGCTCTACTACGCTGCAGAGCGGCCCGTGGTCGAGCGGGATGGCCAATGGATCATGGTCGACGACGATCGCATGCCCCTCGACCCGGGCGAGGTGCCGGAAATGCGCCGCGTCCGGTTCCGCACCCTGGGTTGCTATCCATTGACCGCCGCCATCGAAAGCGACGCGGCCACCCTCGACGCGATCATCGCCGAGACCCTGGCCGCCGACCAATCCGAGCGCGAGGGCCGCCTCATCGACCACGACGCCGAAGCGTCGATGGAACGCAAGAAGAGGGAGGGCTACTTCTGATGCCGCCCACCCTGCGTGTTGTCCTCTGCGGCAGCGTGGACGACGGCAAGAGCACACTGCTCGGCCGCATCCTCCACGACACCCGCCAGGTGTTCGCCGATGAGTTGGAAAGAGTCGCCGAGGACTCCCGCCGCCACGGCACCCGGGGCGACGCGGCCGACCTGGCCCTCCTCCTCGACGGCTTGCAGGACGAACGCGAGCAGGGCATCACCATCGATGTCGCGCACCGCTCCTTCGAGACGCCCCGCCGCCGCTTCATCGTCGCGGACGCACCGGGCCACGAGCAGTACACGCGCAACCTGGCGTCCGGCGCGTCGACCGCCGACCTCGCAGTCGTCCTGGTGGACGCGCGGAAGGGGATCCTGCCGCAGACTGCGCGCCACACACGCATCGCTGCCATGTTCGGGGTGCGGCACATCGTGCACGCGGTCAACAAGATGGATCTGGTCGGCTGGGACTGCGGCACCTTCGAGTCGATCGCCCTGGCCTGCCGCGTGCTGGCGGAGGAGATCAGGGTGGAGGAGGCCGTCACCATCCCCGTCTCCGCCCTCACCGGCGACAATCTCACCCGGCCCGCGGCCGAAGCGCCCTGGTACACCGGCCCGACGCTGCTCGACCACCTCGAGACGGCGGAGGTCGCGCAACCGGCCGCGCGGCGGCCCTTCCGCATGCCGGTCCAGTACGTCAACCGCCCGAACCCGGACTTCCGCGGCTACTGCGGGCGAATCGCAGCCGGCGCGGTGACGCGCGGCGACCGGGTCCTCGTCTCTCCGGCAGGGACAGCCGCCGAAGTCGAGTCGATCGTGCTATGGCAGGGCACGCGCGAAAGTGCCGAGCGGGGCGATTCAGTCACGCTCACCCTCAGGCCGGACGTGGATGTTGCACGCGGTGATATCATCGCGGCCGCAACCGATCCGCCCGAAGTCGCCGACCAGTTCCAGGCACGGATCGTGTGGATGGGCGACGACCCGCTGGCCGTTGGCCGCCGCTACCGGATGAAGCTGCACACCCGCGAGGTGGGGGCCACCGTGACCCGGATCCGCCATCGTGTCGACGTGTCGGACGGAGGACAACTCGCCGCCGCGCACCTCGAGCTCAACGACCTGGGCGTGGTCAACCTGGCGACCGACCGCCCCGTCCCCTTCGCCCCCTTCGACCAGTCCCGCGAACTCGGAGGCTTCATCCTGATCGACCGCGCCACAAACGCCACCGTGGGTGCCGGCACGATCACCTATGCGCTCATGCGCGCGGCGAACCTGAAGTGGCAGGAGTTCGACATCGACGCCGAATTTCGCGCCCGGCTGAAACGCCAGCACGCCCGCTGCCTGTGGCTGACCGGCCTCTCCGCGTCGGGCAAGTCCACCGTCGCCAACCTGCTGGAGAGGCGCCTGGTGGCCGAGGGCCGCCACACCTATCTGCTGGACGGGGACAACGTGCGCCACGGCCTCAACCGCGACCTCGGCTTCACCGAGGCCGACCGCGTGGAGAACATCCGCCGGGTGGCCGAGGTGGCCCGCCTCATGGTGGATGCGGGGCTGATCGTGATCGTCTCCTTCATCAGCCCCTTCCAGTCCGAGCGCGACTTCGCCCGCAACCTCTTCGAGCCGGGCGACTTCATGGAGATCTTCGTTGACGCGTCGCTGGAGGAGTGCGCCAGGCGCGACCCGAAGGGGCTGTACGCCAGGGCGATGAGGGGCGAAATCAGGAACTTCACCGGAATCGACAGTCCCTATGAGCGGCCCGGGCGACCGGATCTGCGACTGGATACCGAGAAGTTGTCGCCGGAGGAGTGTGTCGAAGTCGTGGTGAAGAGCCTGGCATTCACGTGACCGGGTCTCGCAAGCGTTCTCCCGGCCCTCCGATCACCCGATGGGCAACACCGTTCCCGGGTTAAAGGCCGCCCAGGCCGCCCAGAAAGCGACATACGCCTCCTTGATCGGAGCCAGCATGTGCCCCCGGGCCGCCAGGGGGCCCTCGACCGCCGTTCCGTCCACGGCCCACACGGTTCCGGTCAGGTTGTCGCGCACCTCACCGTCGACCACCTCGAAGGTCGCCTGCTGTCCGTTGATGTCGGTGCGGTAGGCCATGGCGGCGCGCCTGGCACCGTCCCAGATGATCATTGCCGGGGCGCCCTTGTAGGTGGTGAAGAAGATCGCGTGGTCCCCCGCACCTTCCATCGCGCGGAAAGAGAAAGCCCGCGGCGGGTTGCCGCTCCCGTCGGCGGGCAGTCCCAGCACCCGCTCCTTGGGTGGCAGCCGCTCGTCGTCCAGGGGGATCGGATAGTCCAGGAAGTCGGGGTTGTCGGGATCGTCGTAGTCGTCGCCGTACGGGTTCAGGACGTAGTACTGCCAGTGACTGGGGTTCTCCAGGCCCACCATCTTCGAGTCCGGGTGCAGTTCCTTCCATCCCCCCATCGTCATCTCCACCACGGCCCGCCGCGAGAGCCGCGTGCCCGACCGCGGGCCACAGCGCGCCTCTCCCATCATCTGCGGCCACATCGACTCGTCGGGTTCGTTCCGGTCGTACATGATGAGGTTGGCCTGGTACAGCAGGCCGGAGACGCCGAACTCAGCCCCGTCCACCTTGTTCCGGTTGAAGGCCAGGGCGGAGCCGGTCAGGGGGCAATGGGTGACCGACAGGCTTTCCAGGTCGGTGGTGAAGTTCACGATTTCATGTCGCCACATGATGTTGTGGGGAATCACGACCCACTCGTCACCGAGGCGGAGGGCGATGACCCGGTCGGTGTCCCTCACATAGGAATTCTCGGCGATGATGGGGGAGATCGGGACCAGGGGCGGGTCCGAGAGCGCCGGTATTCCGTCTCGCCCCACGCGACTGTCGGCCAGAAAGTCCGGGTCCAGATCGCAGACGAGTTCCTCGTCCTCCCTCGGCTCGGTGGAGCCGCCGAAGGGAGAGCAGCCCACGACGGGAAGGGCGGCCATCGCCAGCAGGAGTGTGGTGCGTCTCATTGTCAGAGTCGGTCGCTGCTGTCAGGATTGGATCATGTACCGTAATCACCCTGCCCTCCTCGGGGCCAGTCGGCTGGCGCGTTGGAGCACCGTGCGACCTGACGATCCGTGCACAAAGCCATCCGGGCGGCGGGGCCGGCGAGGCGCTGGACCGACAGGGCGAACTTCCGGGGTTTGCCGATGACACCCAGGCTCGCAGTCGCGGCCGGATTGCTGAGCATTGCGGCCGTCCTCGCCCCTGAACCGGTGCAGGGCCAATGGGGCAGACGCTATGCACCCACCTGGAAGCCGTCGGAGGCGACCGAAAAGGGCGGCTTCACCTTCTGTCGGCTGGAGTACCGGCAGGTGCGGCGGGAATGGTTGGGGCAGGGCTGGAGGACGGACTACCCGGACGGGGACCGCAACCTGCCGCTGCGTCTCTCCCAGCTGACCAGGGCGGACATCACGCGCAATGAGTGGGGCGACCCGTTCCATGCGGTGGTCAAGCTCACGGAATCCGAATTGTACGAGTGTCCCTTCCTCTTCGCGTCCGATGTGGGGACGATCGGGTTCACCGATGTGGAGACCGTGCGGCTCCGGGACTACCTGCTCAAGGGCGGCTTTCTGTGGGCGGACGACTTCTGGGGCGACTACGCATGGTTCAACTGGACGCGTGAGATGGATCGCGTCCTTCCCGGCTATTCCATCGACCCGGTTCCACCCGACCACGTCGTGTTCCGCACCCTGTACGACGTCGACAGCATCCCGCAGATCCCGTCGATCCAGTACTGGAGACAGAGCGGCCGCGGTGGCACTTCTGAGCGCGGATCGGAGAGCGCCGTTCCGACCATGCACGGCATCATGGACGCCTCGGGACGGCTCATGGTCATCATCACGCACAATACCGACATCGCCGACGGGTGGGAGCGCGAAGGCGAGGACGACGAGTTCTTCCATCTCTTCTCGCCCAACGCGTACGCCGTCGGGATCAACGTGATCCTCTACATGCTGACGCACTGACAAACCACCCTGTCGGCCAGCGGGTGCCGGCAAGCAACGGGAGGCGAAATTGAGCGACTGGTGGGCCGAGGGTCTGCTCTTCGAGAACTGCAACTGTACGGCCGTGTGCCCGGGGCACATCCACTTCAGCCAGAAGTGCACACACGAGGTATGTCGCGGGTTCTGGGCCGTTCGGTTCGAGGGGGGGAGGGT
>VXOC01000141.1 GCA_009840215.1 Gemmatimonadota bacterium | reverse complement strand
CCCACCTCCGCCGCCCGTTCGAGAACCCGCCGCGCGGCCTCGACCACGGGACGGTCCACCATGCGTCCCCCCATACCCACCGCACCCCCCTCCGCCCCCCGGTCGGCCTCCACGATGGCGCGGGCCCGCTCCACCTCCCCGCGCGACGGCGCATACACCTCGTGAATCACCGGAATCTGCGCGGGATGGATCGCGGTCTTCCCGGCGAAACCCAGCGCGCGTACCCGCTTCGTCTCCTCACGCAGTACCGTCAGCTCGCGATAGTCCCGCGACGGCACGTCATAGGCCGGTATCCCGCTGACCGCCGCCGCATGCACCACCCGGGAGCGCGCATACAGCAGCGGCTCCCAATGCGGCTCCGCCCCGAGCTCCAGGGCAAGATCGAATCCCCCGAACACCAGCCCTGCGACCCCGACGACACCTGCGATCCCGACCGCGTTTTCGAGTCCGCCCGCCGTCTCGATCAGCGGGAGCATGGGGAGCGTGATCCCCAGCTTCTCAAGGGCCACCTCGACCTCGGCCGCCCTGCGGACCATCGGCACCATCAGCGCATCGGGCCGGGGACCGTCCGCGATCGCCTCCAGGTCGTCGCGGCCCACGTCCGTATTCAGGTCATTGATGCGCACCATCAGGCAAGCGTCCGGCTGCGACTGCACTGCACCCCGGTCACGCAGAAAACCCAACACCGCCGCGCGTGCCTCCGCCTTTCGCGCCCCGGCCACCGCGTCCTCCAGGTCGATGCACACCGCATCCGCCCCCGCGCCCAGCGCCTTGCCGTAGCGATCCGGCCGGTCTCCCGGAACGAAGAGGATCGAGCGAAGGGCCGGGAGGCTCATCGGCCACACCTCGTCGACCCGTCCGGAACCCGCTTGTCCCTCGGGCATCCACGCGCAACCGCCATCGCCCCCGCCCCACGGGCCCGCGCCGGAGACGCCCGCTCACTCATCACGGGCCCTCAAAACGACCGCGGCATGCCCAGCACGTGCATCGCCACGTGGCTGAGCACCAGGTTGTTCGCCACCGGCGCCACCATGTAGAGCCGCGCCTCGCGGAACTTGCGCTCAATCCCGTATTCCGTCGCCATCCCCCAGCCCCCGAAGGTGTCCATCGCAACATTGGCCGCCTTCCACGCGGCTCGCGACGCCAGGTACTTGGCGATGTTGGGGCCCTCGCCGCGCACCTCGCCACCGTCGTACTCCCGGGCGGCCTCGTCGCGGACCGCCGCCGCCGCGCGGACGTCCATGTACGCGTCGGCGATCGGGAACTGGACGCCCTGGTTCTCGCCGATGCGGCGGCCGAAGACCTTGCGGGCGCTGGCATAGTCGGATGCCCGGTCGATGAAGTACATGCCGTCGCCGATCGATTCCGACGCCAGCAGGATCCGCTCCGCGTTCATCCCGGACATGATGTAGCGGAATCCCCGGCCCTCTTCGCCGATCCGGTTTCCGGCCGGCACCTCGAGCCCGTCGAAGAAGACCTCGCAGCTCTCGTGGTTGATCATGGTGTCGATGGGGGCCGTGCGCAGCGCCTCGCCGGCGTCGCGCAGGTCGACGATGAAGGCCGAGAGTCCCCCGGTCCGCTTCTCGACCTCGTCGATCGGGGTGGTGCGCGCGAGCAGGATCATGAGGTCCGACTGGCGCACCCGCGAGATGAAGACCTTCTGCCCGTTCACCACGTAGCGGTCGCCCCTGCGCTCGGCGAAGGTGCGGATGCGGGTCGTGTCGGAGCCGGCGTCGGGTTCGGTCACCGCGAATGCCTGCAGACACAGGTCGCCACTCGCGATTCCTGGCAGATAGCGCCGCTTCTGCTCCGCGGAGCCGTGGCGAAGCAGCGTCCCCATCGTGTACATCTGCGCGTGGCAGGCCGCCGCGTTGCCGCCCGAGCGGTTGATCTCCTCCAGGATCACGCAGGCCTCGCGCACCCCCAGCCCCATCCCTCCATACTCCTCGGGGATCAGGCAGGCGAGGTAGCCCGCCTCGGTCAGCGCGTCGACAAATTCGTGCGGGTAGGCGCGGGCCTCATCCGCGCGCTGCCAGTAGTCGTGGCCGAAGTCGGCGCAGAGGGCGCGGACCGCGGTCGCGAGCTGCTCGCGGGAGACGTTCACCTTCGATGCGGGCTCCCCCACCGAGCTCGCCGCAGCCGGACAGTCCCCGCGCGAGCCCGCCCCATGCTCCCGCTCAGTGTCCCATCGAGTGCATGTCGCGCCCGCCCATCACATGCTTGATCACGCGCCCGCCCAGCATCACGAACTGCACATCCTTCGTCACCTCGATGTCATCAAGCGGATTCCCCGGCACGGCAATGATGTCCGCGAGCATCCCCTCGGCCAAGCGGCCCCGGTCGGGCGTGTCGAGCAGGTCGGCGGCGTGGATCGTCGCGGTGCGGAGCGCATCCAGCTCGCTCATCCCCATCCCGACGTAGATGCCGAACTCACCCGCATTCTCCCCGTGCGTAAAGACCCCCGCGTCGGTGCCGAAGGCGATTGGGACGCCCCGTTCGATGGCGCGCTGCACGCTGGCCCGCGCGTGCGGCAGGATGTCCTCGGCCTTCGCGCGCACGTGGGCCGGCAGCTCGTTTAGGGGGATCCGATCGACGAGGTAGGTGGTGGGCACCAGGTACGTCCCCTTCTCGATCATCAGGTCCATGATCTCGTCGGTGAGGACCGACCCGTGCTCGATCGAGGCCACCCCGGCCTGCACCGCCACCAGGATCCCCTCGGAGCCGTGCGCGTGCGCGGCGACCTTGATCCCATGCCGTGCGGCTTCCTCGACCATCGCGGTGAGCTCCTCCAGCGAGTACTGCTGCGCCCCCACCGGACCCTCCATCGAGAGGACCCCCGCCGTCGCGCACGTCTTGATCACCTTCGCCCCGTGCTTGATCTGGTAGCGGACCGCCTCGACCACCTCCCACGGCCCGTCCGCCACACCCTCTTCCGGGCCGCCCTCGCGGATGCCCGGCGCGAACCCCGTCACGTCGCAGTGGCCGCCGGTGATGCCGAGCGGGTACCGCGACGGGATCACCCGTGGCGCGTCGATGATGCCCCGCTCGACCGCCTTGCCGAGCTCGACCGTCACGTCGCCGCCGAAGTCGCGCACCGTGGTGAAGCCGGCCCGCACGGTGATGGCCCCGAAGCGCACCGCGTTGATGGCACCGTAGGCCTCGGTGCGCGTGACCGCGTCGGTGAAGGAGGTCGCGCTGATCTCTCCGGCCAGGTGCGTGTGCGCGTCGATGAATCCGGGCAGCAGCGTGACATCGCCCAGGTCCATGTCGTGCATCACGTCGGGTACGGGATTGGGGTTCACCGCCGTGATGACCCCGTCCTCGACCACGATGACCGCGTTGGTGTGCATCTCGCCGGTTTCCACGTCAAGGAGGCGCGCGGCGCGCAGCACGGTGGGGCCGTCGTACATGCCGGTGTGGGCGTGGGCACCTTCCTGGGCGGCGAGGGGGGTGGGGGGAAGCGTCGCGGCCAGCGCCGAGAAGGCGAATGCGGACGCGAGGAACACTGTGGACAGCTTGCCGGTCGGGCTGGTCATGGGCATTTTTGGTTCGGGTTGGGGCACGCGGTGGACAGCGCAATTGATCCGGCGCCGCAGCGGGGCGCAAGCGCTGGAAGCGTTGCCGCGGGACAGGGCGTGCGGGAGCAGGTCACTCCAACGAGCAGGGGGAAGGAATGAACAACTCACGTAGGGGCAAACGGTCGCGGAGCCCCATCGTCATCGCTGCGGCCGTCGGTGGGGTGACCGCGGCCGTCACCGTGATCGGGCTCGGGACGTTGACCGGACCTGACAGTCTTTCCCGTGCCTGCCTGGAATTCCTGGAGATGGGAAGCCCCCCCTGGCGGGTCGTTATAGGGCCTCAATCGGTTTCGGAGTCGGATCCCGCGCCGCCGCCGCGCTGTATCGTCATGTTCGAGCCCGTTCTCGCCGACTCGGAATCCGCCGTCCCAACAGTCGCTCCCGGTCTGCTGAACGACGATGAGGTGTTCGATGCCCTGAAGACCAGCATACCGGGCGAGAGTGGAGAAATGGGCACCGAGGGCATCGCCGTCGCCCACTTCCTGGTGGACGAGACGGGCGCCGTGCAAGAGCAGCGGATCGCCGAGAGTTCAGGACGGCCGGCGCTGGAAGAAGCCCTGTTGGCGATCGGCCCCCTCGCCAGCTTCTCGCCCGCCGAGACCGAGGAGGGACCGACCGAGGCCTGGGTTGTGATGACGGTCGGCTTCATCACCAGCCAAAGCGCTCTTCAGCGACTCCGGGAGACGCTGGAGCGGTGGCGGAGCGAGGCGGAGATCTGACGGGGCGCGACCGCGAAGGGTCCTGATCGCGACTCTCGTCAGCGAACGGGCTTCGAATCCATCTCCACCCGCCCAACCCCCTCCACCCGGTCGAACCCGCGATCGAAGGTGGCTATCGAAGTCACCTCCCGGTTCAGCATCACCCCCGCGTGGATCGCATCCCGCGCCGACAGTCCCGGCGTCGACAGCAGGATCCGCTTCGCAAGATCGGTGTCTGCCAAGGTCACCGTGAAGACCTCGGGGATCAGCGCCACGAACAGGTCGTACACCCTCTCCGCCAGGTCGGCCCGCCCCAGTACCGTGTAGCGGAAGAGGATCTCCTGCAGCACCTCGGTGCTCGTACACAGGTCCAGGCCCGCCTCGCCGGCGCTCTTCAGGAACCGGGTGGCGGGTTCGCGGTTGGGGTGCTCCGCTCCGGCCACGTACATCGGAATGTTCGAGTCGACGAAGACTCTCATGAGCGGCCCGCCTCGATTTCCCCGATCATTCCGCAAATGTCGGCGGTGGGTCCGTTCAGGGTGCGGAGTTCGGCCAATGGGTCGGCGGGCACCGGGCCGGAATCGCGTTCCAGGCGTTCGCGGATCGCCTGTCGCACCCATTCGCCCCGCGATACCCGGGCCCGGTCCGCGGCTCTGCGCACACGGTGGTCCATGTCGTCGGTAACCAGCACCTGCAACCGCTTCGATCTCATCCTCGTCCTCCCCGGGGCTCCGTCGGCCCCTCGCTAACGTCGTCTGCCACACCGTTGGCGGGTCCAACCGCCACCCGGAGCCCAAAAGCTACTCATATGAGTATATACTCATGTGGATTGGCGCGCAGTCCGGACCGGCCGCGACCGATCGAGTCCCACGCAGGGTCCTGCACTGATCCGAAAGGACCTCGCCCGACCATCCCCAAGCCCCCGCTTGTACCCATCACGCATTGCTTCAGACAGATTTGACCACCGCAACGGCAAAGCCCCACGCGCCCGGCCGAAGCCGAACGCGCAGGGCCCTTCACCCGCCCGCGACGCTAGCGAGTCGCCCTACTAAACCGTTAACCCCCCTCACTTGCCCTTAATGAACGGGAAGAAGATCGGCGGAGTCGCGCCCTCCGCCGGCGGCGGCTTGTTCGCCGGATCCAGGATCAGATCAATCCGCACGATCGCATCCTGGAAGTGCCACTGCGTCGCCTGGTGCGATGTGCTGCCGACGGCGGCCTCCAGCTCGCCCCGCAGCGTCATCAGCTGGCCGCGCGCGAAGGTTGCGACATCGGACTGCATGGCGGCGTCGTCCCACATGAGCGTCTTCATGCGGTCCAGGTAGGCACGCTGCAGGTTGCGCCGGTACGCGTCCGTGGCCTCGCCCGAAGCCACCTCCGTCCACACGCCCCCGCGCAGGTCGTCGAGCATCTCGCCGAGCGAGTACGCATCGTCGCCGTGGAACGCCTCCTGTTCCACGAGCCGGGTCATGCGGGCCACATTCAGCACCTGGTTCAGCCCCGACGACTGGCCGCCGCGGACCTGGGTGAGCGCACCCGTCCCCTGGTAGCGGCGGAAGATGTCGTCATCGATCATCCACTCCGGTGTCGCGAAGACCTGCCGGTTCATGTATTCCATCGCCCGCTGCTGGGTCTCCTTGTCGACCATCTCGAAGGGCACGCCGTCCTGCCCCTGGCGCTTCCGGGTCGTGATGACGCCACCGATGTTGGTGACCACGTGGCCGATGTAGCGCTGCCACTGCGACACCACGTTCTGGTAGAGCTCCTGCAGCTGCGAGTAGTCCTCTCCCTCTTCGTAGGTCCATTCCGTCAGCTTGTCCACGGTGCGCTTGAGGTTCTCGACACCGTAGTCGGACGCGCGCATGGCGTCGTCCCCGATGGCCTCGGTGAGCGCGGTGGGATCCATCCCGTTCGGGCTCGAGAAGAGGTAGACGCGGTCGTCCTGCCACTCCAGGATCATTTCGCGCAGGTCCTTCCGCTCGGTGTATCGGTCCTTGCCGGGATAGTGCCGGTAACCCCACTCGATCGAGAACTTGTCGTACGGCCCCACCACAGGGTAGTAGCAGGTGTCGTCGCCGGGCTGGGCCACGTAGTTGAAGCGCGCGTAGTCCATGATAGACGGGGCCACGCCGTTTTCGCAGACGAAGCGCGTCCGCAGCTGTTCCACGGTGTAGGCCGACGACGACTGCATGTTGTGCGGCAGGCCGAGGGTGTGGCCGACCTCGTGGGCCGAGACGAAGCGGATCAGCTCGCCCATGATCTCGTCGTCGAATTCGACGCCGCGGGCGTCCTCGTTGGCGGCGGCGGTCTGCACGAAGAACCAGTTGCGAAGCAGGTTCATCACGTTGTGGTACCACTGGATGTCGCTCTCAAGGATCTGTCCGGTGCGGGGGTCGTGCACATGCGGCCCCGACGCGTTCTGCACATCGGAGGCCAGGTAGCGGATGACCGAATAGCGCGCGTCCTCGGGGCTCCAGTCGGGATCGTCCTCCGGCGCCTCGCGGCCCACGATGGCGTTGCTGAAGCCGGCCGCCTCGAAGGCGACCTGCCAGTCGTTCACCCCCTGGATGAGGTAGGGGACCCACTTGGGCGGGGTCGCCGGGTCGATGTAGTACACGATGGGCTCGACCGGGTCGACGAGCTCTCCCCGCGCGTACGCCTCCGGATCGCTCGGATCGAGGCGCCAGCGGGTGATGAAGCAGCGGGTCTCGGCGCGCTGCTCGTCCAGCCCGTAGTCGGTTCGGCTGTTGCTGAAGTATTGGACCCGTTCGTCGCAGAGGCGCGGCTCCATGGGGTCGTCGGGGAGCAGCAGCATCGAGTGGTGCATCTCCATGGAGAGCGTGTTGCTTCCCGTGGAAGGGGACTGGGTCGCGTCGTAGGTGACCACCCGGCGCACCTCGACGTTCCTCGGGTACGCGTTGGCGCGCACGATGTAGGTGCGGTCGCCGTCCAGTCGTCGCACGCCGAACTGGGTCCGCCGGAAGCTCGGCAGCCCGATGAGGGACTGGTCGCTGGTGAACAGGTTCGTGACCTCGACCACGGCGGCCGTCGAGTCCTCCGACATCACCTCGATGTCGAAGGCCATGAGGATCGGTTCGAAGTTCGAGTTCCTCACCGCCTGCGAAATCGCGGTGGTGTCGTCGGCGAAGTTCTGGTAGCCGACGAGGCGAAGGAAGATGCGCTCCTTGTTGCGCTCCCACCGCACGGTCGAGGTATTGGTCTTCGAACCGCCGTAGCCGACCCCGTCCGGGGTCTTCGCAATGCGGGTCAGCAGCAGCATCTCGCGGTCCAGCATGTCGAGGGGGATCTCGTAGTAGAGCTTGTCCTCGATCATGTGCGTGTCGAAGAGGCCCTCGCTCGTGATCGCGTCCTCGGTGATGACGTCGGTGTACTTGGTGGTGGTGTCGGGCTCTTCCGCCTCCTGATCGGTGGTGTCCGCCTCCTGCCCCTCTTCCTCTTCCTCCTGGAGAAGAAGGGGGAGGGGGGAGAAGGGGGCGGCGGCGAGGCGGTCGGGTGCCGCCAAACCGATGGAGAAGGCAAGCAGTAGCAGAAGGATGGGGGTGATGAGGTTGCGCATGGGTCTCCTTCCCGGGGCTTTGGGTGAATCGGGCGACGGGGAAAGTATGCGCGCGGGGGGCTGGCTGCCAGCCGTCCGGCGGTCCGTGGAGCAGGCCGCCCGAACGCCGGGAGCGGCGAGGCGCCCCGCTGGCACCCCTACCCGGGTATCGCCCCTCCGTTCCGCCTCCTCTATGATTGGTCCCATGCGAGCCACGACCAGCAGTCCGCCGACCAGTCCGCACGAGCACCGAGCGCGGTGGAGCGTCAGGGTCGCTCTCCTCGTGCTGCTGGCCCTCTGGTCCTGTGACGGCGGACCCGGAAGCGAACCCGAGACCCCCGCCGCGCTGGTCATCCGCTCCGGCGACGGCCAGGCCGCCGATGCCCGCACCGCCGTGCCCAACCCCCCGACCGTACAGGTCACCGGGCAGTCCGGGGCAGGCGTCGGGGGGGTCAACGTCAGCTTCACCGTGACGGGAGGCGGCGGCTCCGTCGCATCCGCAACCGCCGTCACGGGAAGCGACGGCGTCGCGTCCTCCGGAGCGTGGACGCTGGGCGACCCCGGCCCGCAGCAGTTGCGCGCCAGCGTCACCGGGCTGCAACCGGTCGTCTTCGGCGCGACGGCGCGCGATTTCCCGGCCGAACTCGTCGTCCACGCCGGCGACGGACAGCGCGCCACCGCGGGGACGGCGGTCGCCGATCCGATCCAGGTGCAGGTGAACGGGGTGACGGGCGGCGGCCTCGAGGGCGTGACGGTGGGCTTTCAGGTGACGGGCGGCGGCGGTTCGCTCGAGTCGGCCACCGCTACGACGGATGGCGATGGCCTTGCCTCGCCGGGTGCGTGGACACTCGGAGACCCGGGGCCGCAGGAGCTGCGCGCGAGCGTCACCGGGCTCGATCCTGTCAACATCCGGGCGACCGCGCTGGGCGTCCCCGCGCGGATGACCGTGGTGGCGGGCACCGGCCAGGAGGTCACCGTGGGCACCGCCGTCCCCATCCCCCCGGAAGTGCTGATCACCGATTCCGCCGGGACGCCCCTGCCCGACGTTCCCGTCGCCTTCGTGGCCGGGGAAGGCGCCACGATCACCGGTGCCGAGGCCGTTACCGACGCTCTTGGACGCGCCGCCGTGGGCAGCTGGACCCTGGGAACCACCGCCGGCACTTACCGGCTCCGGGCCAGCGTGGACGCCGAAGGGATCGAGGGCAACCCGTCCTTCATCGAAGCGAGCGCGCTCCCCGGCCCCCCCTCCGATATCGTGATCGTCGAGGGCGACAACCAGGTGTCCGAAGCAAAGCTGCCTGTTCCCGTGAGCCCGAAGATCCAGGTGCGGGACTCCTTCGAGAACGGCATCGCGGGCCTCGGCGTGTCGTTTCGGGGTGGCGGGGGCAGCGTCGCATTTCCTTCCTCCACCGAGACGGACACGGGTGGTTTCGCCGTCGCGGAACGCTGGATTCTGGGTCCCACGGAGGGACCGTACCGGCTTACCGCGCACGTCAGCGATGGAGACGAGCCGCTCGGCCTGGTCCGCTTCGCGGCCACCGCCACACCATCCGTCTACGACATCGTGATCGTGCACACCGATTCGTCGGCGCTCTCCGAACGCCAGCTCGAAGCCTTCGCGAAGGCCGAGGAGTTCTGGGAGACGGCCATACGGGGCAACCTGGGCTGGAGTACGATGAGGCGGGCCGAACTGGTTGATTGCCTCTCCCGCGTCGACATCGACTACGACGTTCCGGGCGACCGCGTCGTGGACGACCTGCTGATCTACGCCGAAGCGCGGGAGATCGACGGCCCGGGAGCCGTCCTCGCGGGCGCGGGACCCTGCTACATCCGTGTGCAGGGCTCTCTGCCGGTGGTCGGCGTCATGTACTTCGACATCGCGGATATGGACGCGCTGGAGACGCAGGAGGAAGGACGCCACCTCGACGGAACGATCCTGCACGAGATGGCCCACGTGATCGGGTTCCACGGGGGGCTGTGGGAGATTCTGGGCCTGCTGGAGGATCCGGTCGACCCGGACAACCCGACCGGCAGCGAGGACCCGCACTTCGTGGGCGATTCGGCGATCAGGGCCTTCAACGAGATCGGCGGCGACCAATTCACGGCGGGCAAGCCGGTTCCGGTCGAGAATCTGGGTGGGCGCGGCGTGGTGAACGGCCACTGGCGCGAGTTCGTTTTCAAGACCGAGCTGATGAGCCCCTTCATCGATGGCGGCGTCCCCAATCCGCTCAGCATCGTCACGCTGGCGTCGTTCCAGGACGTGGGTTACACGGAGGTCGACCTGAGCGTCGCGGATGAGTTCGAATTGGCGTTGTCTTCGCCGGACGCTGCCGGAGACCTCGTGCACCGGTTCACGTTGGAGGGCGACATCCTGAGGATTCCGTTGGGAGTGGTCGACCGGGAGGGGAGGGTGGTTCGGTGGGTGATGCCGGGGGGCCGTTAGCGGAGTCGAGTCCGCAGCCTAACGTTACGTCAGGGCGTCGTGCCCCCCCCCCCCAGCACCCCCCCCCCGGGGGTATAAACAAAAGAAGCGGGGCCCCCGGGGTAGCGGGGGGAGGTGGGGGGGGGGGGGGGGGTTTTAAAAAAAAT
>VXOC01000056.1 GCA_009840215.1 Gemmatimonadota bacterium | reverse complement strand
GGCTGGGGCTGATGGGGACGGTGGGGATGGCGGTGGTGGGGCTGGTGACCTCTCCCTGGATGGGTGGTATCGCCGACCGGGTCACGCATGAGGTACTCGACAAGGATCGGGCCTACGTCGTGCTGGTGCAGGCGGCTGGCGCGCTCCAGTCGGAGTCGCTACGCACTCCCGGTCCCGAGGGTGACGACATGCGGTCTGCACTCGAGTCGGTGACCGGGATTCTCCCACCAATTGGCGATGATCCGGTCCTCCCGGAGCTCGAAACCGCCAAGGCCATGCGCGCCTTCATCGAGTCGGGGTCCACGTCGCCGGCGGTGGAGCAGGCGCAGGACATTCTGGGGCCCGCGGAGAACCAGGGGGGACTGGTTTCCTTCCGTTACCTGGTGCCGCTGAGCGGATTGCTGGTGGTGATCTTCGGCCTTCTCTACATGAGGGAGCGGCGTTCGGGCGGGTACCGGGCCGAGCGCCTGTCCTGATCAGGGCCGTGGACAGGGTGACCCCGGCGATCGAGCGGCGATGGATCCGCGCCGGTCGCTTCGCGCGGCCAGTTCGCTAGATCCGGTGGCGAAGTGAACCCACACGTCGGGCGCAGGCTCCGGTATGCCATGGTGGGCGGCGGGCCCGGCGCGTTCATCGGCGGGGTGCACCGGATGGCGGCCGCACTGGACGGCGAGTTTGAACTCGTCGCGGGGGCCTTCGCGTCTCGGCCGGACCGGTCGCGGGAGCAGGGTCGGGCTCTGGGGCTCGATGCGCGGCGCGTGTACGGCACCTGGCGCGAGATGGCCGAGGCGGAGGCCGCTCTGGGCGAAGACCGGCGCATCGAAGCCGTGTCGATCGTCACCCCCAACCACCTCCACCACCCCGTCGCGACCGCCTTCCTGAACGCGGGCATCCCCGTCATCTGCGACAAGCCGATGACCACCACCCTCGCCGACGCCGAGGAGCTGTGCGACACGGTGGAACGCACCGGCCTCACCTTCGCCCTGACACACAACTACACGGGCTATCCAATGGTCAGGGAGGCCCGCCACCAGGTCCACACGGGCCGGCTGGGCACCGTGCGCAAAGTGGTGGCCGAGTACCCGCAGGGCTGGCTCTCCACGCGGCTCGAGGAAACGGGTCACAAACAGGCGAGATGGCGGCAGGACCCCGAGCGGGCGGGATGGTCCTCGGCCGTGGGCGACATCGGCTCGCACGCGCACAACCTGGCGCACTACGTAACCGGTCTCGAAATCGACGCGGTCTTCGCCGACCTCTCGGCTCAGGTCGCCGGGCGCGTGATGGAGGACGACGCGGGCATGCTGGTCCGGTTTGCGGGCGGCGCGCGCGGGGTCTTCATGGCGAGCCAGGTGTCGACGGGCGAGGAGAACGGTCTGGCGCTCAGGGTGTACGGAGAGAAGATGGGGCTGGTGTGGCGGCAGGAACGGCCGGACGAGCTGCACCTTCTCTTCCCGGACGCGCCGCGGCAGACACTCACGCGGGGAAGTCCGTGGCTGTCGGCGGCTGCGCAGCACGCGACGCGCCTGCCTCCCGGGCATCCGGAGGGCTTCATCGAGGCGTTCGCGAATATCTACCGGGGCGCTGGAAGGGTGATCGGGGCCGCGCTCGCCGGGACGGAGGCGGACCCGCTGGACCGTGATTTTCCCGATCACGCGGATGGTGCGCGGGGGATGCACTTCATCGAGAGCGTACTCAAGTCGGATGCGCGGGAGCGGTGGGTGGCGATGGAGGGGGACGCGTGAACCGTCCCGTGACGCTCTTCACCGGCCAATGGGCCGATCTGCCCCTCGAAGTCCTCGCGGAGAAGGCGGCCGCGTGGGGGTACGACGGGTTGGAGCTGGCGTGCTGGGGGGACCACTTCGACGTGCCGGCCGCGCTTGCGGATCCGTCCTATTGCCAGGGGCGCCACGACCTCCTGGCGCGGCACGGCCTGCGTGTGTGGGCGATCAGCAACCACCTGGTCGGTCAGGCCGTATGCGACCGGATCGACGACCGCCACCGCGCCATACTGCCGGCCCGGGTCTGGGGGGAGGGCGACCCGGACGGGGTGCGCCGCCGCGCGGCCCGCGAGATGGAGGATACTGCGAGGGCGGCGGCGCGGCTGGGGGTGGGGGTGGTGAACGGATTCACCGGGAGTCCCATCTGGCATCTCCTGTATTCGTTTCCGCCGGTGCCGCCGGGTCGCATCGAGGACGGGTTCCGTGAATTCGCCGCGGCGTGGACTCCGATACTCGACATCTTCTCACGGGAAGGCGTGCGTTTCGCGCTCGAAGTCCATCCCACGGAAATCGCCTTCGACATCGTCACCACGGAACGGGCCGTGGCTGCCCTGGACGGACACTCGGCGTTCGGATTCAACTACGACCCGAGTCATCTGGCGTACCAGGGCGTCGACTACATCGATTTCATCCACCGGTTCGGAGACCGGATCGCGCACGTGCACATCAAGGACGTATGGTGGTCCCGGCGTCCGGCGCGGGCCGGTGTCTTCGGCGGCCACACGGATTTCGGCGACGCGCGCCGCTTCTGGGACTTTCGCTCGCCGGGCCGTGGGCGCGTAGACTTCGAGGAGGTCATGCGCGCGCTGAACCGCACCGGTTATGCCGGCCCGCTCTCGGTGGAGTGGGAGGACTCCGGCATGGACCGGGAGCATGGAGCGGCAGAGGCGTGCGGCTTCGTACGCAGGTTGGCGTTCCCGCCGTCGGGTACCGCCTTCGACGCCGCGTTCGGTGACGGTGAGTAGTGTTGCCCCGCAGGAAGGGGGGCGAGAGAGGTTTGTCCCGCGGAGGGGCAGCGAGCGACGCTGTCCCGTGGTGGGGCGGCGACAGAGGAGACAATCAGGATGCGTTTGATGCTTGCACTCGGGACCCCGGCAGTTTGCGGATTGCTGGTGCTGGTCGCGGCGACGGGGTGCGGGGGAGGGAGTGGCGGTGAGGCGATGGAGGCTGGAGTTGGGGAGGCGCGGGAAGTGCCGGTAGACCGTCTCACCGCCGAACAGGAGGAAGCCGGCTGGAGACTTCTTTCCGACGGCACGCTCGATGCGTGGCGAGGCTATCGGCGGGAGGATGTGCCCGGGGGCTGGTCGGCGGCCGATGGAGCCATTGTCTTCACCCCGGGTGTGGAAAGCGGGAGCATCATCACCAGGGACCTGTTCACCGACTTCGAGCTGGCCTTCGAGTGGAGGGTGGAGGAGCGGGGAAACAGCGGGGTGTTCTACAAAGTGACCGAGGCGGAACGGGCACCCTACTGGACCGGCCCCGAGTATCAGATCCTCGACAACGCCGGCCACCCCGACGGGCGGCGGCCCGAGACCTCGGCCGGTTCCAACTACGCGCTGCACGCCCCCTCCGACGATGTCACCCGCCCCGTTGGAGATTGGAACGAAGGGAGAATCGTGGTCCGCGGTCCTCGCGTCGAGCACTGGATGAACGGCGTGAAGATCGTGGAATACGAATTGTGGACGGACGGTTGGCGGGCTCTGGTGGCCGAGACAAAGTTCTCGGAATGGCCGAGTTACGGGATGGCTGCGGAGGGGCACATCGGACTCCAGGATCACGGAGATCCGGTATGGTACCGGAACGTCAGGATCAGGGAGTTTCGATGACACCGCGTGTCGCTCGGCCGGCCTTCGCTTGACAATGCCGGAACTCTCCGGTCATCTGAGAGGTACGATGAGGGGTTGTCGAACGGGTCATGGATGGGATTCCAGGAGGTGTACGATGAAACGCAGATTCACACTTGCCCTGATCCTGGGCGCGGCGCTCGCGCACGGGTCGGCCTCAGCCCAGATGCAGGCCGAGGTCCGGGGTGGCCTCACGATCGGGAGCCACTCGGGCTCGGCGGCGGCGCTGGACATCGCGCCGTCCATTTCCTTCGATGCCGTGGTCAGGCGGCAGGTCCATTCCTCCTTCGCCGTTTTCGGCGGGTACTATCGCACGGCTTTTGGCTGCACCGAAGGCTATTGCAAGGAACAGGACCCACGCATCACCATCGTGGGCAATCACGGTGTCTTGGGTGTCGAATGGGGCAGCGGCGGACCCTGGCTGCGGACCGGGCTCATGGTCGGCACGACCGGGGCCGGATCGCGGGGTGACCCTCCCACAATGGGGATCGGCGTTCACGCAGCGGCGGGTCTCACGGTGGGCTCGGGCCGTTTCCGCTTCCTTCCCGGTCTGTCGTACCGCCGCATGGCCGCGACCTCGGAGTCAGATGACGATCATGCCAGTGCGATGTCGCTCGACGTGGGATTCGCGTTCCAGCTGAGCGGAGGAAACTGACTTCGGACCTCGCTGGGCCGGGGTGGCCGCCCTTCGCCCCGGACAAACCGGGTTTGCTCCGCGCCCGAGAGCCGTTTACGATAACGGCGATACAGCTGGTCTTGCGGTAGTGGTCCGGCTGCAGGTGCGGACCGCACAAGGAGTCCGAGACGATGAGACTTGCGTTTCACAGGGCCCTCTGGCCGGCAGCGATGGTCGTGGCTGGCGGCTGCGGCGACTTGGCGTGGAACGCTGATCAGGAGCCCGCCTACCTGGAACTCGCGCCCGAGGACACGCTTGTTGCGCCGGGCGATTCCATCCATCTCGAATTGAGGGTGTTCGACAGGGAGGACAACCCTCTGCCCGGTCCCCCGGACTGGGCCGCCGTGAAGTGGGAATGGACCGACACCAACGCCGTGGAGGTCGCTCAGGACGGGCGGTTGCTGACTCACAAGGGAGGCGACGTGTGGGTCACCGCCCACCTGGCCGGATTGCGTGACTGGACCAGGCTCAAGATCAATCCGAGCAGAATCGTGCTCAGGGCACCCTTGATCTACCTCAACCAGGTGATCCAGGATCGGGAGGGCAGCGTGCCGCTTATCGCGGGGCGCCCGGCCCTGCTGCGGATCTTCGCCACCGGCCATGAGGTCAGTTTCTACCGGCCGACGGTGCGCGCGGTTCTCTACCGGGACGGCGAAATCGTTTTGACCGGCGAGATACCGTTGGAATCGGAAGTGCTCCCGGACCAACCGGATGAGAGTCGAATTGATCGTTCGTTCAACATGGAGATCCCCGGAGAGTTGATCCAGCCGGGTCTTGAGCTGGTCGTCGAGTTGGATACGGAAAACACGGTGCCCAAGGTCCTGGGGAGCAAGACGCGATACCCCCCCGGGGGTGCCATGCCGCTCGACATCGTCGAAATGCCCGTCTTCCAGCAGACGTTCCTGCCCACAACCGACTACTACAACCGCCACGACACTCGCGTGTTCGAATGGCTGAAAGGGATCGGCCCGGAAAGCCACCATGTGCAGGTCGCGCGCGCCCTTCTGCCCATCGGGGAGATGGAGGTTTTCGTACACGACACCGTCTACACTACACAGGACCTAACGACCAAGGATGGGTGGAGGGACTACCTTCGCCAGATCGAGGTGATCTGGAAGATGGAAGGGGAGAAGGGGTACTACTACGGTGTCGTGGTGCCGCCGCGCGGAACCGCCTGGAGTGGCCTCGGCTACTACACCAAGCCCGTAAGCGTCGGGTCGAATTCCCCCCGTATCTACGCCCACGAGGTGGGCCACAACATGTCTCTCCGGCATGCTCCCTGCGGGAAGGTCGGTAGGTCCGATCCCGAATTCCCGTTCCTCGACGGCAGCATCGGGACGTGGGGATACGACTTCCGGCATGGCCGGGTGATGAGCCCGGAGTTTCGCAAGGACGTCATGGGGTATTGCGTCCCGGCCTGGATCAGCGCCTATCACTTCAAGAAGGCCATGAACTACCGGTTGTCCACCAGCCAAACACCCGCCGAACCCGCGGAGCCTCAGCAGACGCTCATGCTGTGGGGGAGCGCGAGCCGCGGGGAGGTGCTGCTGGAGCCGGCCTTCCTGGTCGAGACTGTACCCGACATGCCCACCGGAGGTGGCGTGTGGCGGCTGACGGGATTCGGCCCGGGCGGTGAGCGAGTCTTCGACTTCGGTTTCTCCCCGGACGAGACGGAACATGGCGGCGCCAACTTCAGGTTCAACATACCCTGGGATCCGGAGCGGGATGGAGCGATCGAAAGCGTGGTCCTGTCGGGTCCCGACGGCGAAGTCACACTGAGCCGGTCAAGCACCCCACCGATGGCGATCATTCGTGACCGCGCGACGGGCCAGGTGCGGGCGATCCTGGACAACTGGGCTGGTGATCTCACCCGGGTCGGCGGAGATGTAGAGGTCATGGTCAGCGAGGGGTTGCCCGGAGGTCGCAACTAACGCACCGGTTTGCTCCGCGCCCGAGAGCCGCTTACGATAACGGCGATCCAGCTGCTCTTGCGGTAGTGGTCCGGCCGCAGGTGCGAACCGCACAAGGAGTCCGAGACGATGAGACTTGCGTTTCACAGGGCCCTCTGGCCGGCAGCGATGGTCGCGGCCGCAGGCTGCGGCGACCTGGCGATGAAACCGGGGCAGGAGCCCGCCATACTGGCCCTTACGCCCGAGGACACGCTGTTGACGGCGGGCGATGCCGCCCGCATCAGCGTTCTGGTGTTCGACAGGGACAACAATCCCGTCCCCGGGCCCCCATCCTGGGCTCCTCCCAGATGGGAATGGACCGACTCCAGCGCGCTGGAAATCGCTGCGAACGGGCAGTTGGTAGCCCACAAGGGGGGCGACCTGCGGGTCACGGCCCACCTGGCGGGTCTGCGTGCCTGGACCGGGTTGCGGATCAATCCGAGCAGCATCGTGCTGACGGCGTCGTCGATCTACCTCAACCAGGTCATTCAGAACCCGGAGGGGAGCGTGTCGCTCATCGCGGGGCGCCCGGCCATGCTGCGCATCTTCGCCACCGGCGACGAAGTCAGCTTCTACCAGCTGACCGTGCGGGCGGACCTCTACCGGGACGGTGAAATCGTCCAGACCGCCGTGATGCCCTCGGAGTCGGACGTGCTTCTGGACGAACCGGATGAAAGCCGGCTCGACCGCTCCTTCGACATGAAGGTTCCCGCCGAGCTGATCCAGCCGGGTCTCGAGCTGGTCGTCGAGCTGGATACGGAGAACACGGTCCCCAAGGCCGCGGGCAGCATAACGCGCTATCCGGCCCAGGGGACCATGCCGCTCGACATCATCGAAATGCCCGTCTTCCAGCAGACGTTCGTGCCCACGATACTCAACCGCAACCCCGATCACGGCGTGTTCGACTGGCTGCAGGGGATCGGCCCCGAGAGCCACCATGTGGAAGTCACACGCACCCTGCTTCCCATCGGGGAGATGGAGGTCTTTGTACGCGACACCTTCTACACGGATGCCAATCTCACGACCAACGGCGGGTGGAACGAGTACCTTCGCGAAATGGAGTTTCTCTGGAAGATGGAAGGGCAGATGGGCTACTACTACGGTGTCGTGGTGTTACCGTCGGGATCCCCGTGGGGTGGCCTCGGATTCATCAACGGCACGCACGTAAGCGTCGGGGCGACGTCGCCCGATACGTACGCCCACGAGGTGGGTCACAACATGACGCTTCGGCATGCCCCGTGCGGCGGTGCCGGTTCGCCCGATCCCAACTTCCCGTCCAGTCACGGGAGCATCGGAATGTGGGGATACGACTTCCGCCACGACCGACTGATCAGTCCGGGCGAGTACAAGGACCTCATGGGGTATTGCAGCCCGAACTGGGTCAGCGACTATCACTTCAAGAAGGCCATGATTCACCGGTTGCAGACCAACGAAATGCCCACCGAGTCGGCGCCGCCGGAACGGACGCTCATGCTCTGGGGCGGTGCGAGCCACGAGGAGGTCCTGCTGGAACCCGCCTTCCTGATCGAGGCGGTCCCGGATGTCCCCACCGGGGGTGGCCCGTGGCGGCTGACCGGATTCGGCCCCGGAGGCGAGCGCCGCTTCGACTTCGGGTTCACGCCGAGCGAGACCGAGTTCGGCGGTGCCAGCTTCAGGTTCAACGTGCCTTACGATCCCGAGCGGGACGGTGCACTCGAGAGCGTGGTCCTGTCGGGTCCCGGCGGGGAAGCCACGCTGGGCCGGTCGAGCACCCCGCCCATGGCCATCATTCGTGACGGCGAGACGGGCCGGGTAAGGGCAATCCTCCGAAACCGGGCAGGCGGTTTCGCCCGTGTTGGCGGCGATGTCGAGATCCTGGTCAGCGAGGGCCTGCCGGGAGGCGGAAGCTGAACACTCGGCGCGGGGTTTTCCCTGGAGCGCCGGGGTCCCTGCTGGCGGTCCTGGCACTTGCGACGGGCGCGTGCAGCGATCTGGCGCTCGAACCGGACCGCATACCCTCGTTTCTGGTGATCGCGCCCGCTGACACGCTGTTGCGGGTGGGCGACACCGTTCGTTATCGGGTGACGGTCCTGGACCAGGACAGCGCGGTGATGGACGACGTGCCGGATTGGGCATCCCCGCTCTGGACCACCCCGGTTCCGACGGCCGTTTACATGGCGGAAGACGGGCGGGCGGAGGCGGGCCGCCAGACGGAGACCGAGGTGCGTGTGTCCTTCGCGGGGCTCAGGGCGCGAACCCGTCTCAGGGTCAATCCCGACGTGCTCACCGTCACGGCCGCCGCCTACACCCTGACGCAGGGTGTCCAGAATGTGGAAGGTACGGTGCCGCTCATTGCGGGCCGCGACGCGTTCCTGCGGGTCTTCGTGACCGGTGACCAACCCAGCTTCTACCAGCCTCGCGTAAGGGCTTCCTTCTTCCATGGAACCCGATTGGCCTATTGGGTGGAGATGGATCTGGACTGGGACCGGCTGCCCACCGAGGTGGAGGAGGGTCTGCTGGAACGTTCCTTCAATGCGCACATTCCGGGGGGCACGATCAGACCCGGCGCCACGATGGTGATCGAGGTGGACCGGGAAGGGGTGATCCCTCACAGTCCCGAAAGCCGCTTGAGGATCCCGGCCCACGGAGGCGTCGCGCTCGACGTGCGTCGCCTTCGCCGCCTGGACCTCACAGTCGTGCCGGTCGTGGTCGCGTCGGATACGGTATCGGACCAGCAAGCCTTCGACTGGGCCGAAGACCTGACGCCCCAGAGCGAAGACCTGCGCCTTGCCCGCTCGGTGCTGCCTATCGGCGACATGTCGGTTCGGATCCACGAGGGCGTAGTGACGAACGCCGATCTGACCACGGGAATCGGATGGGGAGACCTCCTGGAGGAGATCACGCTGCTGCGGGTCAGCGAGGGGTCGCAAGGGTACTACTACGGTGCGGTTTCGCCCATTCCGGGCAGCCGCTGGAACGGTTTGGCAGTCGTGGCCTTTCCGGTGGCCGTGGGTATCGCCGACGGGTTGACCCTGGCGCACGAACTGGGCCACAACCAGGGCCTTCAGCATGCACCCTGCGGGGGAACCGGGGGGGCGGACGAGGACTACCCCTACGAGGGGGGAATCACGGGCGTGTGGGGCTATGACCTGTACGCCGGCCGCCTGGTGAACCCCTTCCTCTACAAGGACGTGATGGGGTATTGCAGCCCCGCCTGGGTCAGCGACTATCACTTCAGGCGGGCGATGGTGTTCCGGGAGAACCGCGAGAGCGAGTTGGTCCTGCCGCCGCGCACCGTGGCGGCCGGGGGCGCCGAAGGCCGGACGTTGCTCCTCTGGGGGAGCACGGGAGACCGGGGACTGGAGTTGGAGCCCGCCTTCATGACCGACCTGCCCGTGACCCTGCCTGAAGTCGAGGGGCCCTATCGCCTGGAAGGCTTCGGACCTGGCGGGCAACGCCGTTTCCTGTTCAGCTTTGTCCCCCGCCCGATGGAGTTCGGCGGCGGCAGCTTCCTCTTCGCGGTGCCTTACGATCCCTCACGCGACGGCGCGCTGGAGCGTGTGGTACTCTCGGGGCCCGAAGGGCATTTCGTCCTGGAGCATTTCGGCGCAAAGCCGATGGCCATGATCACCGATCGGAGCAGCGGGCGGGTGCGCGGCGTGCTACGCGATTGGAAAGGCGGCTACGACTTCGTCGGTGGCGATGTCGACGTTGTGATCAGCGAAGGGCTGCCGCGCTGATGGCGCGTGCACATTCGCCGACTTCCGGGCCGTCGAACCGCGTCGCTCTCCGGGCGCATAGAGGAAGCAGAGCGATGAAAAGACCGCGGCGACGGAGGAGGGTCCCGCAACGGGATGTCTTCACCGTGGCGGCTGCTTTCGGCGCCCTCCCGGGACTGGTTGTGATAGTCCTGTATGCAAATCGCTTCGGACTGATTCACCTGGTCCCGGTGGCCGGTGCCCTGGTACCGTTTGCGGCATGGAGCTGGAAGAGCGCGGTCCTGCTCCGGCTGATGGCCGCGGGACTTTTCGGGGTGATCGTGATTCTGGGCGCGATGACAGTGGGGGTATTCTTCGTGCCTTCGGCAGTCCTGATGGTCGTCGGCGCTGTCCGGGCCGCCAATGGCTACGACAGCGAACGGCGTTCCCGATAACTGCTGCCCCGACAAGTCGGGACGGCCGGATTCGAACCGGCGACCCCCTGAACCCCATTCAGGTGCGCTAC
>VXOC01000103.1 GCA_009840215.1 Gemmatimonadota bacterium | reverse complement strand
GGGTGGTGGGGTAGTGGGGGCGTTACGGCGATGGCAGGAGTGCCTGCCTGACCGCGTTGGGATCGTGCTTGATGATGCGCAGGAGCGTCGCGGCCGGGCCGCTGACACGCCGCCTCCCCTGCTCCCACTTCCGGTAGCCGGACAGACTCATACCCATCAGGGTCGCCATCTGAGCCTGAGTCAGTTCCGCCTGCATCCAGACCTCGCGGGGGGAGATCGGGGCGTGGTTCGCCGTTGGAAAGGTGGCGGGGGGCGGTAGTGGAGGAGCGCGGTCCTCGGCAAGTATGAGGTAAAGTGGAGATTACATAAAGTATATTCTGCTTTACATTGATCCGATTCGGAAGCCCGCTTGCGGGCTCAGAAGAACACTGGGCAGTGCCTGGAGGCGTCGCTGGCTTGGGCCAACCGGACGGCCGAGTCTACCACGGAGCCACCGCAGGTCGGACCTAAACGGCCCGGGCAATCGCCTCCAGTTGCCGCTGCCGCTTTCTTGCGCGATCGTCGAGCACATCTTCCTTCGCCGCCACGATTGCGCCTCGAACCATGGCACTCGTGGTAGCTCCTTCGGTCGCGACCGCGACGGCACGTAACCACACAAGAAGCTCCGGCCGCATCCTCAAGCGCAGATCCTTCTTGCACCTCCCTGTCGCCAAGCGGCTCCTGGAGAGTGTGTTCAGCCGGCGAGCCATGTCCGTATCCGCGCAAGCCAACGTGAGGTAGTATCGAATGACCGCCGGAGCGAACTGCCTCGGCGCCACGCGATAGTGATCCGCCACGAGATGAAGCACATCGTCGAGTTCCCGCGGCATCCGGACGCTCATCACCTCCTCTTTCTTCGCTTCCCTCGCTGCTTTCAGCTTCGGCGTGGATTGGGCCGGCACCGTCAGAACTTCTCCGGTTTCGGCATCCACGCCGACGAGGACGTTGCTGACCGTCGCCTTCGACTTCTCGAGCGCGACCGTCCGGTACTCGTAAACGATCTCGACCCGCCCGCGTTCCGGCGCCAGAGCGTACCCGCGATCTCCTTCCCGCAAGATCTTCAGCTCAGTTCCCTGCTTGATGAACGCTTATGAACATCGCTTTCCGGTCGTCCCTCTCGTTCTCCACGAAATACACCTTTATGTACCATCGTTCCTCCCGAACCGTTGGCGTAAACGTATGCACCACCACGGAATTGATCCCAGTGGTGGGGCGATTCCCGGTAGTCTTCAGAGCGAGTCTTGAGCACCAGTTCGGCAACGTCGCTCGCATCGACATCGCCAACCGCCAGTAATTTCTTCTCCGCAAGGGCCTCGCGAGCCTCGTGCTCGAAGTTCCCCTCGCGGAGAGCCGCCACCACCGCCCGCTTCGCCTCCGATAATCCCATAAGGAATGGACTACATTCGAAGTACACAAGCAAGGTAATCCCTCACAGGCAGCCTACTCCGCCACCCCCACCCGGAACGCGCCGGTAAGCACGTTTCCGGCCCGCTTCACCTGCACCCAGATGGTGTAGACACCCGGTTGAGGGAACGCGAACGGGAACCCGACCTCCGCGACGCCGGCGGAGTCGTCCGCGCGGCCGTGGATATCCGCGGGGACGTCGTGGACCCCGCCGGCACTCTCGGCGGCTTCCGCGGCCCCGCCTTCGGTCGCCGGCCGCGTCCGGGGCGCGAGGACCGCCAGCGAGCCCATCGAGATCGTGCCGGCAGGGTGGAGGTGCACGAACACCGAGCCGTCGTCCCGGGTGAGGGCGGCGTGGCCGGTCATCCCCATGTAGGGCTCGAGCACCGCGGGGGCCCCCGCCGGGTCGCGCACCGCGAACGAGAGCACGACCTCCTCGTCGACGCGCAGCTCCGGCGCTGCAAGCCACTGCATGACCGATCCGTCCGAGAGGTTCGTCGACGCGCCCGGGCCGGAAACCGGTGCAGGCGTCCCCCGCCACCGGGAGTCGTCGGCGTCGGGCTCCGGGGCCGGGCCCGCTCCCGCATCGCCGCGTGCCGCCGCATCCACCCACACTGTGTCCACCAGCGTCTGGGCGAAACCGGACTCGTGCACGATGTCGCCGTAGATGCGGTACTCGCCCGACGGGAGATCCGGCCACCGCGCCCGAAATGTGGCCCTGTCCACCGGTACCGGGTGGAGGTGCGCGAATGCATCCATGCCGGGCGCGCCGATCACGAACATGTGCATGAGCTTGCCGTGATCCGGCACCAGGGGACTCCAGTTCCGGCCGAGCCAGGACGGGTCCGTGATCCGGATCGCGAGCACGGACCCGTCCGCGTCACGGGTCACCGCGGCGTCCACGGCGAGCGGCCTGAAGATGCCGCCGCGCACGTCGCGGTCGACCGCATCCCACCAAGCGTTCCCGAACCAGGCCGCCGCCATCAACAGGACCGCGGCGCTTGCCATCGCGATCCAGCCCCGGCAGCGATGCGTCCTCTCGACGGTTTGGCCGGGCCCCAGCCGGCTCTCGCGGACCGCCGCGCCAGCGATTGACACCGCCCCGGCGACGAGGAGCGACGCGAGCAGGAGGAGCGCCGCGCCCAGCGCGGGCGGCAGGTCGCGCACGGCCAGCATGACCGAGGTCACGGGAACGGAGGCGGTCCCGGAACCGCGGGAACCCGAGACCGTCACCTCGATCCGGTACGCGCCCACGGTCATCAGCCAGACCTCGGCGCTGTGGAGCTCGGGATCGCCCGGCACGGGCTGCGCCATGTCGGGCGGGGGCGCGCCTCCCTCGGGCGCGGCATCCCAACGCACGGGGCGCACGGTGACCCGCTCCACGTCGCCGACGCCGCCCGGAACCCGCACCGAGATCTCCGCCAGGCCGGGAACCACGTCGGGAGGACGAACCACGACGGACACCGGGTAGGGGCCCGCGTCGCCCGCAAAGAAGACGTTCTTGCTGCCGACGTGTCCCGCGGTCGCCAGATAGAGGCCCGCGACCACCATCGCCGCGCGTCTCATCTGCGGACCGCCAGCATCCAGTTGCCCACCCACAGGCCGACGCGCGCCGACAGGAACCCGATCGGCAGCGCCCACCACGCCCGCGACAGGAAGTCGGCCGTCGGGAGTCCCCCTCGCGCGAACCGGTCCCCCTGCCAGAACTCGTACTGCCAGGGACCGGGCGCGTTGAAGTATCCCCACGTGTCACCCTGGAACAGGTGGTTCCGCGCCGCCTCGGAGAGCATGAACTCGCCGAACTGCCAGTGGACGACTCCGAAGATGCCGACGAAGAGCAGGGCGCCGAGCGCGGCGACCCCCCAGTCCACCGAGGCCCGGGTGGGCGCCCGGCCGGGTTGTGCGGCCCTTCGCAGGAGCAGGTCGAGGGCGACCGCGGGGGCGGCCAGCAACAGCGGGAACTCCGGCGGCACCATCGAGTCCACGGGGCGCAGGATCGGCGCCAGCAGCGGCTCCGCGGGAAAGAGCGGCAGAACCCACATCATGACCAGCGTAACCCCCATGTAGACCAGCGCCGTCCAGGTGGCGGGCCACCGAAGGCGTGCGGCCCGCCCCACGGAGAACAGCACCACGGGGAAGACGCCGGCCGAGATAAGGTGGAACGCGGGCCCGCGCCAGTCGTTGGGCATCGAGTACTCCGTGATGAGCACCGCCAGGGTCAGCAGGAGCAGGCCGGCGCTGTAGGCGTAGGCGAGGGCCAACCCGCGTTGCGCACGCCGGGACGCGCGATTCTGCCATGACAGCGCCATGAGCAGGGCACCGAACTGGATCGCGCAGATGCCGAGGGCCAGAACCACATGGGGCGGACTCAGGATCTCGACATCGAGGCCGTAGGCGTTGTGCCACCAGTCGTCGAAGGGCGCGGATGTGAGCATCGCGATCGCGCCCCAGATCGCCACCCACGCGCCCAGCGGCGCGCGAAAGCCCCACATCCGCACCGAACGCCCGGTTTCGGGGCCGGTGCCCGAGAAGGTCGTCTTCAGGGCCAGCCATCCACAGGACAGCCCCGCCGCCAGTCCGCCCGCGTAGATCGCCAGATGGGCCGGGGTCCAGAACGAATCCCGTCCGATCGTCCGGTGCCACGAGATGTCCCAGATGACGCCCACGATCACGCTTGTCGACGCGAAGAGCACGGTGGCGAGGTACCAGGGGACCGGGCGGTGCTCTGCGTGGGGGGGTTGTTCGCTGGTCCGCATGGGGTTTGGTGTCGGTGTGGCGGGGTTGGGGATGGTCGGGGATTCGACGGTCCCAAAGTGCGCGGGGATAGGGGGTTCGGCAATCGCAATCGGGTTGAGTGCGATGTACTCGGAAGGGGGCTCGGAAGGGGGGGCTTCAGGGTTCACTTCCGAGTAGGGTATGCGTACCTCTGGGGAAAGAGCGCGCGCTGTGCGCTCCACAGCGAACTCGGATTCGCCAGTTGTCAATTGACGGGCGACGGTCTTAGCTTGGACCATGATCGCATCGTTCCGTCACCGGGGCCTGAAGGCGCTCTACGAGGGCAGGACGGTACGGCGGGTCGCGCCGGAGCATCTGGGCAAGCTGCGGGACATACTGGCCGCGTTGGATTTCAGTTCGGGACCGGCGGGCATGGATCTGCCGGGGTTTCGGCTGCACGCCCTGAAAGGACGGATGAAGGGGCACTACGCGGTGTCGGTGTCCGGCAACTGGCGCGTGACCTTCCGGTTCGAGGACGGCGACGCGGTTGACGTCGACTACGTGGACTATCACTGAGGGAGAGGACCGATCATGGCCATGCACGACCCGCCGCATCCGGGCGGCATCATCAGGCGGCAGTGCCTGGAACCGCTGGACCTCACAGTGACCCGGGCTGCCGAGGGGCTGGGTGTCACGCGGCAGGCGCTTTCGGAATTGCTGAACGGGCGTACTGGAGTCTCGGTGGAGATGGCGATCCGGCTGTCGAAGGCCTTCGGCTCGACGCCCGAGACGTGGCTGGGGATGCAGATGGCGTACGATCTCTGGCAGGCCCGCACCCGTGCCGGGGAGATCGCGGTCGAGCGCTTCGCGACGGTGTGAGTGGAGTTCGGCGCGACTGACGTGTGAACAGCAAGTGGTCACTCGCGCAACCATGGCAAACGGTCGGACCCTGCCCACGAGTCGTCGGCTGTCGAAGAAGGGATGGCGGAGCGCATCCTCGCTCTGGATCAACGTAAAGTGGAGCTTACATATAGTATACTCTACTTTACATCGATTGTGGTCGGGATTGAGCAAGGAAGGCGTCATCGCCTACTTCGGACCGTTTCCTCACGCCACGGCGCAATGGAGGTTGACGACGAAGCGGTCGTATTCGCTCAGCACGTAACGCGGTGAATCCGCCGTCCGGGATCGCCCGAGACAATGGCGATCACTTCCGGGACCAGCGGTAGCAGTTCCTGCAATCGGGTGCGTCCGGCGATCATGATGACGACGGGGATCGGAAGATCCCGGACGCTCTGCTGATACGCAAACCCTTGGTCCACCGTGACGAGGATGTCGAATCCGTGGCCCGCAGCGTGGTGCAGCAATTCCCCATTCGAGCACCCAGCCCATCCCATCTGTTGAACCGTGCGCGTTCCGAACGACTCGGGGAACGCCGCCGCCCGCCGCCGTGGCACGGATTCGTCCAACAACACCCTCATCGGGCATCGCCCACCAGTTGCGCCGTGGCCCGTTCGAGCAGCTCGACGGCCTGTTCCCTTGTAACCGTTGGGTAGTCTTCGAGAAAGTCGTCGAGTCGGTCGCCTGCCTCAAGGTGCTCCATCAGGATGCGCACGGGAACCCTGGTCCCCGAGAACACGGGAGTACCGCCCAGGATGTCGGGGTTCCGGTCGATGAGCTCCTCGGTCATTGCGGCCTCCTCATTTTCGGTCCGGGCATCGTGTCTTCCCAGCGATTCGGACGCAGCATCAGCACCAGCGCCATCCGCGACTTCAAGCAAGATACTATGACGCGCGGGTTCACGGCGCCGGAGCATGTGGGCAAGCTCCGGGACATACTGGCCGCGTTGGATTCCAGTTCGGGACCGGGGGGAAGTCTCAGCCACAGGGTGTCACGTGACGGGCCTATGTTACTGATTCAGTAACAATCGTCCCCGTATTGACACTGAGGCTTACAGGGGCCTAACTTCCTTCTTCTCCCCAAACAAACAGGACGCTCCCCCCGAGTCGACGTCATGGCCAGATCCATCCCGCCTTCGCTTGCCGCGCTCGTCGAGCACCTCGAACTGGAGCGGAAACCCACCGTCACCCTCGAGGAGATCTCCCGCATTGCCGAGGAACAGGGGCTCAAGACTCCTGGGAGGATTGTCGCTCACCGCCTCGCTCGGCTCGGATGGCTGCTTCGCACCCCGGTGCGGGGCGCCTGGGAGTTCGCACCGGCCGATCGCGCCGGCGCGATCCCTGACGCGGACCCACTCCTCCCACTCAAAGCGCTCCTCTCGGCCTCCCGCGAAGATCTCCCCGCGGCCCTGGCCCTTGGGTCGGCGCTGTGGATCCAGGATCTGGCCGAGCGATCTCCTGACCGGGGTGAAGTCGCGTTGCCCTACGGAATACCCATTCCTCCGGCACTCCGACGCGAGTACCGCGTTCTGCGGCACACCGCCCATCTGGATCCAGCTCACGTTGGAGGTCTTCCGGTCCAGCGACCGGCCACCGTCCTAGTCCACTTGGCCACTCGCCCCACGGCTGTCCGGAGCTGGTCGAGTGTGCTGGACTGTCTCGAGGCCCTGACCCAACTCTCGAGCTACGATGAGATCGCGACCGAGCTACGGGGGCGGCCGAAGTCCGTCCATGTACGTCTGGCCTACCTTACGAGCGGAGTCGAACCCGAATTGTCTTCTCGGCTGGGGATTGAACCAGCAGGGAAGGTGTGGTTCGGTCCGAGACGGACGTTACGACGGCACGATTCGACCTGGAACGTCGCCGACACGGTGCTGCCCTACCATCCTTCGGAGGTCAGGAGGCGACCGTGATCGGCGCTGATCACGCGCTTACGCCTGGGTATGTGGCCCGTCACGCTCCACCTGGTTCCAGGGTCGGAGTCGACGTGGACCGGGAGTTGAGCAACCCTCTGGGTCCAGTTCACACTCTACTTCACAAATGGAGCAACGTGCGGTATGATTCTCTAGACCGCATAGCCACGCCGTTCATCGACAACACGAGCCATCACGTGAATGCTGCCGACACGCCCTTGGCGGGGCCACCCCCGCCCGAGGTACCGCTGACTGACCCGCCACTTGTACGGGTCATCGCCCAAGTGCGCTTTCCGCTCATCGCGTCGTTGGAGAAGCGGGAGTTCATCGCGTCGTTTCAAGAGGCCATTCGGGCGTTCTACCCGGTGCTGCGTCCAGAGGAGGGACGCAGTGTCGTCCTTGGCTCACAGGGAGTGGTCGACACACGCTCGAACACCCTGTGGCGCTTCAACGAAGCGAAAGGGGCATGGCGTGTAACTTTGGCTCCCGACTTCCTCGCGCTGGAGACCACGAAATACACGAGCCGTGAAGACTTCATGGAGCGCTTGAGGTTTGTCTTGGAAGCACTCAGGGAGCACGTCGATCCGCAGGTATTGGATCGCCTCGGCGTTCGCTACGTCGATCGCGTGTTCGGGGAGAACCTGAGCGCCCTTCCCCTACTCGTTCGGCCGGAAGTGGCGGGCATTCTGGGATCGCCACTCTCCGTGCGCGCTCAACACGCCGTCTCGGAAAACGTGTTCATTCTGCCCGGAAACGCGGGTCAGATTACCGCCCGCTGGGGACTGCTGGCACCGCGTAGCACGATTGACCCTGGCGCGCTTGACGCAATCGACGAGCCCAGTTGGATCCTTGATACCGACGCGTTCCAGTCATTTCAGGCAGGCAGCCGACGGCTCGATGTCGACTCCGTGGTGGAGCAGGCGCGAGGCTTCGCCGAACGCATCTATGCCATCTTCCGCTGGGCGGTAACGGATGAGTTTCTGCGACGGTACGGAGGTGAGCCATGACCCTCGAATCCCTGCTACGCGAGTCGGCCGTCAGTGACGGAACGACATCCTTTGCCGGTCGCGCCGGGATCAGGGATCGCCGGTCGCTGTCGGTGATCATGGTAAGCGGTGCGTTGTCGGTCGCCGGCACGTCGTCCGCGGAGCCTACCGCAATCTGGGGGGACCCGTACACACGCGAATCCGATCCGACTGCTAGCGGGCCGAGCCGCGACGCGGTGGCGACACAGATGGAGATCGAGACAGAGGCTACCCGCAAGGCCGTCTCTGAACTGCGTCGAATCTCCGGCCTGACTTGGAAGCAGCTCGCTGGGCTGTTCGGGGTATCGCGTCGCAGCGTCCACTTCTGGGCCAGTGGGAAGCCGTTGAACGCCACCAACCACGAGCGGCTCATGCGTGTGCTGGATGTCGTCCGATATGCCGACCGCGGCACAGCGCGCAGCACGTGTGCGGCTCTGCTCGATGCCCGTGGTGGCACGACGGCGCTCGAAATGTTGGCGGAGCAGCGGTTTCGGGAAGCACGGTCAGCGCTTGGTCGAGGGCGCAAGCGCCTCGTCCCGGTGCTAACCCCGCTCAGTGAAGCGGCCCGGACGGCGCGTAAGCCCCTCCCGCCCGACGAGCTCCACGACGCGAAGAGCGACCGCGTACACCAGGAACCGGGGCGCGGACGCGCCGCTCGAACCGCAAGGGGCCAGCGGCGTGGGCGCAGCTGACGCTGTCGGCATTGAGCAGGTCGACGAGAGAATCGCGACTTGGCGTCAGGGCGACTGCGTCGTTGAGGACGCCTGGTTTCTGTATCGGACAAACGTCGAGAATCCACTGACCGACGCCGGTAGAACGGCGGTCGCCGAGGGAGCCGAGAACGCCGAGATGCCCGTGCGCGGCTTCGCGGTCCTCACGCAGACCTGCGACCTCGTTCGAAGCTGCGTTGATCGCCCGTTCGCCGAGGTTAGTCCGCTCGTCGAAGTGAATGCTCTCGTACTCCGAGAGATCGAGCGGGGCAGAAGGCCAAACTACGGCTTCATCCCGGGAGTGGCCGACCTCCGCCTCGTGGCCGACCTCGACCGAGTGATGACGGTCGAGAAGGCGGTCGTGGCAGTTTGGGAGCGGATCCAGGGATGCCGGACGGACGATGAGACGCGTCGTTTCTCCCTCGCACTGGCACGCAAGCGAGCGAGGACGGCGTTCCCAAACGACTTTGTGAAGTTCGCCAAACCGCTGACGGACCGGATGTCAGAGAAACACGACAAGCAGAGCGATGAGGGGCGTGCCCTCAGGACGCTCCGCGAAATCCGGGTTAGAGCGGCCCCGTCCTGGGACGCCGACGCCGTGGAATTGACGTTCTGGTTCATCCGCGATGACGACGAGTCAGCATTTCAGCCCCAGGTTTGGGAGCACTGCCTGACAGCTCTGCCCCGGCCGCAGTCGACATTCGGGCGCTTCGTCCGAGTGGACGGCGTGGTCCTAACTCTGGATGACCTGACCGGTCGCGACTACGTCGAGAGCGACCCGCTCGATCTGGATCACCTTTCAACGCGGCCGCCGTAGCGGACGGATCGGGTGGGGCGCGCGGATCACAATTCCCACCGGCTCGTCATCCTGGACGAGATCAACAGAGTCCCCGGTCTCTTCGAGCCCTTGCGGGGGATCATCGACCAGCGCCGCCGCGAGGGCCGGCGCGCCGGTCACTTTCTGCTCCTCGGTTCAGCGTCGATCGATCTTCTCCGGCAGACCGGGGAGACGCTCGCGGGGCGAGTGGCGTACTGCGAGATGCAACCCCTGAACATTCGGGAAGCGGCCGGCCTGGATGCGGACGATCTCTGGCATCGCGGCGGAATGCCCGACAGTCTGCTGGCGACGAGCGACCCCGACAGCTTCGAATGGAGGTTCGACTTCATTCGCACCTACCTCGAGCGCGACATTCCGGCCCTCGGCCCCAGGATTCCCGGGGAGACGCTACGCCGCTTCTGGACCATGCTGGCCCACGATCAGGGACAACCGTTCAACGCCGCCCTCCTGGCCCGGTCTCTGGGGATCAGCGGCCGCACCGTCGGACGCTACCTCAACCTGATGGTCGACCTCCTCCTCGTGCGGCGCCTGGCGTCATGGCGAAGAAACGTCGGCAAGCGGCTGGTCAAGGCCCCCAGGACCTACCTGCGCGACAGCGGAATCTGCCACGCGCTTCTGGGAATCGAGTCGTTCGACGCGCTGCTCGGGCATCCGGTCGTGGGCGGCAGCTGGGAAGGGTTTGTGATCGAGAACATTCTGAGTGGCATGCCTGCACACGTGTCGTGCTCGTATTACCGGACGGTGGGGGGCGCGGAGATCGACCTGGTGCTGGAGCTCGGGGCGGGTGAGGTGTGGGCGATCGAGATCAAGCGGAGCTCTGTTCCGAAGGTCTCGCGTGGGTTCCATACTGCTTGTGAGGATGTCAGGCCGGACCGCAAGGTCGTGGTCCATGGTGGGGACGAGAGCTATTCGCTGGGGGGTGGGGTGGAGGGGGCAAGTTTGCAGCGGATTTGTGGGGAGTTGGGGCCTTGA
>VXOC01000016.1 GCA_009840215.1 Gemmatimonadota bacterium | reverse complement strand
AACAGACCGCCCCACCACCGTGACCGTAAGTCCCCCGTCGGCCACCCTCACGGCCCTGGGCGACAGCGTCCGGTTCACGGCACAGGTCATCGACCAGTACGGCGATGCGATGGCCGGCGCCGCGGTAGCCTGGTCAAGCAGCGAAGTGGCCGTGGCGACGGTCAACGCCTCCGGTGTGGCCACCGCGGCAGGCGATGGAGCCGCGACGATCACGGCCACTGCGGGCAGCGCATCGGGGACTGCTACCGTTACGGTGGTGCGGGAGGCAAGCGTCGTGGAGGTTGCGCCGACCGAGGCCGAGCTGCAACCGGGTGACACGGTGCGGCTGACCGCCCAGGCGCAGGACGCCAACGGATTCGCCCTCGCGGACGCCGTATTCACATGGACATCGAGTGACACGGCGGTGGCGGTGGTGGACTCGGCCGGCTTGGTGCGCGCCGTGTGGGACGGCGAGGCCACGATCACGGCGGTGGCGGATTCAATAGAAGGGTCCGCGACGATCGGGGTCGGCCGGGTAGTCGCCGCGGTCACCGTGACGCCGGTCGAGATTGCGTTGTCGCCCGGCGACACCGCGCGCCTCTCGTCCGAAGCGACGGATGGGCAGGGCGTGGCGATACCGGGGGCCGGAATCAGCTGGGCGTCCAGCGACGAATCGGTTGCGACCGTCGACTCCACCGGCCTAGTCCGTGCAATCGGCAGGGGCGAGGCGGCGATCACCGCTACGGCGGGCTCGGCGTCGGCGAGTGCCAGGGTGACGGTGGCGACCACGGTTACGACCGTCCTCCTGACACCCTCCGAAGCGGTTCTGTCGGTGTCGGACTCGCTCCTGCTGTCGGCGACGGCGTGGGACGGGAACGGCGCGCTTGTCGAAGACGCGGAAGTCACATGGGCCAGCGGCAACGAGTCCATCGCGACGGTGACGGAGTCCGGGGTGGTGCGAGGCGTGACCGGAGGCCGCGCACCGATCACGGCAACCTCCGGGGCGGCATCGGGAAGTGCCGATGTCACGGTGGTGCAACAATCGGACCGCGGTGCCCTGGTCGCGCTCTTTGGTTCAACCGGAGGACCGGATTGGGCCGACAATACCAACTGGCTTACTGGTACGCCGGTGGGTCACTGGTACGGCGTCACTACCGACGGGGCGGGCCGAGTCATTGCCTTGGAGCTGGAATCGAACAACCTGATTGGTTCGATTCCATCCGAAATCGAACACCTGAGGGAACTGCGGCGCCTGGATGTATCAGGGAACACCCTCAGCGGAGAGATCCCGCCGGAGATCGGCAACCTCGACAAGTTGGAAAGGCTGTGGCTAGGCAGAAACGCACTGAGGGGTCCGATCCCTCCGGCGGTCGGACGTCTCACCCGTATGATCACCATGCGCCTCGACCGCAACAGGCTGAGCGGCGAGATACCGGCCGAAATCGGCAACCTCATCGGGCTGAGCTGGCTCGACCTCGGCAACAACGACCTGAGCGGCGAGATCCCCCCCGAGCTGGCGACCGACCGCCTCGAGAACCTGGCTGTCCAGGGCAATGTCCTGCACGGCCCCGTTCCACGGAGCCTCCTCGGTTCGCGTATCATCATCTTCAACGCTTTTGTGCCAGACTACCGGAATCTGTACCTGTGTTTGCCCGGCACTCCGGCTTTCGTGGCGTGGGCGGAGGGGCGCGTGCCTGGAGGGCGTTTCTGCAACGCTTCCGACCGGGATGCCCTGGACGCGCTGTACCAGGCGACGGGTGGCGAGGACTGGACCGATTCGGAAGGCTGGCTGGCGGGCCCCTCCCTGGGTGCGTGGTCTGGGGTCGAGACCGATTCGCTCGGTAGGGTGACCGCGCTCGACCTCGCGGGCAACGGTTTGTCCGGCGAACTCCCTGCCCGCCTGGGTCACATGGCCGCAATGACAAGGCTGAATCTTGGGGACAATTCCCTTGCGGGGCAGATGCCATTGTCTCTCACGGCCCTCTCTCTTCGGGAGCTTCGCTATGCCGGCACCGAATTGTGCACCCCCGACGACCCGGCTTTCGGCGCATGGCTGAAAACGATCGCGGTACACGAAGGAACGGGCGTGCAGTGTGCCGCCGTGACGGATCGGGACATCCTTACGCGCCTGTACCACGCCACCGGCGGCGCGAACTGGTGGAATCGCGACAACTGGCTGAGCGACGCACCTCTCGAGGATTGGCACGGGGTGGGCGTTGATGACGACGGCCGCGTGACTTCCCTGAATCTGCAATACAACAACTTGACCGGGGTTATCGCCCCGGAGCTGGGCCGGCTCACCCTCCTCGAAGAACTTCGGCTTGGCTCAAACCCGCTGAGGGGGCCGATTCCCCCCGAACTCGGCAACCTGGCCAACCTGCGATCACTCTACCTGTTCTTTACCCAACTGACGGGTGGGATTCCAGCCGAGCTTGGCCAGTTGTCGGAACTGGAAGTGTTGTGGCTGCAGAGATCGCCCCTGACCGGCTCCATTCCACCGGAAATCGGCGAACTGTCGAAGCTGGAGTTCCTGGCTCTGTCAGAAAGCAATCTGCGTGGCCCCATCCCACCGGAACTCGGCCGGCTCTCGAAGCTCGAAAGGCTGTATCTGGGATCGAATCACCTCACGGGCGCCATCCCGCCGGAGCTCGGGGACCTCTCCCGGCTGATCGTCATGAATCTATCGGGCAACGACCTCAGGGGCCCCATTCCGGGTGAGTTGGGGAAGCTGGCAACGCTGGAGCATGTGTGGTTGCACAACAACGGGCTGACAGGACGCATTCCCCCGGAACTGGGTGATCTTTCGTCCGTAGCCGTCCTGAATCTGGCAAACAACGATCTGACCGGTCCGCTGCCTGCGACCTTCGGCCGTCTGTCAGAGCTGGAGTATTTCATAGTGTCGGGAAACGCCGGGATGTCCGGCGTGCTCCCCGGGAGTCTGCAATCTCTGGGGCCGATGGAGTGGTTCCTGGCAGGCGGCACGGCACTGTGCACACCCGACGCCGCGGGTTTCCGGGAATGGCTGGAAACCGTGCGCCACTGGCGAGTCTCATCCTGTCCGACCGGTGACCGGTCGCATGCCTACCTGACACAGGTCGTGCAATCGCTGGAGTACCCGGTGCCGCTCCTCGCGGACGAGGCTGCGCTGCTCCGGGTCTTCGTGACCGCGCCCAAGGCAACGGTTGCCACGATCCCACCCGTGCGTGCCAGGTTCTACCACGACGGCTCGGAGGTTCACGTGATCGACATTGCGCGCGGCTCGGAGACCATTCCGCTGGATGTGCGGGAAGGCGAGCTGTCGAGGTCGGCGAACGCCGAAGTACCCGGGTGGCTGGTGCAGCCGGGGTTGGAAATCGTGCTCGAGATCGATCCCGACAACACACTGGACCCGGGCCTCGGATTGCAGCGGCGCATTCCGCGAACCGGCCGCAAGGCCGTTGACGTGAGAGAGATGCCAACGATGCGACTGACTGTCCTTCCATTCCTCTGGGAGGCGCAGCCGGACTCGTCGATCCTGGACATCACGGATGGCATGACGGCACAGAACTCCCTCTTTTGGGAAACCCGCACATGGCTACCCGTCCGAGACTTCGAGGTCGAGGTGCACGACCCGGTGTGGACGCCAACCAACAATATCGACCAACTCCTCCGAGCTGTGGACGCGATCCGGGTGATGGAGGGCGGGTCGGGTCACTACATGGGTACCATGACCAACGCCACAGGGGCTACCGGGGTGGCGCATACTCCCGGATTCTCGAGCTTTTCACTTCCCCTCGGAACGGTTATTGCACACGAACTGGGCCACAACATGAGCCTCCTTCACGCGCCCTGTGGGGGCGCCGGCGCCCCGGACCCGTCGTTCCCGTCGCCAACCGGGTCGATCAGCGCCTGGGGATACGACTTTCGGGATGGGGGCAGCGTAGTTCCGCCTTCGCACAAGGACCTGCTGTCGTACTGCGACCCGGCCTGGATCAGCGACTACAGCTTCACCAGAGCGTTCCTGTACCGGCTGAATCCGGTCTCCGCGTCAGAGGGCTCCTCGGAATCACTCCTGGTGTGGGGCGGCCTCGACGAGAACGACGACCCGTTCCTGGAACCGGCGTTCGTCGTGGATGCGCCGCCCTTTCTCCCGGCTGGTTCCGGCGAGTACTCGATCACCGGACGGACCGGCAACGGCGAGGAATTGTTCGCGTTCAGCTTCGACATGCAGGAGGTATCGGACGGTGGGTCTCCGTCCTTCGTGTTTGCACTTCCCGCCCAGGCCGACTGGGCCGGCCGCCTGGCGAGCATCACGCTGTCCGGACCGCAAGGGTCGGTGAGTCTGGACAGAGCCAGCGATCGCGGCATGGCGATCCTGAGAGATCCCCGAACCGGCCAGATTCGGGGGATCCTGCGGGCGGCCTCGCCCGAGAAGATTGCCCGGATCTCTCGTACCCTGGACCGAGGACTCGAGGTGCTATTCAGCCGGGGCATCCCGGACCACGCGGCCTGGCGGCGTTAGTTGGTCGGCTGACGTTCCCAAGGGCGTTCCCGCCGCCACATCCAGCAACACCCCCTCCTTCACCCCCACGCTCGGCACCACGGTCTGTCCCGTCCCCACCATCTGCGCGAAGTGCCGGTAGACCAGCGCCGCGGGCAGGATCACGTCGGCGCGGTCGGGGCGCAGCTGCAGCTCGTGAATCCGCTCCGGGACGGTCATCTCGGAGAGCATGTGGATCACCGCGTCGAGCCGGTTGGAGGGCAGGATCGCGATCTTGAGGGGATCCAGGTAGCTGAGGGCCAGCCCGGCGATCGCTTCGATGTTGCCGCCGGTCGCGGCGAAGGCGGTGGGGCCCGGATACCCGTTCGGAGGGGGGATGGTGAGGGGGCGGAGCTGAAGGCGCACCCAGGCGAGCAGCGAGTCCTGGCAGCCCCGCGCGGCCGTCAGGGTCTCCAGGAGGCGGACCGTGCCGACCTGGTAGGATTCGCTCCAGAGGATGCCGGTCTCGTCCACCAGGGACACCTCGACGCTGCCGCCCCCCAGGTCGACCAGGATCCAGCGTCCCTCCGCCAGGTCGACGCGGCTGCCGACGGCCAGGTGGACGAGGCGCGCCTCCTCCTGTCCGCTGATCGGCTCCAGGGTGATGCCGGTGCGTGCGTGGATTCTGTCCAGAAACACGTCCCGGTTCGCCGCTTCGCGGGTCGCGCTGGTGGCGACGGCGCGAAAACGCTCCACACCGAGCGCGTCGATATGCCGGCGAAAGAGGCGGAAGGCCGCGACCGCGAGGTCCATGGTGTCCTCGTCGAGGCCGCCCTCGGTGAAGACGTTGTGACCGAGCCGGATCGGCTCCCGGACCTTGTGGACGACGGTGTAGGAGAGCGGTCCGTCGAAGTCGGCGACAACGAAACGGATCGCGTTCGACCCGGCGTCGATTGCGGCGACGCGGGTCATTCGGGTCGCCGGCCGCCCGGCTTCGGCTTCACCAGTACTCCACCGCCAAGCCGTCGACCCGGTGGAAGCTGCGCCGGTCACGGGTTGCCACGCGGTAGCCGAGGTGCACGGCGGTGGCCGCGATCATCAGGTCGTGCGCGCCGAGTGGAGTGCCGGCACGGGCCAGGTGGGCCCCGAGGGTCGCGTGCACCCTGGCGATTTCAAGATTGAAGGGAATCACGGGCAGCGCCTCCATCCAGAACCGGGCGAATTCTCCCGCTCTTACGCGGTGGGAACCACCTACACGGTGAAGGCCATGGAGTATTTCCGCCGCGGTAATGGCGGCAATGGCCATTGATCCGTGCTGCCGCCCGGGGTTCGCGAACACTCGGTCTTCAGCGAGTAGTCCGTGCTCCGCTGCGATCAGGACGCTCGCGTCTAGTAGCGTTCCCAAGGACTCGTCGGCACCTCGGGCCGGTTGAAGAACGCGATTCCCTCCTCCACCGCCCGCGCGTACTCCGCCCCCGCAGAGGGGATCGTGCCGGAACGAATCAGCTCGACGAAGTCCGCCAGCGTGAAGACCCGGTCCTCCACCGGGATGATCCGGGCGACCGGCTTTCCGCGCCGCTCCACCACGTAGACCGCGCGTTCCTCGCGCACCCGCGCCAGGACCTCGCCGAATTTCTTCGCGGCCTCGGTGGCGCTCACAACCCGCGAGCGGTTGGATGATCCGGTTGGTTTGGACATGCTTTCAAAGTACAGAATTTACGGATTTTCCGCAATTCCACGGGTATCCGTCGCCCGATAATCCGTAAGATACGGAATTCGTGCCTCCCGCGAGGGCCAATTCCGCCGCAGGTACCACACAAGCACCGGAAGCGTCACGGCCACGATGACAATCGCCCAGAGCGCCCCGTCACGGATTTCCTGAATCTGGGCCGCCACATCCACGGGCTCCAGCGGACCCGCCATGAACTCGAGGATCGTGGCGATGAGGTTGTTCGTGGCGTGAAAGGCGATGGGGACCAGAAGCGTCCCGGTCCTGAGATAGAGGACGGCCATGACAAGGCCCGCCACAGTGACGCCGACCGGATTCCCGTGCAGAATTCCGAAGGCGACCGAGGTTGCCACCACGGCCCTGGCGACGCTCCACTTCGCCGCCCAGCGATTGAGCAGGACTCCCCGAAAGAGCAGCTCCTCGATTGCCGGCGCGAGGACCACGGCTACCACTGCCACGGCCACCTGGTAGGCGAGCGGCGCGTCGGGCATGCGCTCGCCCGCCTCGAGCAGAAACTCGAGGACACCCGGGGCGGCTAGGGCCAGGCCGTACGCGAAGATCCCCCAGGACCCGGCCGAGAAGGCCATGGTCACGATCAACAGGCCCAGAGTAGTCCACCAGCTGTGCCCCGCCGGGATCCTGCCCACCAGCCGGCCCAGGCCGACCCCGGCACGCCGGCAGACCCACACGACCCACCCCAGCAGCAGAGCGCCGTAGAGCGACAGCATGCGCAGGACGTCTCCGGTCGCCGGGTCGCCGGGATCCAGTGGCGTGAACAGGGATACCAGGTATACGGACGCCAGGAGAAGCACACCCCCCAGGATCATCCAGGGTATGAGCGTGCGCGCACGGAACGCCTCGAATGGGTTCAGAGGCTCTCCTTCCGGTTGCGTCTCGGCCGGGATATCGGATGATTTGCCGGTCGGCGCCGCCTCGGGGGGCTCCGTCAAGGCTCGGCGGATCCTCCGGCGCGGGCTGGCGGCGGCCCCGTCAACTCACCGGCCCCGGCCGCTTCGCCGCCCCGTAGTGGATGCCGTTGAAGAGCAGCGGGAAGGTTCCGTGGGACTGGGACCGGAAGGTGATCTTCGGCCCGAAGAGGAAGAGCTTCCCTGACCCGATGTCGGCCTCGATCATGCTGGTGCCGCCTTCCAGGTGCTGCTGTCCCCACGCCCACCCGCTGACGAGCGGCGTCGCCGAATCATACCAGGCCAGGCGCCGCACGTTGGCCGCGCCGTCCTCGATCCGGTAGACGGGGCTGTGGCTGTGCAGAACGCGCACCCGGTCGCCCAGTCCGTGCGTGATCGGGCTCACGTGCTCAACGCGGATGTCGTGAATCGAGCCGGGGGTGAAGTAGTCGTCGCGGCCGAGCGGGCGGCCGTTGTCGTCGACCATGAAGTTGGCGAGGGGGAGGCCGAGATCCGGTCCCAGCGCGGTGGACGACCCGATCGCGATGACCGCGCCACCGTTCTCAATGAACTCGCGCAGCGCGGGCAGGCTCGTGTCGTCGCTCAGCGATCCGACGCGTGCGCGCAGCGAATCCGGCAGGGTCGCCAGGAAGTCGTCGCCGGGCCCGCCGCCGAAGCGGAAGCCGCGCCCGCCGCCCATCGCGCCGTCGGGCAGGATGATCACGTCGAAGCGGTCGTTCAGCGAACCCTCGTCGATCTCGGGCGGGTAGATCACCTCGAAGTTGAACTCGAAGTCCTCCAGTATGTAGCGCGTCCACCCGGAAGGCATCGAGCCGCCGTATCGGTCCCAAAGGCCGACCCGGGCGTTGGTCAGCTCGAACATGGCGCCCGCGGACGCGGCCGCGACCCCGTAGAAGGTGACGCCCAGCTCGTTGGCCCATTCCTCGACCTGCGATCGCGCAACGGCCCTCGCGGGGATATAGAACGCCCCCGGACCAAGCGACATGCCCTCCGCGTCGAGTGTCCCCTCAATCCAGAACACCTGTCCGCCGCTTGCGAGCACCCGGTTCACCGCAGTGAAGGCCGCGTTCACATGGTCCACCACATAGCCCACCGGCGACTCGATCCCCGCCACAACCCCCGCCATCGGGTCGGCCAGCCAATCGATCTCCTCGAAGGGACCGCTGAACCCGTCGAGAATCCTGTCGAACTCGACGCCCATCTGGAGCGCCAGCGTCCACCCGGCGTTGTCGTACGGGGCGATCGGCGGCCCGCCCGGGTACTGGAAGTCGTTCGGGTGGTTCTGCGGCTCGAACATGTCGATCACATGCGGCCGGAAGGCCTGTGCCGCGGTCACCACGTACGAGCCCGCCGGGTAGTCCTTCCCGGCCACGCTGAAGTCGGCCACCGCCCGGTGCACCTTCACGCCGCCCTTGAGCAGCGCGTTCACGAAGCGGGTCGCGGTGGGGAAGTCGTGCTGGTCGGCCGGCAGGATGTAGCCGCGCGCGTCGCGCTTGTCCGGGTCGCGCAGATACTCCTCGTATTGCTCCTGTGAACCCCGTGCGCCGACCTCGTCGGCCACCCGGTCGATCCAGCTGGGGAGCACCGTCCACGAATCGCGGCTGCCCCGCTCGATCGAGTTCATTCCCATGCGCCAGATGTTGAAGAGGAGGTGCTCGCGGTTGCGCGACGCGTAGTCGAGCACGGCCCGGTTGGCCGTCTGCGAGTAGTCGACCGACTGCCGGAAGTGCCATGTGCCCGGGGTGACGGGGAGCGGCAGGTCGCCGTGGGTGATCTGGCGGTTGGGCAGGAAGGGGATCGCCATCGGTGTGGGGTGGCCGATGGTCTCGGTGAGCAGCCCGATCATGTTCTTGAAGTAGGGCGTGGTGCGCAGGCCGCCGTTCCACCAGGTCGAGTAGCCGGCGCCGCTCCGCATCGTGGTGCCGCCCTTGCCCTCGACCACAAAGCGGTGGTGCATGGCCGACCCGACCTGGTCCAGGCTGGTGATGATGATCGGGTCGAGGTTGTGGTTCGGCGGGTCGCGGAAGGGCGGCGCGAACATGACCGTTCCCGACGGGCCGGTCTGATGATGGTTGTAGACGATCTGCGGGAACCACTCGCGGTACATGACCCGGTTCATGTTCTCGCTCTCGGCGAGCGAGGCCATGTAGAAGTCGCGGTTGTTGTCATGGCCGGCGTACTTCTGATAGAGGACGGGGATGCCGCGCGTGGAGCGCTCGAGAGGGTCGTCGTTTTGCATGTACCAGTTGGCGTACAGGGCGTGGCCGTCCGGGTTGGCGTGCACCGCCAGGAGGATGACCTCGTCCAGGAAGCGCATCGTCTCGGGGTCGTCGCGGCTCACCATCTGCCACACGAGCTCCATGAGCTGCTGAATGCCGAGCAGCTCGCTCGCGTGCAGTCCCCCGTCGATCCAGATCACGGCCTTCCCTTCGGCCGCGAGCGCGCGGGCCTCCTCCTCGGTGATGCCTTCGGCCTGCGCGAGCCGCCGCGCGATCTCCTTGTAGCGTTCGAGGTTCGGGCGGTTGGCGGGAGACGTGATCGTCGCCATCCATTGTTCACGCCCCTCCTCGGTCCTGCCGATCGACTCCAGCGTCATGCGGTCCGACTGCCGGGCGAGGAGCTGCCAGTAGTCGGTGAGGCCCTGGTAGTTGATGAGCTGGTAGTCGGTGCCGATGCGGTAGCCGAACTGCTCCTCGGGGGTGGTGAGCTGGGCGGCAGCGGGTGTGGCGAAGGTGGTCGCGGCGGCCAAGGCAAAGAGGGCCGCGAGTGGGCCGGGGATGCGGGATGCGGCGAGCGTGACAAGGCCCTTTTTCATGGTAATTCTCGGTGCTGTGGGCGGTCTTCTGATCGGGTGATGGGGCCCGTTACATTAGCGCGGGGAGGGCCCGGTTGCCAGCTATCCCCGTCCCCTGGACTCGCCCGGCTTCCGGCTCAGACGGCGTGACTGCCGGAGAAGCTGCGTGGCCGCGTCGAGCCAATGGTCAGGGTTCATCGCTCGTCCTCCGCCATCAACTCATCCAGTTCCGCCCGCAGCTGGTAACGGAAGCCGGTGTCGATGAGCAGATTCTCCTCGATCATTTCGTCATCCACCTGCCCCTCGAAATCCACGATCTCCCTGCCCCCGAACCTTGGCGGCATCTCGTCGAACACGAAGACGACATCCACCATGTGGTACCCGTAGTGATCCACGAACGGCTCGAGGGTCAGCTCCGTCTGGTGCGCGCCGAAATGATGGGCGTAGGCGCCCTCCACGATGGTCCTGATTCTCGACAGACTTTCCTGGGTCACCATGTCATCCTCCTCATCTTGTCCGAGGCGAAGGAATCTAACGCGTGGCGATCAGCGTCGCGTCATTGGGCGGTTGCCGGCGGTGTTCGCACACGCGGCCGCGGTGCGGAGCCCCCCCCCAAGGTGACGACAGGTCCCGTTTGAATAGACCTCACCCGCC
>VXOC01000125.1 GCA_009840215.1 Gemmatimonadota bacterium | reverse complement strand
GCGCTGGAGCGGGAGCGCATCCCGCCCACCCCGCCACCGCCATGGCCAAAGCACACTGCCAACAGATCCTCCGTAAGATCCTGCTCACGATCCCGCCTCCATTTCCAACAGCGCCACGATGGCGTCCAAAAGCTCCTCCGATCCCTCCCCGGTCCGCGCCGAGCTCGCCACCACCTGGTCCTCCGCAACACCAAGGCGCTCCGTCACCCGGCGCGCGACCCCCTTCTCCCGGTCCCTCGCCTTCAGCTTGTCGACCTTGGTCAGCGCAATCAACGTCGGCACCCCGGTCTCCGCCAGATACCCCACGAACTCCAGGTCCCCCGCAGTGGGCGCGTGCCGCGAGTCCACCAGGTACACCACGCCCCTCAGTTGCTCGCTCCCTGCCAGAAACCCCCGCACCAGCACCCGCCACGCCGCCCGCACGGCCTTCGGCGCCTTCGCGTACCCCGACCCCGGCAGGTCCACCAGGAAGAACGACCCGTTCACCTCGTAGAAGTTCAGCGCCTGCGTCTTCCCCGGCGACGCCGACACCCGCGCCACCCCCCGCCGCGGCCTTCCCAGCACCCGGTTGATCAGCGACGACTTGCCCACGTTGGAACGCCCCGCGAAGGCGACCTGGGGCAGGTCACCCGGAAAGGGCTGGTCGTTGGCGACCACCGATCCGGCGAACTCCACGCTGCGGATGATCACGGCTGCCGGTCCGTAGGAGGGACAAAATGTATACTGTACATGACAAAATGTAACCTTCTCATTACGTCAGGAGGGTCGTGCGCCCACCCCCTGGGCGCCGGCCGTCTTTCCTCCGCGCCTGGCCCGCTCCCCCGCCAGCGCCTCGCGCAACACCGCGTCCATGGTCTCCACGGGGACGAACTCCACGCCCGAGCGCACCTCGTCCGGAAGCCGCTCGATATCCATCACGTTCTTCGCGGGAAGCAGCACGTGCCGGATCCCGCCGCGCAGCGCCGCCACCGCCTTCTCCTTGATCCCGCCCACCACGAGCACCCGTCCCCGCAGCGTGATCTCGCCGGTCATCGCGAGGTCGGCCCGGGTGGGTGTGTCGGTCAGCGCCGAGATGAGCGCCACCGCGATCGTGATCCCCGCCGAGGGGCCGTCCTTGGGCGTCGCCCCCTCGGGGATGTGGATGTGGATGTCCACCTCCCTGTGGAACTGTTCGGAGAGCCCCAGCCGGCTCGCCCGCGACCGCGCATAGGTCACCGCCGCGAACGCCGACTCCTTCATCACGTCGCCCAGCGTTCCGGTCAGCTGGATCTTCCCCGACCCGGGCACCACCGCCACCTCCACCTCCATCACCTCGCCCCCGGCCGCCGTCCACGCCAGCCCGCAGGCGATCCCCGAACGGTCGGCCCCCTCCTCGCGGCTCGGCGGCAGGTGCACCGGCGGCCCCAGCAGCTCCTTCAGGTCCGCCGCCTCTACGCGCCGGGGGTCCCGCACCTCGCCGGTCGCGACCCCGCGCGCCAGCTTGCGCGCCACCCGCGACAGCCGGCGCTCCAGTTCGCGCACCCCCGCCTCGCGCGTGTACTCGGCCACGATCAGGTCGATCGCCTCGCCCGTGATCTCGGGGTGGAACGGCTCCAGTCCGTGCCGTGCGACCTGCTTGGGCCACAGGAACTGCCGCGCAATGACCCTCTTCTCCGTGTCCAGGTATCCGGGCAGGCGGATCACTTCCATCCGGTCGCGCAGCGGTGCCGGAATCTCTCCCAGGGTGTTGGCGGTGGCGATGAAGAGGACGTTGGAGAGGTCGAACTCCAGCTCCAGGTAGTGGTCGGTGAAGGCGCGGTTTTGTTCGGGGTCGAGGACTTCGAGCAGCGCCGCCCCGGGATCCCCGTGGAAATCCCGCGCCAGCTTGTCCACCTCGTCGAGGAGGAAGACCGGGTTGCGCGAGCCGCTCTTGCGGATCCCCTGGAGCACCCGGCCGGGCAGAGCGCCCACGTAGGTGCGGCGATGGCCCCGGATCTCGGCCTCGTCGCGCACGCCCCCCAGGCTCACCCGCACGAACTCCCGCTTGAGACACCGCGCGATGCTGCGCCCCAGCGATGTCTTCCCCACCCCCGGCGGCCCCACCAGGCACAGGATCGGTCCCTGCAGCTTCCCCACCAGCGAGAGCACCGCGATGTGGTCCAGGATCCGCTCCTTGACCTCCTCGAGTCCGTAGTGCTCCCCTTCGAGGACCCCCTCGGCGCGCCCCACATCCAGGCTGTCCGCCGTCTCGTGCTCCCACGGGAGCGCCAGGATCCAGTCCAGGTAGCTGCGGATCACCGCGGCCTCGGGGGCGACCGGGTTCAGCTTGCGCAGCCGGTCGAACTCCTTGTCGACCCGGTCCCGGGCCTCGGCGGTCAGAGGGGTGCTGCCGATCTTCCGTTCCAGTTCGTCCCATTCCGGGTCGGTGCCGCCCGGTTCCGGAATCAGCGACCCGATCTGCTCCTCGAGGGGGATTGTGGGAGCGCCTGCGTCCGTCTGCATACGGATCTGCTCGTCCAGCTTCTCCTGAATGCGCAGGATTTCGACCTCGCGCCCGAGAAGTTCCCGCAGGATCTCGAAGCGGGTCGCGGTGTCCGTCTGTTCCAGCAGCTCCTGCTTCTCGGCCGTGCCGATGACGAGATGTCCCGCGATCAGATGGGTGAGGCGCACGCGGTCGGAGATCTCGGCGGCGGCGGCGATCACTTCGTTGGGGATCCGGTTCGAGAGCCGCACGTACTCGCGGAACATCCTCCCGACCGCCGCGGCCAGCGCCTCCAGCTGCGGGTCCTCGGGCGGGTCGAGCTCGAACTCCCACTCGGTCAGGAGCGCCACCTCGGCCCGGTAGCCGGCTTCGGAAGGCAGGAAGCGCTCCACGCGGGCCCGCCCCATCCCCTCCATCACCACCCGCGCGGTCCCGTCGGCCAGGTGCGACACCTGCACGACCCGGATCACCGTCCCCGCGCTGTACAGATCGTCGCGCTCCGGCTCGTCCACCGTAGCGTCCTTCTGCGCGACCAGGAGCGCGAGTCCCTCTTCGCCCCGCGCCGCCTCCAGCGCGGCCACCGACGGTGCCCGCCCGATCAGCAGCGGCACCACCATATACGGAAAGAAGACCAGGTCGCGAAGCGCGATGACCGGCAACTCGGCGGGGATTTCGAAGGTGCCGTCGAGCCGGTTCAGGGTCGCCATCGCGCTTGCGGGCGGCCCGCCGCGAAGCTGCCGCACGGCCGAAGCGGGGCATGGATCCGCCCCGGGCCGCCCGACGACAAGCTGCTACGGGCCGCTAAGCCTCCTTCCGTTGTGCTTCGGGCGTCAGGACCAGGAGCGGCGGAACGCTCCCGCCGGCGCATTCGGGGGTGACCACGACCTCGCGCACGTCGTCGCGCGACGGCAACTCGAACATCACGTCCCGCATGATGCTCTCCATCACGGCGCGCAGTCCCCGGGCGCCGGTCCCGCGCGTGAAGGTCCGCCGCGCGATCTCCTTGAGGGCGCCCGGGTCGAAGGTCAGCCCGATGCCCTCCAGCTCGAACATCTTCTGGTACTGCTTGACGAGCGCGTTCCTGGGCTCCTGAAGGATGCGCACCAGCGACTCCTGATCGAGGTCCTCCAGCGCCACCGTGACCGGCAGCCGCCCCACCAGCTCGGGGATCAGCCCGAAGCGCTGCAGGTCCTCCGGCTCGAGACAGGTGAGGGGGTCGTCGTCGGGCCCGTAGCCGTTGTCGGCGACCTCCGCATCCGCGTCGCCCTCCTCCCCGAACCCGATCTGGCGCTTGCCCAGCCGCGTCTCGACGATCTTGTCCAGTCCCTCGAAGGCCCCGCCGCAGATGAACAGGATGCTGCGCGTGTCGATCTGGATGTACTCCTGCTGGGGATGCTTGCGGCCACCCTGCGGCGGCACGCTCGCCACGGTGCCCTCGAGGATCTTCAGCAGCGCCTGCTGCACCCCCTCGCCCGACACGTCGCGCGTGATCGACGGGTTCTCGGATTTGCGCGCGATCTTGTCCAGCTCGTCGATGTAGACGATCCCCTTCTCGCAGTCGCCCAGGTTGAAGTCGGCGGCCTGCAGCAGCCGCACCAGGATGTTCTCCACGTCCTCGCCGACGTAGCCGGCCTCGGTCAGCGTGGTGGCGTCGGCGATGGTGAAGGGGACCTGGAGCACGCGCGCCAGGGTCTGCGCCAGCAGCGTCTTGCCGACACCCGTGGATCCCACCAGGAGGACGTTGGCCTTGTCAATCTCGACGTCGTCGAGCGAGCCCTGGCCGTGCACGCGCTTGTAGTGGTTGTAGACCGCGACCGCGAGCGAGCGCTTCGCCTGCTCCTGCCCGATCACGTAGTCATCGAGAAAATCCTTGATCTCGCGCGGCGTAAGTGTCGTCGCAGCAGCGTCCTGTCCCTCTCGCTCCTCTTCTTCCGCGAGGATCTCGTTACAAAGTGAAATGCACTCGTTGCAAATGTAGACCGAAGGGCCGGAGATGAACTTCTTGACCGACTCCTTCGACTTGCCGCAGAAGCTGCAGCGAAGATGTTTGTCGCTCGACATGCTCGCCTCCTATTTCGAGTTGGAGGCGGCCTTGCGGCCGTCCCCCTTCCACAGGACCTGGTCGACCAGACCGTACTTGACCGCCTCCTCGGCGCTCATCCAGCGGTCCCGGTCCACGTCCGCGTTGATCTTCTTGAGCGTCTGCCCGGTCCGCTCCGCCAGGATGCGGTTGAGCCGTTCGCGCGTCCCCAGGATCTCCTTCGCGGCGATCTCGATGTCGGCCGCCGTACCCTGGTACCCCGACGAGGGCTGGTGCAGCATGATGCGCGAGTTCGGCAGCGCGTTCCGCTTCCCCTTCTGCCCCGATGCCAGGAGCAGCGCGCCCATCGACGCCGCCATCCCCACGCAGTAGGTGGAGACGGGGGCCCGCAGGTGATTGATGGTGTCGTAGATCGCGAGACCGGCGTACACGCTCCCGCCGGGGGTGTTGATGTACAGGTAGATCTCCCGGTCGGGATCGTCGGCGTCCAGAAACAGCAGCTGCGCCACGATCACGTTGGCCACCTGGTCGTTGATCGAACTCCCCAGGAAGACGATCCGGTCCATCAGGAGCCGGCTGAAGATGTCGTAGCTGCGCTCGCCCCGGCTGGTCCGTTCGATCACGTAGGGCGGATATGTGGACATTGGGTCAATCACTCCTGTGAATCTCATGAAACATCGGTGATTTCCGACTGCTCGCGCAGGAAGCGGAAGAGCTTCGCATCGGTGAGCCGCCGTTCAAGGGTGTCGAGTGCGCCCGATTTGCGGAGACGGGCCCGCACGCGGCCGACCGGCTCTCCGCGTTCCCGCGCAACCGCCTCGATCTGGGCTCCCACCTCGTCGGACGAAGCGTGCAGGTCGTGCTCCTCGGCGATCCGGCTTACAAGCAGGTCCCGCCGCACGGCGAACTCGGACGCGGGCCGGAGTTCCTTCCTGAGCCCCTCCAGCTCCTCGGGTTCCATCTCCTCGGCCTCGCGGAGCACGACGTCGGTGTACCGCTCGACCATGGACTCGGGGACCTCGAACGGGTTGGCCTCCACGACCATGCGCATGAGGCGGTTGTTGACCTCGGCCTCGGCATGGGAACGGGCCTCGCGCTCCAGGTCCTCTCCGACCCGGCCGCGAAGGTCGTCCAGATCCTCGAAGTTCCCGACCGACCGCGCAAAGGCGTCGTCCGCCTCGGGCAGGCGGGGAACGCGCCGCGACAGCAGCCGGATCCGCACCCTGTGCCGGGCGCCCTGCCGGTTCTCGTCCGGGAAGTCCTCCGGGAAGGTGACGTCGAAGTCCCCCTCCCCGTCGATCGTCAGGGTCCGGATCGCGTCTTCGATGTCGGGCAGGGCCTGCCCTTCACCCAGGACGAGGTCGTACTCCCGGCTGGCGTCTCCATCGCTCTCGTCGCCGTCCAGGCGGGTCATCACCACGGTCACGGCGTTGCCCGCCTCGGGCCTCCCGTTCTCGGCCGTTTCCCAGACCGCCTGCTCGCCCCGCAGCCGCTCGATGATGCGGTCGGCCGCTCCCTCAGGCACCTCGACCGGCGGCCGCTCCACCCGAAAACCGCCCAGTCGGCCCGTCGGGACCTCCGGCCAAACATCGAAGATCGCCTTGAAGGTCAGCGGCTCTCCCGGCCGATAGCGCACCTCCGTCACATCGACGTTGTCGACGGGACGCAGTTCGCGCGTGGAGATTGCCTCGTCGCACGCCTTCCGCACCGCCCGCTCGACGGCCTCCTCCTCGATCGCCCGCCCGAACCGCTTGTCGATCACGCTGGGGGGCACGCGGCCCTTGCGGAAGCCCTTGAGCTTCATCCGGGCGGCGTATTTGCGGGTGGCGGCCACCCGCTCCCGGTCCACGAACTCCGCCGGAGCGGACACTTCGAGGGTGCGGCGGCAGCGCTCTCCCTCGGTGACCTTCACCTCGAGGCCGGAGGCGGCGCCGGGACTCATCGCGTGCCGCCCCGGGTCGTGGCCCGTCTCACGCGGCTCATGCGGCGCGCCCCGGGGAATGCGAAAGGGGGGACTCGAACCCCCACGGCCAGGGGCCACAAGATCCTAAGTCTTGCGCGTCTACCAGTTCCGCCACTTTCGCTCCTCGCCGTGCTCCGTGCGTACGAATGCGGGCCGCGGCGTGCGGCTCCGCAGTAGCCACCCGTACCGACGGATGGGTAATGAAAGGTAATGCCGGGCGTGTGGGCACCAAGGGGCGAGGGCCGGTCCCCCCCATTCTGCGGGGAGAACCGGCCCTCGATTGCAGAGGTTCGGCGTTACCGCGGCACGCGGATGTTGTACATCCTTTCGGTTCTGCCGTCGGGCGCCTGGCAGGCCGCGATCACGGAGACCACGTCGCCGTCCTCGACATCGTCGAAGGCGTCTTCCCACTCTCCACGGTCCTGGATCGGCCGGCCGTCGACCTCGTGGATGACGCAGCCCGGCGTGAGGCCTCGCTGCACCGCCGGACTTCCCGGCTGGGCGTCCCATACCGCCACCCCCTCGGTGCTGCCCAGTTGCCAGTCCTGCGCAAGCCTCGAGTCGATGTCGCGCACCTCCACGATCCCGATCTGGTTGGCGACTTCCCGTGTGGGAGGCGGGGCGGTCGCCACGTCTTCGGTGAGTTCCGCTTCACCCAGCTGCGCGGTGATGTCGCGGGGCAGTCCGTCCCGGTAGACCGTGATCGTGACCGGTTCCCCGGGCGCCTTCAGCGCGATCTTGTGCTGCAGGTCGTTGCCCGAGGTGACCTTCTCGCCGTCCACGGCCGTGATCACGTCGTACTTCTGCAGCCCGGCGCGTTGCGCCGGCGCATCCCTCGTCAGGGTCTGGATGAGGGCGCCGGAGACATCGGGGAGACCGAGGCTCTCCGCATCCGCTTCACCGACCGGGTCGATGCTCACCCCCAGGTAGGCCCGCCTGACGCGCCCGTGCGCGATCAGATCCTCCATGACGCGGTGCGCCAGGTCGATCGGAATGGCGAATCCGTAGCCCTGGTAGCCGCCGGTTCGGGTCACGATGGCCGCGTTGATCCCGATCACCTGTCCCCGCAGGTTCACCAGCGGTCCACCCGAGTTGCCCGAGTTGATCACCGCATCGGTCTGGATGAAGTCCTCGATGGCGAACCCCGTGTTCCCCGTGAACTCCGGATCCTGCCGCAGGCTCTGGTTGATCAGCCGCAGCGACCGGCCCAGCGCCGACACGATGCCCGCGGTCACTGTGTAGTCCAGGTCGGGCGAAGGAGCCCCGCTTCGCGCGAACCCGGGGTTGCCGATGGCCAGCACCCATTCGCCCACCTCGACCTCGGCCGACGAGCCCAGCGAAGCGGTCGGAAGCCCCTCGCCGTCGATCCTGATCACGGCGATGTCGGTGGTCGGGTCGGTGCCCACCACCTCGGCGCGGAACTTGCGCCCGTCGTGCAGCGACACGGTGATCCGCGCCGCGTTCTCCACGACGTGGTTGTTGGTCATCACGTATCCGTCCTCGGAGATGATGAAGCCGCTTCCACCGACCGGCACGAAGTCCGGCACCTGGTCGCGCTGGTTGTCGCGCGGGGGACCGAAGAACCGCTCCATCCGGCCGGGACGGCGCACGCGCTGGCGGGTGGCTTCGATCATCACGACCGCGGGCGTGACCGCGTCGGCGATGTTCACGAATGCTTCGCTCAGGTCGAGCGCGGGCTGCACGGCCTCGCGCGAAACCCGGGGCCCCGTCTGCACCGTTAGCGTCGGCCGGGCGGACCCGCCTTCGCCCGAGGACGTGCTCGCTGCAGACTCCGTGAAGCCGAACTGGGACGCGAGCCCCAGCCCGGCCAGGAAGGAGACCGCCACCGAAAGGGCGACCTTCGCCTTGGCTCTGAGTGGATCGTACATGGCTACTGCTCCTTCTTATGATTGCCTGCGTTCAAGTTAGGTGTTCTGCCGCTAACTTTCGATGCCGCCGGCGGCTCCTGCGTTGCCTCGGTCTACTTCTCCTCCTCCACGATCTCGTAGTCGGCCTCGACCACGTCCTCTTCGCCCTCCTCTTCGACGGTGGCCTCGGCTGACTCAGTGGTGTCCCCTTCGGCCGCCTCTTCCTCCTCCGCGGCCTCGGCCGCCTGCTGCTGGTAGACCTCCTGGCCCGCCGCGCTGAACGCCTGCATCAGCTCGTCGCGCGCCTCGTTGATCTCGGCGGTGTCGTCGCCCTTGAGTGCGGTCCTGCCCCGCTCGAGCGCGGCGTCGAGCCGGCCCCGGGTGTCCTCGGAAACCTTGTCGCCCCACTCGCCCGAGTCCTTCTCGACCTGGTACACCAGCGAGTCGAGGTGGTTGCGCGCCTCGGCCGCCTCGCGCCGCGACTCGTCCTCCGACGCGTGCTTCTCGGCGTCCCTCACCATGCGGTCGATCTCGTTGTCGCTGAGCCCGCTCGACGCCTCGATCCGCACCTTCTGTTCCTTGCTGGTGGCGCGGTCCTTCGCGGTCACGTGCAGGATGCCGTTGGCGTCGATGTCGAAGGCGACCTCGATCTGCGGGACGCCCCGCGGCGCCGGCGGGATGCCGGTCAGCTGGAACTTCCCGATCGTGCGGTTGTCGAGCGCCATCTTGCGCTCGCCCTGGAGCACGTGGATCTCGACCGTGGTCTGGGTGTCCTCGGCGGTGGAGAAGACCTCCATCTTCTTGGTGGGGATGGTGGTGTTGCGCTCGATCAGCGAAGTCATCACGCCGCCCAGCGTCTCGATCCCGAGAGACAGCGGGGTCACGTCGAGGAGCAGCACGTCCTTCACGTCGCCGGCGAGCACGCCGCCCTGGATCGCGGCGCCCACCGCCACGACCTCGTCGGGGTTCACGCCCCGGTGGGGCTCCTGCTCGAAGAACTCCTCGACCACCTGCTGCACCTTCGGGATGCGCGTCGAGCCGCCGACCAGCACCACCTCGTCGATGTCGTCCGGCGTGAGCCCCGCATCCTCCAGCGCCTTCTTCATCGGCGGGATGGTGCGCTTGATGAGCTCGTCGACCAGGTGCTCGAAACGGGCCCGGGTCAGCTGGTAGTTGAGGTGCTTGGGCCCTTCCTGCGTGGCCGTGATGAAGGGGAGGTTGATGTCGGTGGAGGTTCTCGACGACAGCTCCATCTTCGCCTTCTCGGCGGCCTCCTTCAGCCGCTGCAGCGCCATCGAGTCCTTCGACAGGTCGATCCCCTGGTCCTTCTTGAACTCGGCGACCAGCCAGTCGATCAGGACCTGGTCGAAGTCGTCGCCGCCCAGGTGCGTGTCGCCGTTGGTGGCCTTCACCTCGAAGACCCCGTCCCCGATCTCCAGGATCGAGATGTCGTAGGTGCCGCCGCCCAGGTCGAAGACCGCGATCTTCTCGTCGGCCTTCTTGTCCAGCCCGTAGGCCAGCGCGGCAGCGGTCGGCTCGTTGATGATCCGCTTGACCTGGAGTCCCGCGATCTTGCCCGCGTCCTTGGTGGCCTGCCGCTGGGCGTCGTTGAAGTACGCCGGCACGGTGATCACGGCCTCGGTGATCGGGGTGCCCAGGTAGTCCTCGGCGGTCTGCCGCATCTTCTGCAGGATGACCGCGGAGATCTCGGGCGGGGTGAACGACTTGCCGCCGTTCGGCAGGTTCACGACCACCCGGTCCTGCCCGTCACGGGCGACGGAGTAGGGGACCCGCTTGCGCTCGGTCTCCACCTCTCCGTAGCGCATGCCCATGAAGCGCTTGATCGAGAAGACGGTGTTCTCGGGGTTGGTGATGGCCTGGCGGCGCGCGACCTGGCCCACGAGGCGCTCGCCGTCCTTCGCGAAGGCGACGACAGAGGGGGTCGTCCTCCCGCCCTCGGAGTTGGGGATCACGGCGGGCTCGCCGCCCTCCATGACGGCGACCACCGAGTTGGTCGTCCCCAGGTCGATCCCTATGATCTTGCCCATTGTGTTGTCCTTTCGTCGCCGGCCCCCGGGCCGGTCGTGTCGGTGCCGGGCGGAGCCGGCGGGTGTGTGTTCGCGAAGGTGGATTTGGAAGGTAACTGGGGGTTATGGGGCAAGAGGCGTGCCGCTGTCAATTATACAAAAAACCCAGCCCACGAGAACTATACGAA
>VXOC01000272.1 GCA_009840215.1 Gemmatimonadota bacterium | reverse complement strand
TTGTTTATACGCCCCCGCCGCCCCACCCCGCCGCCGCCCAGGCGCAGGCCACCACCGGCGTGATCCGCGGCGTGGTTCGCGACCCGGCCGGCGCCCCCATCGCCGGAGCGGTCGTCGAGTTCACCCACCGCGAGACCGCGCTGCGCACCACCGTGCGGACCACCCCGTCGGGCACCTTCGTGCGACCGCTCCTCCCCATCGGCACCTACGACGTGACCGCGCGCGCCGACGACCAGATCGGCGCCGCCACCGCCCGCGGCCTGGTCCTCCGCGTCGGCGAAGAGCTGGCGCTGACGCTCCGGTTCGGCGCGGTCGAGCTCGAGGGCATCACCGTCGAGGGCGAGCGCGAGCACCTGGTCCACCCCGAGGACGTCACCAGCTCCACCCGCCTCAGCGAGGAGGTCGTGGACGGCCTGCCCAACAACGGCCGCAACTACCTCGACTTCGCGCTCCTCACCCCCGGCGTCGCGATCTCGCAGGGGCCCGACGGCGACGAGCTCAACATCAGCGGCCAGCGCGGCATCTTCAACAACTTCATCGTCGACGGGGCCGATTTCAACAACCCCTTCTTCGGCGAGCAGCGGGGGGGCCAGCGGCCCGCCTTCACCTTCAGCCAGGACGCGATCGAGGAGGTTGTGGTGGTGAACCAGGGGGCGGCGGCGGAGTTCGGACGCTCGGCCGGCGGGTTCGTGAATGTGATCACGAAGTCGGGCACCAACGAGCTGACCGGGTCCGCGCACTACTTCGGCCAGTGGGACGGAGTGTCGGCGGCGTACCCGGTTGCGGCGCAGGCCGGGGAGCCCGACTTCCTGCGCAGCCAGTTCGGCTTCACCCTCGGCGGCCCTATCGCGCGCGACCGCGCCTTCTTCTTCGTGGCCTACGACCAGCAGCGGGCGACCGAGACCAAGCAGCAGCACCGGCTGGTCGGCAGCCCCGAGAACCTCGCCAAACTGCGCAGCTTCCTGACCACGCAGTGGCCCGGTCTCTTCGAGGACGAATTCGGCCCCATCGACCGCACCGACGACGCGCGCGCCCTGCTCGTCAAGACCGATGTCCACCTCGACGGCAGCAACCAGCTCTCCTTCAAGTACAACTACAACTGGTCCGAACAGCTGAACGGCACCTTCGACGTGGACTCGTGGGGACTCTCGGCCAACGGGATCGAGACGGACGAGGCGCACGCCTTCAACGCGAGCTGGCGGTCGCTGCTCAGCAGCACCCTGTCCCACGAACTGCGCCTGCAGTGGGCGCGCGAGGACCGGGTCCGCTGGTACGACGGCCCCCTCATGCCGGATGCAACCGTCCCCGCAACGCCGCAGTTCGAGACCCTGGGCGGCCGCCCCTTCCCCGACATCGGCATGGACTTCGCCGACGGGTTCCGCATCGGCTTGCCCTTCTTCCTCCCCATCGATCCCGCGTACGACACGCGCCTGCAGGTCGTGGACAACTGGTCGTGGCTTCGCGGCCGCCACCTCTTCAAGGCGGGCGTCGAGTACAACCGCACGGGTATCACCCAGCAGTTCATCGGCTTTGCCAACGGGCGCTACATCTTCGACTCGGTCGACGGGTTCATCAACTTCGTGACGCAGGGGCCCGGCTACGTCACCTGTTCGGATGGCTCCGACAGCGCGAACGGCCACTGTCCGGAGGGGACCGACATCACCGGACCGGTGCTGGTCTACCTGCAGTCGGGGACGGTGCCGGGCGTCGCGCCGGAGCGGCTGGGCCGGGGGGACTTCGGCGTGAACGAGCTGGCCTTCTTCGTGCAGGACACCTGGAAGCCGAGCGACCGGCTGACGCTGAACCTGGGACTGCGCTGGGAGGGCACCTGGCACCCCGAGATCGCCGTGGAGCCGGAGGCCACCTTCTACGCCCCCTACCTCGACGACCCGCGCTTCCCCTCCGACGGGACCATCCCCGACGACCTGGACAACTTCCAGCCCCGGTTCGGCCTCGCCTGGGACGTGACCGGCGACGAGCGCACCGTCCTGCGCCTTAACGCCGGCGCGTACCATTCGCGCATCCCCATCCTGGTCTTCGCCCAGAGCGTGACCACGAACGGCGCCTTCCAGCAGATCTTCTTCCGCAGCAGCTTCGGGCTGCCCGGGCAGGGGCCGCCGGCGATCGGCGACCTCATCGACGGGAGCACCACCCCGCCCTTCCTCCCCGACATCCACGTCACCTCGAAGCACCTGGAGCTGCCGCGCACCTGGTCGTTCGCGGGCGAGGTGGAGCGCGAGGTGGGGCGCGGTGTGGCCGCGAGCCTGTCGTACCAGCACGCGCGCACCGACCACCTCTTCCGCTTCGTCAACCGGAACGACCCCGCCTTCGGGTCGCCCTTCGGGATCGGCACCCATCCGGGCGGCGGCGGGATCGGCGCGCTCACCTCCGCCGAGAGCACAGCCCGGTCACGCTATCACGCGGTCACCGCCGGGCTGCGCGGCCAGGGCGCGTTCGACGACCTGCTCACCTTCGACCTGAGCTACACCCTCTCCCTCGACAGGTCCGACGACGACAACGAGCGCGACCCCTTCACCTTCCGCTACGCCGACGCCTCCAATCTCGCGCCCGAGTACGGCTGGTCGGACCGGGACAGACGCCACAAGACCACCGGCTACCTGGCCTTCTCGCTGCCCGGGGATGTCGCGTTCAGCAACATCGTGCGGTATCTCTCGGCGTCGCCCGTCTCGGAGAGCTGCGCACGTCGGGGGGAGCGGGCCAGCCAGCCGGCGGACCGGATCTGCGCGGACGGCTCGATCCTCGAGCGCAACACGCTCCGGCGCGACAACGCGTTCTTCACCTGGCACCTGAAGCTGTCGCGGCCGTTCACGGGGGGGGGCGGCCGCACGGTCGAGCCCGTCTTCGAGGTCTTCAACCTGACCAACGCGGACAACTCGCTCGACACCGCGCAGGGGTCGCTGCTCTTCAACTTCGACGGAGCGATCCGCAGTGGGCTGGGGGATACGCGGCGGGCGCAGCTGGGGGCGCGGATCCGGTTTTGATCGCGTTTGTGACAGATTCACCATGGAATCTGTCCCCAGACGCTTTTTCGACGCCTTTCATCCCGCTTGCAACGAGGGTTTCACACGTTTTGGTGACAGATTCGACCCCGAATCTGTCCGGGAATCTGTCACGAGTGATTCACCCTCACCGTCAGAATATCGACATTGTGGTACTGGTGGTGCTTCACCGACGAGGCGTGATGGCGAAGCAGCGCCAGCGAGAGGTCGCGCTCGCTGGCGGGGTCGGGTGATTCGGCCAGGACCGACATTTCGTTCTCCAGATTGCCGGCGTTGGTCGCCGCGGTGAATTCCAGCAACGCGCCCTCGCGGAGATTGCGGGCCACCACGCGCAGGCGGCGACCCTCGGCCGCGGGCGCGTGCTCGTCCTGCTCCTGGCGAAGGAGGCTCAGCAGCGCCTCTTCGGCGGCGGCCCGGAGGCGCTCCGTCGTTCGGGCGGGCCATTTGTAGCGGGCCGCGAAATCCACCATGAAGCGGTCGAGCTCGGGCTGCCGGTCCGCGCTGAGCCGCACCTCGGTCCGGTGCCGGCGGGGACCGGTGTACTGGATGAAGAGGTTCAGGAGCAGGATGGTGAGGCCGCCGGCGGTCAGGCCGTTGGCCAGCATGCGCCCGGTGGGTGTGGCGAGGTGGCTGGGGAAGATCGCCTGGAACTGGATGCCCGCGCCGATCCAGAAGGCGAGTCCCGCGACGAGCGCGTTGCGCCGTTCGGGACCGTCCCGGAAGACGACCCGCATACCCTGCGCGAAGGCGATCCCGAAGATGACCACGATGTAGGCGCCCAGCACCGGCGCCGGGATCGAGAGCACCAGCGCGGCGATCTTGGGGACGAAGGCGAGCGCGATGAAGACGGCGCCGATGTAGATGCCGACCCTGCGGGCGGCGATGCCGATCCCGCCGGCGAGGCCGATGCCGGCCGCGTACGGCCACGGAGCCGGAATGCCGGCGAGTCCCGAGAGCAGCGTCCCCGATCCGCACGCGGCCACGGCCCCCTGCACCCGGCGGAAATCGACCGCCTTCGGTTCGCGCCGCGAAATGCGCTGCATGCGAACCGCGTCTCCCACCTGGCGCACGGTGATGACGAAGGTGACGAAGAGGAAGCCGGGCAGGAGGACCCAGAAACGGGAGTCGAAGTCGAGGTCCAGGCCGGGCGTGGCAATGGCGGGAACGCCCAGCCACGCGGCCTCGCCCACCCGTGCGAAGTCGAGCACCCCGAAGAAGGCGGCAACGGTGCAGCCCGCGCCGATGCCCAGAATCGGGGTCCAGGCCCGCAATCGCTGCGGGGCACGGAGCATGAGGGCGACGACGGTCACGATCGTCACGGCGGTGATCGCGGGTGCGGCGGCGGCGTGGGCGCTCTCCGGCACCCTCGTGAACATGGCGAAGCCCATCGGCATGACCGTCACCGAAACGAGCGCCAGGAGGACCCCCGATACGAGCGGCGTGATGATGCGTCTGAGCAGCGCCAGCCGGGCCGCGAAGCCGAACTGGCAGAGCGCCGACGCGACGACCAGCGTGCCGAGGAGCGCGGGGCCGCCGGTGACCAGGGCGAGCACCGCGACGCCGATGGCGGCCCCGGAAGTCCCCATCACCATCAGGTTGCCGGCGCCGAACGGGCCGATCCGCTTCGACTGCACGATCGTCATGAGCCCGCCGATCACCATGCCGGCGAAGATCGCCCAGGAGAGGTACGCGTCGCTCTGATCCGCCACGCGCGCCACGATCGTGGTGACGATGATGATCGGGACGGTCACCAGGATCGCGACCTGCAGTCCGACCACCAGGGAGAAGGGGTGGGGCGGGGGCTCGTTCGCGGCGAAGCGGAGCCCGTTCCCGCCCTTTGCCGGTGCGGATGTCATCTGTGTCGCGTCTCCTCTCTCGCCCCGAATGGCGAACAGGGTAGCTTTTGTGTCCCGTCCGGGTAGTCACCAATCGACCGGAGGATCATGTCCGACCAGACCTTGCCACCCCCGGGGCCGGTACTCGTGACAGGTGCAAACGGGTATGTCGCGTCGTGGCTCGTCAAGAGGCTGCTGGAGGGCGGCTACGACGTTCACGCGACCGTGCGCGATCCCGGCGACCCGAAAAGAACCGCGCACCTGCGCGAAATCGCGGCCGGCAGCCCCGGCGCGCTGTCCTTCTTCCGGGCCGACCTCCTGGATCCCGATGGCTTCGACCGCGCCATGGCTGGTTGCACCCTCGTCTTCCACACCGCCTCGCCCCTCATCGTGCGGGACGTCGAGGACCCGATGCGCGATCTCGTCGAGCCGGCGACACGGGGCACGCGCAATGTGCTGGAAGCGGCCAACCGCACGCCGTCGGTGCAGCGCGTCGTCCTCACCTCCAGCATCGTGGCCGTGTACGGGGACTCCGCCGACCTGGAGGACCTCGGCGCGGACCGCTTCGACGAGAGGCATTGGAACTCGACCAGCAACGAGCATCACCAGCCCTACTCGTACTCCAAGACGGTCGCCGAGCAGATGGCGTGGGAGATGGCGGGCGCCCAGGACCGCTGGGAGCTGGTGGTCGTCAACCCGGGTCTGGTACTGGGTCCCGGCCTGAGCCCTCACACGAAGGCGGAAGGCGTCCTGATCATGCTGGACTTCGGCAACGGCTACTACACCTTCGGCGCGCCCGAACTCGAGTTCGCGATCGTCGATGTGCGCGACGTGGCGGAGGGGCACCTGCGCGCGGGGATGATGCCGGGTGCATCGGGCCGCCACATCCTGGTGAGCGAATCGCTGAGCGTGATCGGGATCGCCGAAGTGTTGCGGGGCCACTTCGGGGACGGGTTCCCGTTTCCGCGCCACACCGTCTCAAGGGCGGTGGCGCTGATGCTGGCGCCGCGAAGGGGGATCCCGCAGGCCGTGGCGAAGCGCAACCTGGGGTATCCGCTGAGGTTCGACAACCGGCGCGCGCGAGAGGCGCTGCGGATGAGATTCCGGCCCGCGGCAGAGTCGATCGTGGAGCACTTTCAGCAGTTGCTGGATGACGGGCTGGTGACGCGTTCGGGGCGGGAGCGATCCGTCAGTGACTCCACGCCGAGGCACCGGGTATCCCCCGGCTGAACAGGACTTCCAGACCGTGCCCGGCTGCGAACGCGACCGCCGTGCCCGGACCCGGCACGTCCCGCAGAATGCCCCGCACCTGCCCGGTGCGGGGGTTGCGCAGGATGGCCATCGCGAGATCGGTGTCCGCGTCGAGCGTGACCGACCCGCCGGGCCCCGCAAGCGTGATGGTGGCGAGCGCGCCATCCCACCCGGACGGCGCCGGAACAACGAAGGCGAAGGACGAGCTCCCGTCGCCGTCGGCCACCACGGGCATGGCGAAGCTGAGGGAGAAGAGATCATCGCCGCCGCCGGTCCGCCCGGTGAGCCGGTGCTCGCCGTCGGCCCGCGGCAGTTCGGGCCGCGCGTCGACCACGAACGCGGGTTCCAGGAAAGGCACGCTGTCCGCTCCCACGCCGCCCCACAGGAGGAGGGACCGGGTGGGCGGCGCGCGATGCGGCAGTCCCACGCTGTCGGCGTCGCTCAGGCGGAAGCGCAGCGCGTTGGTGAAGTAGAAGTCGCTGATCCACTCGGGCCCGCAATAGGACATCAGGTCCGGCGTGGCCGGATGCACCAGGCTGCCGCCGTCCCGGAAGTCGTACCCCCAGGCTCCGATGGACCCGTCGGAGTAGGGGAACGAGGGATCGGGACCGCCAGCGCCACCGCACGGCGCGTGACGGAGATACAGGTTGTGACCGAGTTCGTGGGCCAGGGTGGCAGGGTAGGGTTGCGAGAAGCTCGACCGGCCGGGGAGCCGCGCAACGCCCCCGGCTCCCGTGACCGGCGGCGACATCATCCCCTTGTAGTGGCCCGTGCCGCCCTCCATGGCCCGGATGGCCGTCGTCTGGCTCAGCAGGGAGAACGCACTGTTGCTCGAACTCACCACCGGCTCGTGTGCCGTGACCACCAGGTCGCCGATCGGCAGCAGTGCCCGCGTTTCCGAGAGCATCTCGTGGTTCCCGGGGTCCGCGGCCATGGCCTTGACCAGATCCACGATCGAGGAATCCCCGGTCGCGCTCCAGATGAAGGGGATCAGCGTCAGATCGAACGGCGGCATCGTCCGTACATCCACCGCCAAACGACCGGTCTCGGGGATCCGTTTGGCGACCCCCAGCTCTTCGTCAAGCGTCCCCTCCGGATCGACCTCGATGACCATCTCGAGCCCCGGCTGGATCAGCCCGGCTGGAATCTCCGCGTTGGCCGACTTCGAGAGACTGCTCTCGTCCACCTCGGTCGGAATCGGCCTGGACTTGCCCGGGATGTTCTCCACATGGGTCTCCCGACCGTTGAGGTAGAATCGGGCCCGGACCAGTGGAATACCCACGCTGGTGGCCTTGCGGGCAGTCGGGAACACACGCAGCAGAGCCTTCTGGCCCGCGACCAGCGGAACCGGGAACATCCGTGACTGGACCGCCTGGACGAGGTAGGCCGCAGGCGGATTCCCCTCCGCGCAGGGGGCGATCCGGCGCTTGAATACCCCGTCCAGCCACGTCTGGAAGTCGGGGTCCGTGGGCGCGCACAGTCCGGTGCCCCCGGCCAGCAGCGCGTCGAGCTGGTGGAGATCGGTCATATCCCCCGGGAGAGCCCCATACACCCCCGCATTGCCGGTCAGGCCGAGTTCCTTCAGGCTTGCCATGCCGCCGAGTCCGGGGGGCAACGGACCCTCGAAGTCGTTGTGCTCCAGGAACAGCTTCTCCACGGTCGTGAGTGCGCCGAGTTCGGGCGGCAGAGAGCCGCTCAGGGCGTTGTTGGCGAGGCTCAGGTAGGTGACGCTGCCCAGGTTGCCCAGTTCGGCGGGAATCGGGCCGGAGAGGTTGTTGTCGCTGAGGGACAGGATGCTGGCGCTGGACAGATTCCCGAGTTCGGGCGGAATCGGGCCCGTGAGATCGTTGCCCCACAGGAGCATCCGATCCACGCTTGAAAGGCGGCCGAGTTGTCCGGGAATGGCGCCACTCAGGGCATTCCCCTGCAGGTGGAATCGGGTGACCTTGGCGAGGTTTCCGAACTCGGGGGGAATCGGGCCGGTGAGCTGGTTGAGCGACAGGTACAGGAACACCAGCTCGGAGAGATTGCCGAGTTCCGCCGGAATCTCGCCCGTCAGGCCATTTCCCCAAAGGTACAGTTCCTTCAGTCCGGTGATGTTTCCGAGCTCGGGCGGGATTTCGCCCGCGAGCGCGTTGCCGCCGAGCGCCAGCGCGGTGAGCCTGCCGAGGTTGCCGAGTTCGGGCGGGATCGTCCCCGTCACGCTGTTTCGCGTGAGATTCAGTCCCGTCAGACTTGGGAGGTTGCCGAGCTCGGCCGGAATCGGGCCGGAAAGATCGTTGGTGTACAGCCACAGCAACGCCAGGCTTGCGAGGTTGCCGAGCTCGGCCGGGATGGGGCCGGAGAGTGCGTTACCTCCGAGTAACAACCCCGTCAGGTTGGAGAGGTTGCCGAGTTCGACCGGGATGGGGCCGGTGAGTTGGTTGTGGCCGAGGTCCAGCCAGGTCAGGCTGGCGAGGTTGCCGAGTTCGGCCGGGATGGGACCGGTGAGTTGGTTGCGTCCAAGAAACAACCCCTTGAGGTTGCCGAGGTCGCCGAATTCGGCCGGAATCGGGCCGGTGAGTTGATTTGCCCTGAGGTTCAGCTCCGTCAGGTTACCGAGGCTGCCGAGTTCCACGGGAACGGACCCTGCAAGATTGTTGTTTTCGGCGAACAGACGCACGACGTTGCCTTCATCGTCAACGAAGATGCCGTCCCACTGCCACAGCGGCGCTTCGGTCAGCCAGTTCCGGTTGCGCACCCAATCCGGTCCCCCGGTCGCCTCATAGAGCAGCGCCAGGATGTCGCGGTCCGACAGCGGAGCACACTGGTTCCCCGTTCCCACATGCGACGGTATTCCGTCCAGCCACGCCTGAAACGACTCGTCCGCCGGGGCGCACAAGTCCGTATTCGCGTAATGGAACTCCCGCAAAGGGACGCGCTCCAAGGTCAACGGCAGCCGACCCGACAGCACGTTGTCGCCGATGCGCAGTACGTTCAATTGAGTCATTGCACCCAGACCGGGCGGAAGTTCACCCTCAAGTCCGTTCCGGGCCAGGTCGAGTTCGGTCACCCGGCCGAGGGAATCTGCGGTGACGCCGTGCCAGTCTTCCACGAAGTCTCCATCGGGCCAGCCGCCGGACTCGGTCCAGCCGGTTCCGCCCGCCGCCTCATACAGGGACTTGAGCGCCGCCACGTCGGCCGCGTTGCAGCCCGTGATCGTAGCGTCATGGTATTCGAGGGTCTGGAGCCAGGCCGCGAAAACGGAGGTCCCGGGCGCGCAAAGTGTATTCTCCCCAATGGAGAAGTATCGAAGTGCGGCCAGTTGCGAAAAGCTCGGCGGAATCGGGCCCGTGAGTTGATTCCGCCAGAGGTGGAGCCCCGTCAGGTTGGCGAGGTTGCCGAGCGTAGACGGAATCGTGCCCGTGAGTCGGTTGTCCGAGAGGGTCAGCCGAGTCAGGTTGGCGAGGTCGCCGAGTTCGGGCGGGATCGGGCCCGTGAGTTGATTGGCCCAAAGGTTCAGCCGAGTCAGGTTGGCGAGGTCGCCGAGTTCGGGCGGGATGGGGCCGGTGAGTTGGTTGAGCGAGAGGTACAGGCCCTCCAGGTTGGCGAGGTTGCCGAGTTCGGGCGGGATGGTCCCCGAAAGGTGGTTGTCCGAGACATCCAGCCACGACAGGGCGGCGAGCGTGCCGAGCGCAGCGGGAATGGGGCCAGTAAGGCCGTTGTTGTAGAGGGACAGGGACTGCAGACTCGCCAGATCACCCAGTTCGGGCGGAATCGGGCCCGTGAATTGGTTGGCCCCGAGGCCCAGCGACGTCAGGTTGGCGAGGCTGCCGAGTTCGGGCGGGATCGGACCCGAAAGGTCGTTGCCGAAAACACTCAGCCGCCGCAGGCTGGCAAGCCTGGCGAGTGTAGAGGGGATAGGGCCAGTAAGGCCGTTGTTGTAGAGCGACAGGGACCGCAGACTCGCCAGATCGCCCAGTTCGGGTGGGATGGCACCGGTGAGCTGGTTGTGCATGAGGAACAGCCCCGCCAGGTTGGCGAGACTGCCGATTTCGGGCGGGATATGGCCATTGAGCCGGTTGTAGCCGAGATTCAGGATCGCTAAGCCGGCGAGGCTGCCGATTTCGGGTGGAATCGCGCCCGAAAGGCCATGGACTACAGATTGTTGAGCTTCATGGTCGAAGCTGCCGGAAAGATCCAGCCAGGCCACTCTCCCGGAAGCATCGGTACTCACCCCGTACCAGGTCCGGAGCGGCGCGTCCGTGAGCCAGTTTTCGCTGTTGACCCAGTTCGGTCCGCCGGTCGCGTGGTAGAGTGCGACCAGCGCCGCCCGGTCCGGGTTCTGCACGGTGATCTCCGCCGTTCCGCGGGCGTCTCCCGTCGTGGCGGTGATCGTGGCCGTCCCCTCGCCGACGCCCGTCACAAGTCCCGACGCGTCCACCCGGGCCACCGGCGCATCACTCGA
>VXOC01000101.1 GCA_009840215.1 Gemmatimonadota bacterium | reverse complement strand
GGCGCGCACCCGGCCGGCGCCGGAAGCCGCCCCCCCCACGGAGCGCCACGCCGCCGCCTGCCCGCGAACTGACCCATGCCCCGGTCCCGGAAACCCCCTCGCGCGAGGTCGAGGTCGGCAACGAGGTGTGGAACATCCTGCTCAAGGGGTCTTCCAGGGCAGGCTCCGGCAGCAAGCACGGCGTCCGGCTCCTCAGTGTGGGCCTGGAGGCACCCGGAGACCGCCCCAACCCCGAAGGCACCCACTACCTGGTTGCGCAGCGCCTCGACGACGTGGACGAAGACGTGCTCAGAGGATTGGTGGCCAGGGCGGCGCACCGCCCCGGGGGACAATCCCCACAGTCCTCCCGCACCGCCGGGAAACCTCGCAGGCGCGGGCGTTCGCGGCGCAACGACCGTTGAGTTGCCCCCTCCTTGCGATGCCGACGGCGGGCAACCCTGCCCTGCCAAGGCGGTGGCGGGCCCCGGGGACTTCAACGGGAAGCGCGCTACAGGTGTCTTGTTGCAGGAAATGAGGGAACGCTCGGACGCCGAGCTGGTGATCCAGGCGCGTGCCGGCGATGGCGAGTCGTTCGGAGAGCTGGTCCTGCGGTATCAGCGGGCCGCCTACTCCGTGGCGCTTTCCGTCATCGGCAGACACCAGGACGCCGAGGACGCGGCCCAGGAGTCCTTCATGGTCGCTCTGGAGCGGCTCGAGGAGTGCCGGAACCCGGCCCGTTTCGCGGGCTGGCTTCTGGCGATCGTGCGCAACCGCTCTCGCAACCTCATACGCAGAGAGAGCCTGCGGCGAGGGGACGAGATCCCGGCAAGTGCCAGCTCTTCGGGGCCCAGCCCGGAGCGCGCCGCCGACATATCAGCCCTGCGGGAAAGGCTTAAGGAGGCCTTGAGCACTTTGAGCGAGGTGCAGCGCGAGATCGTTCTGCTTCACGACCTGGAAGGGTGGAAGCATGCCGAGATCGCCGACCGTCTCGGGATGCCCTCGGGCACCGTGAGGTCGCACCTGCACTTCGCGCGCAAGGCGTTGCGAGTTCAGCTGTCCGATTGGAAGGACTACGGAAAGGGCGTCTGAGATGAACACGGAAGACAGAGATCGAAGGGGAGGCCGGTTCGGATCCCCGTTTGGTTCCACCAACGGCGATTTCGCCCGCGAACCGCGGACGTCGCTGGAAGTCGTGGATCCGGGGTATCGGTCGCCCGGTTACTGGGGGCGGTTCCACGCTGCGGTGATGGAGCGGGCGGCCTTCGAGCTGGCGAGGCGGCGCAGGCTTGCCCGCGAGTCGGTGGCCGCGGTTCTCTCCGGATGGTCGCGGCGTCTGATTCCGGTGGCGGTGGCCGCGGCGGCCGTGGCTGTCTTTCTGATCGGCAGCGAGGTGCGGCATGCGGCCGACCCGGGACCGCCCCTGGTTCTGGAAGACGTTCTCGCAAGCGAGGTCGAAGACGGGGCCCTGCCGGTCGTCATGAGCGGCCAGGCCCCTGCAAGCCCGGTGGCCTTCATGGCCCTGGTGGAAGGGAATGTTCGGTAGATGTCAGGCATGAGAAAGGCCAGTGTCCTTTCGATCGCGCTCCTTGTCGTGACGCTTGCAGCCGGGTTTTTCGGCGGGGTAGCGTGGCAGAGGAGCCAGGTCGCATCGGTACAGACGGATGATGGCGGCGATGATCAGCAGCGCGACCGGGGTGACCGGCGCATGGTCATCGATGAAGTGGGACTCGGGGCCGACAAGCGGGCCGAGGTCGACGAGATCATTCAGCACTTCATGGTCCAGATGCGGGCGCTGTATACCGAGTTCGAGGACTACAGGGACCAGATGCAGGCTCTGAGTGACGAGTACGAGCAGGCGTACCGGCCGAAGCAAAGAGAGCTGTTCCGCCAGACTCGCGACTCGATCAAGTCCATCCTGGCGCCAGACCAGCGCGCCCTTTACGACTCGCTCCTTGCTGTCAGGTACGGCAACATGAATCGGGATCGCGACGACTCCCGCGATGGGCGGGACGGAGATCCTCCCAATGGCGGGGAAGAACGATAAGATGAGACAGAAATCGATATGGTTTGCGTGCGCTGCGCTCCTGGTGACCGCTCCCGCCACCGGGGCCGCCGCGCAGGCCGGCATGCAGACGGTGTCGCTGACGCGGGCCATCGAGCTGGCCCTGATCCACAGTCCGCAGCTGGCCCAGACGCAGGCGAGCCTGATCAATGCCGGGGGCAGCCAGCGTCGTGCGTGGGGGTCCTTCCTGCCCAACATCAGCGTGAGTTCGGGCGCCTCGGTGAACAGTTCCAGCCGCTTCGATCCGAATACACAGCGCGTCGTCGAGGGCAGCAGCGACTCGTACAACGCGGGCCTCAGCGCGAACTACCAGATCTTCCAGGGCGGCCGCAAGTACCACGAACTGAGCCGGAGCGCTTCGGCGCGCGCGGAAGCAGAGGCGCGGCTCCAGAGTCAGCGCTACGCCGTCGTGCTGCAGACCACGACGCTCTACATCAATGCATTGCGCCAGCGTGACCTGGTCGCGGTGTCGCAAGCGAGCGTGACCCGCGCCGACCGGAGCCTGGCGACATCGAGGACACTTTTCAGCCTGGAATCCGCGAAGCGATCGGACACGCTACGCACGCGCCTGGAGCTGGCGAATGCGCGCCAGTCGCTCCTGCAGGCACAGAATCAGCTTCGGTCCGCACAGTTTGCCCTGGGCCGGCAGGTCGGCATGGACGGTCCCGTCGCCCCCGAGGATGTGGTCGATCTTGCCCCGGCCCCATTGGCGCTCTCCGAGCCGGAGATCATCGCGCTCGCCGAGTCGGTGTCCCCGGCGGTCCGCGCAGCCGAGGCGGCCGCCCTGGTGGCTCGCTCCTCGCTGGGGTCCGCCAGGAGTTCGTACCTGCCGTCCCTGTCGGCTTCGTCCAGCTACTCGTGGGCAAACCAGGACCGCGCGCTCACCGGTGGCAACACGAGCTGGAGCTTTCGCCTCTCGGGCAGCTATACCCTTTTCGACGGCTTCGCGCGTGAACAGAGCCTCGGCCAGGCGAACGAGAGCCAGCGCGTGGCCCGTCTGACCGAGGAGGACGCGCGCCGCAGCGTGCGGCAGGATGTGGACGCCGCACTCCGAACCCTGGAAACGCAGGGGCTGGCGATCGCCATCGCCGTGGAGGCCCAGGCGGTCGCGATCGAGGACCTGAGGCTGAACACGGTGCTCTACGAGGCCGGTGGTGCGGCCACAATCCTCGACATCATCACCAGCCAGGTGGCTCTGGACCAGGCCGAGGCCAACCTGGTGGGGGCCCGGTACGACTACGCGCTCGCCAAGGCCGAACTCGAATCGATAGTGGGGAGGGAACTCTAGCAGCCCATGAACAGGATCCCTCCGGCATTCGAGCGGCGATGCATCCGCGCTGGACGCTTCGCTTCACCTATTCACAACGTAAACGGAGGTGCGCCATGAGGACCCCGACCAACGGTCCGATCGGCAACGGCGCCGTCATACGCACCGAGAATCTTCGCAAGTACTACGTCCTGGGTGCCGAGACGGTGCGGGCCGTGCGGGGCGTGGACATGACGGTGCAACGCGGCGAATTCGTCGCGATCATGGGTCCTTCAGGCAGCGGCAAGTCCACCTTCATGAACCTGATCGGCTGCCTGGACACGCCCACCGCCGGGAACTACTGGCTGAACGGCCGCGAGGTGTCGGAGCTGTCCGACAACCAGCTCGCGCGGGTCCGCAACCGCGACATCGGGTTTGTCTTCCAGACCTTCAACCTTCTTCCGCGGGCGTCGGCGCTCCACAACGTCGAACTGCCGCTCATCTACGCGGGCATGCGGGCGAAGGAGCGCAAGAAGCGGGCCGAGGAGAAGCTGGTGCGCGTCGGTCTGGCGGACCGGATGCACCACAAGCCGCCGGAGCTCTCCGGGGGACAGCGGCAGAGGGTGGCGATCGCGCGGGCGCTGGTCAACGATCCCGCCCTGCTCCTCGCCGACGAGCCGACCGGTAATCTGGACTCGCAGACGTCGAGCGAGATCGTGGAAATCCTCAGCGCCCTGAACAACGCGGGGCAAACGATACTTCTGGTAACACACGAACCGGACATCGCGTCCGCGGCGTTCCGCCAGGTCCATCTCATGGACGGACTGGTGGAGCGTGATTTCATGAACGAAGGGATGGTAATCTGATGTACAACCTGACGCGAAACATGACCCGCGGACGAGGGACTGTCGCGGCTGCCCGGACGGTGGCGGCCGTGCTTCTGCTCGGCGTCCTGGCATGCGAGGAAGCGGCGGAGACCGATGGCATCAGCATTCAGTCGACGCCTGCGGAACTTCGAGGCATGCGGATCACGGCGGAAGCAAGCGGACAGCTGGAACCGGTCCTGAAGGTGGAGGTCAAGTCCAAGGCTTCCGGGGAGATCCTGGAACTCTTCGTCGACTCCGGCGACGAGGTGGCGGAGGGCGATACGCTGGCCCGGGTCGACCCGCGCGACGTGGAGAACGCCTGGGACCAGGCAGTCGCCGACTACCAGGTGGCCGAAGTCCGGCGGGACCTCGCAAAGGAGCAACTCGACCGCAGCAGGGGTCTGCTCGCGGCAGAGGTGATCACCATGCAGGATTTCGAGTCGCGGGAACTGGAACACGCCAACGCCGAGGCGGCCTTCGTGCGTGCCCAGACGAACCGCGAACTGGCGGCCCTCAGGCGCACGGACGTGACGATTACTGCGCCCATGTCCGGCACCATCCTGGAGAAGCTGGTCGAGTACGGCCAGGTGATCCAGTCGGCCACCCAGAACGTCTCGGGCGGCACGACGCTCTTCATGATGGCCAACCTCGACAACATGCGCGTCCGCACGCTCGTCGACGAGACCGACGTGGGCAAGCTGGCGGCGGGGCTGCCGGCCACCGTGAGCGTGGAGGCGTTCCCGGACCGTCCCTTCCAGGGGTACATCGAGAAGATCGAGCCGCAGGCGATCGCGCAGCAGAACGTCACCATGTTCCCTGTGATCGTTTTGCTCGACAACTCGTCGGGGCTCCTCAAGCCGGGAATGAACGCCGAGGTCGAGGTGCTGGTGGACGAGCGCACCGAGACCCTCGCCGTGCCCAACAACGCGATCGTGCAGCCGCAGGAGGTCACTGCCGCGGCTGAGGTGCTGGGCCTGGATCCGGAAACGGTTTCGATCGACTTCCAGGCCTTCGGGACTCTGATGGGCCAGGCCGCCGCCAGGTTCGCCGAGCTGGGGGGCACCAACGCCGGGGCCGGCAGGATGGCCGCCGGGGGAATGCCGGGTGGTCGCGGCGGTGGGTTTGGAAGCGGGGCGGGGAATGCAACCGCAGCGCAGGGTAACGCGGCCGGGGACGGAGGAGGAGCCGCGGCCGGAGGTGCAATGGCTGCCGGAGCGGACGGTGAGGCGGCGTCTACCAACGGCATGCCCTCGATGGACGAGATTCGGCAGAAGATGATGTCCGGAGAGATCTCCCAGGATTCGGCTCGTGCGCTGTTTTCCTCCATGCGCGGGCAGTCGGGGGGTGGAGCGGGTGCCGGGGGTGGCGCTGCGGGAGGAAGGACTGCGGGTGAGAGCGGCAACGCGGACCAGGCCGGGGCCGCCGCGGGCGGTAACCGGCAGGATGGCGGCGGTGGACGACCCGCCGGCATGGGAGGCCGTGGCGGCGGTGGCTTCGGTGGAGGTGCCGGGGCCGGGGCCGGACGTGGCGGTGGTGGCTTCGGCGGCGGCTTCGGCGGAATGATGGCCGCCATGGGCGGGGGCAACGACCTCCCCTACCGGCCTGCCGTCGCCTTCGTCATCGACGATGCGGACAACATCGAGCCGCGTCCCATCGTGATCGGCCTGAGCGACTGGGACTATGTCGAGGTCCTGGCAGGGCTGCAGGTGGGGGAGCAACTCGCCCTCATCGGCGCGGCCCAGTTGCAGGCAAGGCAGCAGGCACAGATGGAGCGGATGCGGCAACGCATGCGGCCCTTCTGATCCCCGTTAACACTCGCTTGGATCGCATGTGAAACCCCAGGTATAACGAGGGCACCGGCCATGTTCATCTTCAGAGAAACCATCAACGTCGCGCTGGCGTCGATCCGAGCCAACGCGCTTCGCTCCCTCCTCACCACCCTGGGCATCGTCATCGGCACGGGTGCGGTCATCACGATGGTCGCGCTGGGCGAGGGCGCGCAGCGGGCCGTGCAGGCGCAGATCGAGAGGATGGGGACCAATGTCCTCACCGTACGACCGGGCCAGCAATGGTGGAGAGGCGTCTCCGGCGGCAGCGTTCGACTTACGGAGAGCGACGCGTTTGCGCTCCGCAACCAGATGGGGGCGATGTACGACATCGCTCCGGAGGCCGAGAGCCGCCTGCAGATCTCCTACCTGCGGTGGAACACCTCCAACCAGGTGATCGGGACTTGGCCGACCTTCTTCGAAATGCACGAACGACACGTCGAACACGGACGCGTCTTCAACGAGGGAGAGCTCCAGGGACGCCAGCGGGTTGCCGTGCTGGGCTACGGCATTCCCGAAGCCCTGAGCACCCCGGCGCCGCTCCTCGTTGGCCGCGAGATCCAGATCCGCGGCATTCGCTTCGAGGTGGTCGGCGTTCTGGAAGAGAAGGGCAGCATGGGGTGGGAGAATCCGGACGAGCAGGTGTACATTCCGCTCTCGACGGCCCTGTACCGGGTCATGGGCGGACGCGAATTCCTGCGTGCCCTCTACGTTGCCGCTCCCTCGCCGGAAGAGCTGGAGCCGGCCTGGGGAGAAATCGACCGGATCATCCGGCGTGAACACCGCATTCGGGCCACCGAGGACGCCGACTTCCGGATCCAGCAGGCCTCGGACTTCCTCGAGACCCTTGGGGAGACCGCAGAGACCTTTACGATGCTCCTGGTGGGCATCGCGGGCGTCAGCCTCCTGGTGGGCGGCATCGGCATCATGAACATCATGCTGGTCAGCGTCACCGAGCGGACACGCGAGATCGGGGTCCGCAAGGCGCTGGGAGCGACCCGCAAGGCGATCCTCTTCCAGTTCCTCGTCGAGGCGCTCGTCCTGTGCCTGCTGGGCGGGATTCTGGGAGTGGGCTTCGGCTTCGGGAGCGCGGAACTCGTGACCCAGCTCTACGAACGGGACACCGCGGTTGCCGCGGAGGCGGTCATCGTGGCCATGGGCTTCTCGATCATGATCGGTCTCTTCTTCGGGATCTGGCCGGCGCGGCGCGCCTCCACAATGGATCCGATCGACGCGTTGCGGTACGAGTAGCGCGACCGGAGGAGCCCGGGTTCTGGCCGGGGGACCGCTTGCCCTGTGCCTTAGGCGCTAACCCCGCGGACGCGGGTACACGATCTTCACGGGGCTCTCGCGCCGAATGACCGTAAGTTCAATCGGTGTAGAGAGTTCCACCAGCAGGCGGCGAAAGTCGTTCACGCTCTCGAAGGTCTTGTCCTCCACCGAGACGATGACATCGCCGGGAAGAAAGCCCGCGTGGAGGCCCGGGCTCATCGGGAACACATCGGTGACCAGGACACCCTTCTCCACGCCGAAATAGGTGCGTCCCATCTCCGGGGTCAGATCCCGGACCAGCACGCCTCCGAAGAGCGCCGTGCCATCTCGCTGTGGAACGAGCACCGAGACCCGGCCCTGGGCCAGCCTGTCGAGTTCACCGGCCAACCCCGCACCCCCGCCACCGACCGATGGGAGCCATTCCGTTCCGACATCCTGCGGGTGCGGCACCACGGGCAACCCGCTCCCGTCCCCACGCCGCCGCACGACCAGGCTGCCCGTCGCGATCCGGGAGTCACCGAAGGTCACGGTCAGCCCGGTCGAATCGACTTCGAACCCCCCCTGCAGGGTGATGTCCGGCAGGGCGTGCCCTGACCAGGGTTCAGCCAGCAGCGAGAACTCCACGAGCGCCTCGAAGATGGAGTCGAACTGCGCCGCCGCGACCTCCATTCGGTCGAGCGGGTTGGGAAGGACGAATGCCGGTGCCGGGCCCGCTACCACGGTCACCTCGTGCTGGTCCCCGTTTCGGATGAGAACCAGATGGATGGACTGCCCGGCATGGAGATTGGAGGTGGAGCGCAACCAGATTTCATGGGTGGTCAGCGGATTGCCGTCGACGGAGACGAACCGGTCGCCCGGAACGATGCCCGTCAGGTCCGCGGGGCTGTCCGGGTAGACATCGGCGACCAGGAGAATGGACCTCCGCAGTACCGATGGCGGCGGAGCCACCGTCGTGTCGAAACGGATCCCGATCCAACCTCGCTCGATTATGGTCACCGTATCCTGCAGGGCGCTTGCGCCAGGCACAACGGAACCGGTGACGGCCAGCGCCGCGAGAATCCCGAGGAGTCCACGGGCTCCTTGCGGGCCGGGAGACCGCCGGGCGGGGGAGGGAAGCCCGGTCACGGTATCAGCGCCAGTCCGCGATGACCTGGCGGATCGTCTGGTCGAGCTCGGCGTAGGAGCGCACCCAGACCTCGTTCAGGAACTGGTCTCCCGGGGATTGCTCCACGGCCGCCCGGCTGGCGGCCATGAGCGTCTCGATCGCGGCCACACGAGCAGCGGGATCCCGGACACGGCCCTGCAGGCCCTGCGCACTCTGCAATTCCTGGTATCCACCGTAGGCAGCCAGGTACTGTCTGGCGGCTTCGCCCACCGCCTCGCTCGCCTCCTCGATGGATGCATAGGACGCCGGCTCCGGCCCGGCCCCCGCGCTGCCGAAGCCTGCCGGAGCGGAGCCTGTCACCCAACCGACGGCCGCGCCTCCGATGAAGACGATCAGTGCGGCTGCCACCTGCAGCCACTTTCGCCAAAGGTATGCGTTTTCGCGGCGGCCGAATATGAGGCCGGCCGCCATGAGCTTCTTCTCGAGTTCGTGCCAACTGCCGGGAGGCGGAAGCACCGCAGGGAGATTGCCCAGCGCCTCGGTCTGGGACCGTAGCGCGGCCAGCTCCCGCTTCAGCCCGGGGTCTCCCTCCAGGACCGCCCGTTCCTCCGGCGTCGGCGGCTCATCCACCAGACGAGCCAGCTGTTCCAGATTCAAACGCTCCATGCTTCGATTTCCTTGCGACTTGTTTCGTTCTCGTATCCCTTGAGCATGTGCCGCATCTTCGCCCGCGCCTTGAACAGCTGTGACTTGGACGTTCCCGAGGTCACCCCCAGGGCGGCACCGATTTCTTCGTGAGTGTAGCCCTCGACGTCATGCAGGATCAGTACCTTTCTCATTCCGTCGGGGAGCTTGGCGAGTGCCTCCTCCAGTTTGCGTTGCATGAGTGTGTCGCCGATGCGGGGCGGCACCGCGATGACATCGGGCAGCGGCGCCTCGCGCTTCCTTCTCGTCTTCTCCTTTCTGACGGCCTGGAGCGCCGAATTGACCGCGATCCGGTGCAGCCAGGTGGAGAAGCGAGCCTCGCCGCGGAAGGTGGGCAGGGCCCGAATGGCCCGAATCCACGCTTCCTGGGCGTAGTCCTCCGCCAGGTCATCGTCGCCTGCGATCCGCCGCACAACCGCATACACCCGTGGGGAGTACCGGTCATAGAGGGCGCGGACGGCCCGGCCGTCTCCCTCGCATGCGCGGCGAATCAGTTGGGCTTCGATGTCTCTGGGTCCAGGTTGTTGTGCCCGCGGGCACGGTTTGCGGCGAGGACTGCTCCCGGCGGAGCGAGCCCTGCTTCACCTGCCATCGCCGATAAGACGCAGTCAAGCCAATTTAGGGTTGCCCCGGCCCTCGCTTCCACCCCGAAGATGACGGGGCCAGCTTTCATCGGCCCCCTCTTCGCGCGCCCTTCAACCCGAGATCCCGCAATGACCTCACCCGCCCCCGACCTCCCCGGCGCCGCTTTCCTTGAATGCGGCGCCACCGGCGACAGATTCGAATCCGAGCGACTGATGGGTCTCTCGCCAGCCGGCAGGCCGCTGCTCGCGCGCTACGACCTGGGCGCCATCCGGGACCGTTTCACCCCCGCGGCCGTCGCGCGCCGCCCGCCCACGCTGTGGCGCTACGAAGAGGTGCTGCCGGTGCGCGACCGGGCCTGCCGCATCAGTCTGGGCGAGGGCTTCACGCCGCTGGTCGAATCCCCGCGCATGGCCCGCCTGCTGGACGTGGGCAGGCTGTGGATCAAGGACGAGGGACAGAACCCGACCGGCTCCTTCAAGGACCGCGGTCTCTGCATGGCCGTTTCCAGGGCGCTGGAGCTCGGCGCGCGCGAGCTGGCGATCCCGTCGGCGGGGAATGCCGCGGGCTCGACGGCGGCCTACGGTGCTGCTGCCGGGCTGCCGGTCCATGTCGTGGTGCCGACGGACACGCCGGCGCCCATACTGGCCGAGATCCGCGCCCTGGGGGCCGATCTGCGGCTCCTGGACGGCCTGATCAGCGATTGCGGGAGGGTGGTCCGGCAACGGTGCGACCAGGATGGATGGTGGGACCTGTCGACGCTGAAGGAGCCCTATCGCCTCGAGGGAAAGAAGACGATGGGCTACGAGGTGTTCGAACAGCTGGGTGGGCGTCTTCCGGACGCGATCGTGTATCCGACCGGTGGCGGCACCGGCCTGATCGGCATGTGGAAGGCCTTCGACGAGATGGAGGCGCTCGGGTGGATCGGGGCGGGGCGGCCGCGGATGTTCTCGGTGCAGGCCACCGGGTGCGCTCCCATGGTACGGGCGTGGGAACTCGGCCTCGAGGAAGCGGGAATGTGGGAGGACGCGGCCACGTACGCGGCGGGGCTGAGGGTGCCGGGGGCGGTGG
>VXOC01000127.1 GCA_009840215.1 Gemmatimonadota bacterium | reverse complement strand
CCGGCCAGAGGGTCACCTCGCCCGAATCCAGCTGGGCGGTGACGAAGCCCTTGTCGATCGCCGCCTCCTCCCACGGGTCGGCGCCGCCCCGCTCCAGGGACCCGCTGTAGCACACCCGCTCCGCCACGCGGGTGTACGCGTGGCTGGAGCCCAGCGCCACGTAGTCCCAGCCCTGCAGGGGGATCGCGGGGGCATGGGAGCGTCCAGATGCCAGCGCCGCGTGCGCCACCAGCACATTCCACTTCGCCTTCCGATCGGGCGACACCTTCAGCGAGCGGGAGGCCATCACCGCGGGGTGGGGGAGGAGGGTGACCGCGAGTTGACCGTCGTGCAGAACGAGGCGCCGCACCGCCGTTGTGGCCACTTCGACGCCGGGCAAGGCGCCGATCACCATGAGCGGCCCGTGCGCGCCGGCCTCGAAGGGGATGTCGCGGGCTCCCGCCGCCACCACGACCGCCACCCCGGGCAGGCTGTCCCGCAGGGCGCGAACCGACCTGGAGAACGTTGCGATCGGCGAGGCGGTCACCTCGGGATGATCGAAGACGTCCCCCGCGATGACCACCAGGTCCGGACCGAGTTCCGAGATGCGGCCCATCGCGTTCTCGAAGACGCGCAGGACATCCCCCGCCCGCCCCGGCCCCGCCCCGGCGTAGCCCAGGTGCAGATCCGACAGGTGGGCAACCTTCATCAGACGTTGCCGCGGCCGGCCGGCCCGCCGAACCCTTCCAGCGCGCTTAGCCCCGCAACCGACCCCGGCGGCGCCCCGTCCGCATCGAGACACCACACTTCGTCCCCTCGCGCCGGCAGATGCGGCGGCCCCTCGCTGGCGCCCACCACAGCCACGTACCGCGCCAACCCGTATCCTGCCGCAATCGCCGATTCTGCCAATTCCCGCGGCAGATGTCCCCTGCGCCCCCGTACCCAGACCCTCTCCAACCCGGCCTCACGCAGCGCGGTGATCAACTCCTCGACGGAAAGGTCGTCCGTCAGCCCGTCACGCATGGTATCCCAATCCATCACCGCCGTGTGCCCCGGAGCCTCCGGAACCGGCGACCCCGCGAGCGACTCCGAATCCCATTCGAAGCCCTCCGTCGCCAGCGCTCGCACGTCGGCATCCGGTTCGTACAATCGCCACGCCCCCTCACCCTCCCGTGCAAACCAGCTCCCCGCGCCCAGGAACAGCACCGGGGTCTGCGCGTCCAGCGTACCCGCCACTCCCAGTCGCCAGTCTCCCGCGACAGGCGGATCGATCATCCGTTCCCGCCCACCATCCCAGAGGACCTTCACCTCCGTTTCCGGCACCGCGGTGTGCCACACCTCGAAGAGGAGTCCGGGACGGGTGGTTTCACGCAACAGAACGCGCCGGCGGGGGACGCGGTCGAAGATCCATCCCTGGCAGCGTGCGCCCCCGGAGGCGAACACCGCGGCCCCCAGAAAAGCGGTGACCGCGAGCACGGGGCGTCCCAGGACCATGAGGACCAGAGTCGAGCCCACCGCGACACCCGTGACGGCCCCGATGACGACCTGCCTTCTGGATCCCGAGTCCAGCGAGCCGGCGAAGCTCCCGATGCGCCCCCACACCCCACCCGCGAAATACGCCGGCAAGGCTCCCGTCACGGCGAGGCCGACACCCTGGGTCAGTGAAGTCCCGGCGAAGCCGTCCACCAGTTCCCACAACCCGGTGAACCCCGATCCGGCGAGAAGGGCAATGAGGAGTCCCACCCACCAACGCACCCCCGTGTGCACGGCATCGTTGTCGTCCGCGGCCCTCCCCATCCAGATCCCCGCGACCAGCGACAGCAACGCCACGCCGACCAGGACGGCCGCGGCACGGACCAATCCCTGGCTGTCCTGAAGCAGCAGCGCGACGAGCGAACCCTCCCGCCCGGAATTGAAGATCTCCCGCGCCAGCCCCTGCGAGTCGTAGAGCAGCACGCCCGCCCCGGTCACCACCGCGGTGGCGACGGCCGCACCCACCAGGAGCGAGGGCAGCCAGATCAGGCGCCGCGCCCGATTCACGGCGAGCCCTCGCGGGTGGTCATGTGCCCGTGCCGGAAAACTCCACGCACCAGATCCCTGTTCATGCGGGATTCTACCCCATCAGACGACCGGGGACCAACCGGGGGCGGGAGGAATCCCCCAGATGCCATCGCTGCAGAGGACCCGGCAACACCCGCCCCGTGGCCGCCGCTACAGGTCATCAAGGATTATCCGGTAGCTGTCGTACCGGGCCTGGCCGATCTGTCCGGCTTCCACTGCCGCGACGACCGCGCAGGCCGGCTCGTGCACGTGGGTGCAGTCGTTGAAGTGGCAGCCGCCCAGGAAGGGACGGAAGTCGGCAAAGCACCGATCCAGCTCCGCCCGGGACACATCGCCCAGGCCCACGTCGCTGAAGCCCGGGGTATCGGCCACAACCCCACCCCCGTCCAGAAAGATGAGCCGGCTGGAGACCGTGGTGTGCCTCCCGGCCCTCGACCTCCTCCCCACTTCGCGCGTTCGCAACTCGAGCCCGGGATCAACCGCGTTCAGCAACGTCGACTTCCCCACCCCCGACGGCCCCGCCAGCGCCGACGACCCACCCCGGATCACCTCGCGGAAGTCCTCCACTCCCTCGCCCGTCGCCGCCGACGTCTCCACGACCGGGTAGCCCGCGAAGCGGTACATCGCCGCCAGCTCCCCAACCGCCCCGCGGCCCCCCGCCAGATCCACCTTGTTCAGCACGACGCAGGCCTCCATGTCCCCCGCTTCCCCCATCACCAGCATCCTGTCGATCACACCGGCGGCCGGGGGCGGGTCCGCAACCGATGCCACCACCACCAGGCGGTCCAGGTTGGCCGCCACCACCTTGGCCACGCGCCCGCCCATCGTCCGGCGCGCCAGGTACGTCCGCCGCGGCTGCACCGACTCGATGACGTGGCCGCCTCCCCACGCCTCCACCACCCCCACCCGGTCCCCGATGACCACCTTGTCGCGCACGTCTCCCGACCGCTTCAACCGTCCCCGCAGTGTCGCCTCCAGCGTGTCGTCGCCGGCGCGCACCGTGTACGTGCCGCCCGTGGCCTCGATCACCTGGCCCGTCGTCACGCCGGTGCCCGCCCCAACGAAAACACCCCCGCGACGGCCATGCCGCCGCAGGGGTGTCCGCACCTGCACATGATCGGGGTTGCGCCCGTTCCGATCGGACGCCCGCCCCGCTACGCCGCGAAGGACTTCAGAGCCTTGCCCTTGTCCCCCTGGCGCAGACGCTTGAGCGCCCGGTCCCGGAGCTGGCGGATCCGCTCCCGGGTGACCCCCAGGATGTTGCCGATCTCTTCCAGGGTGTGCTCGCGCTCGCCCTCGAGGCCGAAGTACAGCCTCAGGACCTTTGCGTCGCGCGGCTCCAGCGACCCCAGCGCGTTGGCCACCGCCTCGGTGAGGAGACGGTTCTCGACCTCCAGCTCGGGCTCGGCGGCCTCTTCGGTGATGAAGCGCTCCACGAGCTGCGAGTCCTCGCTGTCGCCGATCGGCGCGTCCAGGCGGATCTCGGCCGCGTTCAGCGTCTGCAGCGACTCCACGAGCTGCGGCGTCAGGAAGGTCGCCTTGCCCAGCTCCTCGCTGGTCGGATCGCGTCCCAGCTCCTGCTTGAGCCGCTCCTTCTCGCGGAAGATGCGCGCGAGGTCCGAGGCGCGGTTCAGCGGCACGCGCACCGGACGTCCGTGGTTCGCCAGCGAAGCCAGGATGGCCTGGCGGATCCACCACACCGCGTATGAGATGAACTTCACTCCCTGCTCGGGATCGAACTTCCGGGCCGCGGTCACCAGTCCCACGTTCCCCTCCTGGATCAGGTCCGTGAGGGAGACGCCCCGGTTCTGGTACTTCTTCGCGACGCTGATGACGAAGCGCAGGTTCGCCTTGGCGAGCGCCTGGATCGCCTCCTCGTCACCCTTCTGGGCCCGCGCGCCCAGGATCTTCTCCATATCCGGCGTGATCAGCTCGTGCCGGCTGACATCGCGCAGATACTGATCCAGCGCGGTCTGCTCGTCCAGGCTGGCGTCGAATCCGGTAAGCGGATTCACCCGCCCCTTCGGGCGCCGTCCCCGCCGTGTCTTTGTGGCCATGGTTCTCTTCCCGTTCCTCAAGTGCGGGCCGATTCAGGAGGCGCCGCACGCGTGTAGCATATACAGCCTTTAATGGTAAGGTTGCAGTCTCCGTTTGTCAAAGACACCTCCGGTGCCCTTTTCGTTGCCCGCCGTGCCGCGGGCGCCCGTCCAATACCCCGTCGCGCCATTTGGTTCCCGGGTGTTTCATACGGGAACCCCTACGGTGCCGGCGGCATTCGGTTTTTCGCGTCTCCCGGCACTGGCGAGTTTCTCCAGCAGCCACTCCGGCGTCACCTCACGGCGTTCGAAGGTGAAGAGGCGCAGCACCCGCGCCGTGCGGTACAGCTCCTCGGCCAGCCTGGGCAGATCGATCAGCCCCGGCATCCCCTCACGCCCGAGTCGCACCACCTGACCTCCCCTGTCCACCAGTACGTCCAGTTGAAACATCGCCTTCTTGACGGGGAAATCGAGGATCACTTCGCCGGGGCCAAGCCCCAGCTCGCCGGCGATCCCGTCTTCCCAACGCCGCTTTGCCGGTGTATCGCCGCTGACCCATTCGGGCAGCGTCGTATCTTCGAGTTGCCAGGCGGGGATTTCGGTTGCCCGCTTCGGCAGCCGGCGTTCGCGGAGTGCGGGCAGCCAGCGCCGCGCCAGGCGGGCCGCGACCGGACCGCGATCGCTTCCGGCGCGCCGGGAAAGCTCGTAGAGCAGCTCCTCGTCGGTGGGGCCGACCAGCTCGAGCGGCGACACCAGCCCGGCCTCGACCGCAGTCTCCACGATCCGCTTGTAGAGACCGGTGGCGGCCCTCACCCCGTGGTGCCAGTACACGGTGCGGAACATCTGGTACTTGGAGAAGAGGAGGGACTCCAGCGTACTCACCGCCTTGCCGCGCAACCCGACCTCCCACCGGCCGGTGACCGGGTCGCGCAGGACCGCCAGACCCTGAAGCAGGCGCTCCACGTCAACATCCCCGTACGGCACCCCGCAGAAGCGCGCGTCGCGGCGCAGATACTCCATCTTGTCCAAGTCGAGACTGCCGCTCACGAGGCCGCGGAGCGCGTTGCCGCCCTCCCCCATGATGATGCGGAAGATCTCCTCGGCGGCACCCTCTCCCAGCGGCTCCAGCGCCGCCTTCAGAGGTTCCGACTCGAAGAAGCGTGCGCTGATCTCCTGGTGGTCGCCCGCGATCCGCTCGGGTTCGAGCTCCTCGAGCGCGTGCGAGAAGGCGTAGTGGCCGATGTCGTGCAGCAGCGCGGCGTAGGGGATCAGCCGTCCGCCCTGCCAAACGTGATCGGGAACTGCCGGACCCGCCTTGAGGATCCCCAGCGCCCGCACCGCCAGGTGGTAGACGCCCAGCGCGTGATCGAAGCGCGTGTGGGTGGCCCCCGGATACACCAGGTGCGCCAGGCCGAGCTGCCGGATGTAGCGGAGACGCTGGAAGGCCGCCGTGTCCATGATGGCGACGGCGACGGCATCCATCCGGATCGTGTTCCAGACCGGATCGCGGATAACGAGGGAACGTCCATGCCCTTGCATGGAGGGCCACAATAGTGCGTGTTCCGGGACAGCGCAATGTGAATTCGGGACCGATTGTCGAGCGTCGTCGTTGACTTGACCCGAACAAACCACGAAATTGTGGTCCCCATGGCAGATTCGCCCCTCCGAGAGAAGGTCCGCGCCCAGGCCGAGGACCGCCCCGGCGTCTACCGCTGGCTCGGCGCTGGCGGAAGGATCCTCTACGTCGGAAAGTCGGTGAAGCTCAGGACGCGGCTCCTCTCCTACTTCCGGGACGAGACCGGCAAGACCGCCCGCCTTGTGGCCGAGTCCGAAGACGTCACCTGGGACTGGAAGCCGAACGAGTTCGCGGCGCTGATCCGCGAGATGCGCCTGATCCGCGCCTGGCAGCCCGAGTACAACGTGCAGCACAAGCGCGACCGCCGGTACGGGTTCATCAGGATCACCCGGGAGCCGGCCCCGCGACTGGTCCCCGTCTCACGCGTCCACAACGACGGAGCGAGCTACTACGGACCCTTCGCGCAGACGGGCTGGCTGGCGCGCGCGGTGCACGACCTCTCGCTGGCGACCGGCCTGCGCGACTGTCCCGCCCACACCCCCATCCACTTCGGCGACCAGCTGGAGATCTTTTCGGGAGGGAGGGTGCCCCGCTGCATTCGCGCCGACACGGGGACCTGTCTCGCACCCTGCGCCGGCCGTTGCACCACCGCCGAATACGACCGCCGCCTGCGCCTCGTCCGCTCCTTCCTCGAAGCCCGCAGCCGCGCACCCCTGGCCGAGCTGGCGGATTCGGTGAAGCAAGCTGCCGACGACCTGCGCTTCGAGTACGCGGCCACCATCCGCGACCGCATGGAAACGCTGGAGAAGCTCTGGAGCCACCTGTCCGGGTTCCGCGGCCAGGTGGAGAACCTCAACCTCGTCTACCCGGTTTCCGGCTACGAGGGCGACGACCGCATCTACCTGATCCGGCGCGGCCGTCCGTGTACCGACCTGCCGTGGCCGAAGTCGGACCGGGCGCGGCGGCGGGCCAATGAGGTGGTGGAGGAGGTGTTCCAGCCGGTGCCGGCGGACCGGGACGGGAGACTGGAAGCGGATGCGGCCGCCGAGGTGCTGCTGACGGTGTCGTGGTTCAACCGGCATCCCCGGGAGAGGGACAGGGCGATGGGGCCGGAGCGGTGGCTGGGTGGGGGATGAAGCCGCTCGAGGACCGGGTGTGGCGGCGCGGCGCGGGGGTCCGCGCGGGCCGCTACGGAGCTTCCGGACACCTTCTCATCACCCGAATCGGGCCCGGATACCGGCCGACGGTCCTGTCCGCGGTCAGGAGGATCACGCCCTCCATGCTGGCCTGGGCGATCAGGATGCGATCGAAGGGGTCGGCGTGGATGGGGGGCAGGAGGTCGACGGCGGCCGCGTGCGCGCCGGTGACCGGCAGTTCCCTGTACCCGTTCTCGAGCAGGCCGCGGCGCAGGATCCGGGGATCGACATCGAAATCGCGGCGCCCAAGGCCGCTCTTGATGGCCACTTCCCAGATCGAAGCCGCGCTGTAGAGCAACTCCGTCTCCTCGTCCTCGATCAGGTCGCGCGTGCCCGGCGAAAGACGATTCGGGAAGCCGGCCGCCCAAAGCAGAACGTGGGTATCGAGCAGGGCGGTCATTCGCCGGGCCGGAACATCGCGGCGATTTCGTCGGATCCCATCCGGTCGAAGTCATCCGGAACCGCAATCCTGCCGGCCAGGAACCCCGTGCGGCCATCGGCCTCCTGCTCCGGAGAGTCGGCCGCAACAACCTTGACCACCGGCTTGCCGCGGCGCGCGATGATGAACGGTTCACCGGCGGCGGCGGCGCGAATCAGGCGCGACAGGTTCGTCTTGGCTTCGTGGACGTTGTAGACACGCATCGAGTGGTTTCCCGGGTACGGTGTTGAAATATGGACTTAGTCCATTGAACTTAGTCCGTAAGCTGTCTCCGCGCCATCGCCCGCAATCGCGGAATCACCTCACCCTGCGCACAGGACTCCAGCAGGATCCCGAAACGCCGCTCGCGCGTCTCCTCCCGCTTCGCGCTCACCACCCACCAGGTCACCTGCTTCCGGTACGAGGGCCGCTCGTCCTTCCAGTAGTTCCACGCATCCGGCACCGCCCGGAGCCGCCGTTCGTACTCGGTGGGCATGCGGACGTTGCCCTGTTCGTATGCGGCGCGTTCCCGGTTCCGGGGATCGACCGCCCGGTATGCGGCCATTCCCGCCTCCGTCACCCGTCCCTCCTCGATGAGGTGCTTCATGCGACCGAGGTTGCGGGCGCTCCAGTGACTCCCTTTCCGCCGCGGCGTGAAACGGATCCTGTAGCGCTTCTCGTCGATCGACTTGCGGATGCCGTCGATCCAGCCGAAGCAGAGCGCTTCGTCCACGGATTCGGGCCAGTCGACGCTGGGGATTCCGGTCGCCTTCTTGTAGTAGCCGACCCAGAGTTCGTCGGCGCTGTCGTGGTGGGCTTCGAACCAGGCGCGCATGTCGGCGGGGGTGGGGAAGAAGACGGGGTGCGACGAAAGGGGGTCGGCGCGTGACGGGGCGCCGGACGGGACCCGTGCGGAAGACCGCTGCTTCGGGCTGCGGCTCATCTCGGCGTCAGCACCCAGCGCTCGGCCTCCACCGACTCCACCCGGTCGCGCGAGTAGAAGACCGGGAAGAAGCGGTCGTTCGCCCAGAGTTCGAAGAGGTTGTCGTAGAAGGGCGAAGCGGGGTCGCCGGATTGGCCGGGGGTGTTGCTGCCGACGGTGCGGTCCCAGTCGCCCGTGTCCAAGATGATCCGGAAGGACGCGCCCGAGGTCTGGTTGTCCCCGCCGCCGGTGTTGTTGAGGGTGAAGCTGTAGCCCCCGCGCGGGTGCGGGCCGACGGTGAGACGGGCGGCGATCTCGGCCGGGGCGGCCTGGGAGAGCGGGTGGAAGATGGTGGCGTGCTTGTAATCGGGCTGGCCGTACCGCCACCGGTCCATGTCGCCGCCGAGCTTTTCCCGCAGGGCGGCGACCGCCTCCTCGAGGCTGCGGAGCAGGACCGCGTCGCGGCCGGCGATGGGGTCGTCGCCGAACTCGCCGCCGGGCGCGGTCAGGTGGCCGATCACCTTGGTGAGGGCCATGCCGCGCAGATGGCGCCGCTCGGCCGCCGGGATGAAGAGGCCGTTGACGTTGCCGCGCAGGCGCCCCTCGAACGCCACGTAGATCGCTGCCGCGACGGACTCCGGGGTCAGCACGAAGTCCCAGTCCAGGAGCAGCTGGCGGGCGCGTTCGACATCGTCACCGGCAGGGTGGACGTGCCGCAGCATGGGGACGAGGGTCCGTGCCGGAATCGAGAGGTAGTCGGTCTGGAGCGCCATCATGTCGGCCATGGAGTGGAGCCGTCCCGAGCCGAGGACCTCGACGGCGCGCGCCCAGCGGTAGGGGTCGGACCACTCGTAGCCGATCGCGTCCATGTGCGGGTAGTCGGCGGGGGTGAGGTGGTTGTTGGCGGTCGCGAAGAAGCCCTCGGGCGGGTTGTGGACGCTGGGCTTGGCCCTGATGGGCAGGTAGCCGTCCCACTCGTAGCGGCCGTCGCCGGGGACGGGGACCAGTCCGGACCAGTTGCGCCGGACCGGCGCGATCCCGACAGCCTGCCAGCCGATGTTCCCCTCCCTGTCCGCCCAGACCATGTTCTCGCCCGGGATGTTGGAGTAGTTGCACGCCTCGACGAACTCCTCCCAGGTCTTCGCCTGGTTCATACGCAAGCTGGCCAGGTAAGGGGCGCCGCCCGGTTCCAGCCACGCGGCGCGCACCGCGTATGCGACATGGTTGCCTGGGTCCTCGAAGACGACCGGACCGTGCCGGGTGTACTTGAACTCGGCCGTGTGGGGCGCCTGCCCCTTCACCGGGATCTCCTCGGTGATGACGGTCATCTCCTCCCAGCCGTCACGGTAGCGGTAGCGGTTGGGGTCGTCCGGGTCGGTCTCGTAGACGTACAGGTCCTCGCCGTCGGTGCGGAAAACGGTGAGTCCCCAAGCACCGTACCCGTTGTGCCCGATGCTCACGCCGGGGATCTCCGGCTCGCCACCGCCGATGACGTTCCAGCCCGGGCCCACCAGGTGCACCCAGTAGCGCAGCGACGGCGCCGACTGGGCACGGTGGGGATCGTTCGCCATGAGGGGGAAGCCGCTTTCGCTCAGACGCCCGCTCACGACCCAGTTGTTGGAGCCGAGGCTCTCGAGGTCCGGCCAGGTGGCGGGGCCAGGCCAGTCGAAGGCATCCCGGTTGGTATCGCCCGGCCAGCTTGGGGCGTCCGGCCAGGTGAGGGCGCCCGGCAGCCCGAGGGCGTCTGCGGGCCTTCCCGCGACAGCCCGGGTGGCCTCCGTCGCCGGGCCGGGACGTGCCGTCGCGCCGCGCACGCCGGTCGCGGCCGCTTCCAGTCTCCCCAAAGCCTCTGAATCCCCGCGGTGCTCGGGGGCCAGATGATCGCGCCGGAAACGCACCCGTCCCCGGAAGGCATTGTAGAGCCCGAGGATATCCTGGCTCAGAAGCGCACCGTCGATGGCCGGGTCGAGGGTGATGTCGGGATCGCCCGGATGGAAGTTCGCGGCGCGCTTGACCGCTTCGGCTCCCACCGCCGCCACCGCGCGGCCGTAGCCGAGTTCCGAACCGATGTTCCCCAGCAGCCCCTGGTGGCGAGAGATAACGACCTCGGGCGTCCAGCGCTTCGGGCGGATGCCGAGGAGTTCGAACTCGATCGGGAGCAGCGACGGGTCGGCCTCGGTCTCGGCGATGTACGCGTTCACCCCGTCCACGTACGCGGGGATGATCGTCGAGCCGCGGTCGTGGTAGTGGTTCATCTCGGCGGTCATGTCGCCGCGGTACCTGAAGAGGCGGAAGCCGATGTCGCGCCACAGCTCGTCCGGGCCGAGCATCTCGGCGACCGTGCCGGTGGCCTGGGCGCGCCACACCTCGAACTGGAAGAGGCGGTCGCGCGCGGCCGCGTAGCCCTGCGCGAAGAAGAGGTCGTACTCGGTCTCGGCGTAGATGTGGTTGATGCCCCAGCGGTCGCGGATGATCTCGACGGGGGCCTGGAGGCCGGGGACGGTGAGGGTGGCGGCGGTCTCGTTTTAACAA
>VXOC01000112.1 GCA_009840215.1 Gemmatimonadota bacterium | reverse complement strand
CCGGCGATCCGGTATTTCGCCTGCTACTATTCCGCCCCGCCGGGCGAAGGCCGATACTACCCATTTGCCGACAGGAGGACGAACCGACATGGGCAAAGTCGCGGAGAAGGCCAAGAAGCGGCGGCCCCTGATGTCCCGCAAGGGCTAGACTTAGCCCGCAAGCGGCCTACTAGAACTAGAGGAAACCCCCCCATGTCTGCCGAGAAGGACCTGGTGAAGGCTGGTGGTTCGCTCATGGCGGCGGGCTGCCTGTGGATGCTGCTGTTGCCCGTGCTAGTGGCGTGGTCGTGCGAAGAGCCAGGAGCCAGACGGGCGCGCGAAGTGACGGGACGGAAGCCGGCTATCGTGTTCGCCGTCACGCTGGCGGGAGGATGCGCCACGGCGGCCCAGACGTACGACTTCGATCCCGTCCAGTCGTTCACCCGGCCTAAAGCGGAAGTCTGGCAGGCTTTAGTGGATGTGGTGACAGCGAGGGGCTGGCCCGTCCGGGTGATCGAAACGGACGCAGGATTCCTCGCGGTCAACGAGTTGCCGCTACGGGAATCGCGGGTGGACTGCGGGAAGTTGGGGATTCTGGCCTACTGGCGCGGGCCGCCTACTGGGACGGTGGACATGCACGTTCGCGACGAATCAGACGGGACAGCCCATCTGCGGGTGACGATCAACGCCTCGCGTATGGCTAGTGTCTCGGGGTCGACTGTTGTACAGACTGTCCTTTGTAACAGCCGAGGGGAGCTGGAAGGCGAGGTTGCGCGGGAGGTCCGCGCGAAACTAGAAGGTAGGGGAACCGCGCCCGGCTTGTCTAGCAGCTAGCTTTATAATCCCCAGAGGAACCGCCCCCCGGCGGGACTCGAACCCGCGACCGCTGCCTCCGAAAGCAGTGTTCTTCCTACTGAGCTGCGGGGGGGTATTGCCATCCGGCCACCAACCGGGCGGGGGCGGTGCCTTTTTCAAGCTACGGCTAAGTCCAGGCCCCCGAATCGTCATTTGCTACGACGGCAACCGGCGCGGCGTCGCGATTCGGCGACCCGATGCGCGTCTACGGACCGCTTGGCGAGCCCAACTACTCGATGCGCGCGTCCGCCGCATCCTCAAAGCCTTTGACGGAGCCGCCTACGTCGAGGGCGGTCCCAAGTTCCACGTCACACCCTCCGAAGGAGCCACACCATGACCAACGACCTCCGTCAGATCGCACCCTTCGCGGCGTGCGTGATCCTCGGCGCCGCGATCTTCGCGACCGGTGCCCTGACCGGCTCCGGTCCGCGCGCACTGCGGGCCGCCACGACCTCGGCCGCCAGCGCCGGGGCTGCACTCGTCAACGCGCTGGCGCTCTACGACGACAACGGTAACGTCGCGATCACCTGCGCCGAGGCACGCGCCCACGGGATCGCCCCTGTCCGGCGCGACCATCCAACCTACGCGTTCATGCGGGACTCGAACGACGACGGCGTGGTGTGCGGATGATGAGGGTCCGCACGTTCGCCTTCGGCATCCTCGCGGGTGCGTTCGGGCTGTCCGCGCTCATCGCGCTGGTGGGATCCGGCACCGATCCGGCGCCCACGGCACCACCTCCCTACGCATGGTCGACGCTCGAGAACCTCGTCGGCCGGCTCACACTGGAGACCGGCCACCCGTGCGCGTGGTCCAACACGAAACTCACGGTCAGCTACGGCGGCTGGAACATCGGCCGGATGCGCCGCGGCCGCGCCGGCTTCGACCTCGTGCCGCTGGAGCGCCTTGCGGGCGACCACAGCCGGGCGGCGCTCGACGAGGCGAGGGACATCACCCGGCTCGCCGACAGGTACTTCGACGCCACCGGACGGTCCCTCGTCCGGTGGTCTACGCTGCTGCGCTGGAGCAACGAATGCCCCGGCCAGACGCTCGAGGACCGGCTGTGCACGGTGTCGACGCGCACGAAGCCCGGGCGCCCCTCCGGCCGGGGCCTGCGCCGCTGCCCGATCGGCGACGGCGCGCTGCGGGTCGCCCGGAACGTGGTGCGGGCGGTCCTGTACGCCCTGCGGCCCCGCAGGTTGTAGATGTGGCCGTTCGAGATCTCCGCCAGGCGTTCGAAGCGCTTGTCGCCGAAGACATGGTACTAGCGCCACAGGATCCTCTTCGTCGCCGGTCCCGAGAGCTGGCCGAAGGCCTCGTCCACCTCGGCTAGCAGCAGCACGTCGGCGGTCGTGTAGACCGTGGCGAAGGGACGCGCCGGAGGACGCAACCGGTGGTCGCGGATGCGGCCCGTGCGGCGCTGCTGATCGATCAGCCGGGTCAGTTGGGCGCCCGAGTAGCCGGTGACCCTGGCGAGATACCTCCTGACCAGGCCCTTCCCGGCCCTCGACAGCCCGAAGTGATGGCGGAACCGGACCAGCGTCCGCTCAACGAACGCGTACGCCGCCTCCGCTTCATGCTCACTTCCCGTTGGAAACCGGCTCCCCGCTCATGCTCACTTCTCATTGGACAACGCTCCGATTGGCGGTGCTGACGGGCACATGGTATCTTTAGGGCCATGGCTACTACGACTCGCTCCAAGGATCGTACCCGTACGCGGAGAGGCGGCTCCCAAGCTGATCGTTCTCTTCAAGCAGTTGGCGATTCCGGCGCACCAGATTCTCGCAGTTCCGCTGACACTGCGCGAGATGTTTTTCGGCGTCTCCGGCAAGGGATTCGAGAACAAGGTTCTGCTCTTCGAGAGCTGCGACGCGATCTCGAAGCGCAGCATTCTCGGATTCAAGCGCTCGATGATTAGTTCTCGACATCTTTCCGCTCCTGTTGGGGTGTCGAGTTCGGCGTGTGCCGCGTTCGACTATGAGGTTGACGTGAGCAAAGCGGATCCGTACACCTTGCCGGAAACGCCATGGGCAGACCGTTTCGGGGAGGGAGACACCTCACACCCTCTGGCGGCGGCCACGGTTGTGTCCCACTGGCTTTCACTCCACGCACCTCCGACCTTTCGATGACCCTTCCGCCTGAGCAAGTGGGCCGGCAGGCCGCTCTTGGCGTTCGAGGGGGCGTGACGCATCTGCCGCCTGGGATTCGATGACCGGGGCAAATCGGGTGCGCCATCCGCTGCTGCTGTGGGACCGTCTGGCGGATGAGCGCGGGCTGGACAGTGCTCGCGGCTCGCCGTCCTGGAACGGTTGTGGTTATAGGCCAAGGCGACCGGGACCGCTCGCTGACCAGACGATCCCCGTTGTCGCTACGTTTGCCTTCCTCGTCCTGCTCGCCGCTGCCGCCTGCGGCAAGACGGCCCCTCCACGGGTTGTTCCTGCGCCGCCCGCATGCGACACGCCCGAGGTGGCCTGCTTCCAGCCTCAGGCCTCGATGAGACACATCTACGGTACGGAGCCCATACCGCTACCACCCGTTCGCTGGGGTATGATATGGGTCGATGACGAGTGGCAGGCACCAACCCCCGAAACGGCGCTGCTCGCTCTAACGACGCGATACCATCACCCCTTCGGTACAGCCCCGGAGGCCGCCGCCTACGCGCTACTTCGGCAGGCGATCGAACCACGCCCGGAGAAGGAATTGGACGCGTTTGCGGACCAGCTCCTCCAGCTCCTGCGCGGTGACAACGACGCCTATCGGGATCGGGCGTCGTTGGCCCTGTCCGTGGCCGCCATCACGACACTCGAACCCGGCAACCCCGGTACTCCCTATGCCGGAGCGGTGGATGTCTTCATTCGGTGGTACGAGTCGTTTGAGAACCGGACGGATTCTATGGCCGTCCGCGCCCTGACCCATATCGCACGGGTGGGTGGGATGGACTACATCCGCAACGTGTTCGAGGCCAGTGAGCAGCCTCCGCCCTGCTACCAGCCGCTTTATGGCGGAAGAGTACGACCGGGAGAGACGCCGCCTCAGCCACTTCCTGCGGAGGAGTGGTGTCCGAATGTGGCGGTATGGTGTATTGCGGGCGCTTGGCTACTTGAGGACGAGAACGGTCCCGATCCTCAGCTGCATTCGCAGCTCTGTGCGCGGCTCCGGTTCGACGAGGACGACACTGTGACTCCCGCAGCTTTTTGGTGACTCTCAACGAAATTGATCCCGACCTCTCATCTGCCCCCTTCGTTGCCGGTGCTGATGGAAGCATGATCGCGGGTGCCCCGGCTAGCTGATATGGAAGGGCCCTCTGTCAACTAAGGGAGTCTCGTTGTCTGTCATAGGCTGAGGGGGAGGTCGTCCGAGGTTCGCTTCGACGGTGAATCCTTCTGATATACGCCGGTTAGCGTTAGGCCAGAGCGGCAAGAATTCGGATTCGTCGGGAAGCTGGCTCGATCTAGGTCGCGTGGGATCTCGGGCCCGTTGTCGGCCCCGGCCACATAGCAGCTAGGGTCTTGATCAGATCTTGACGGCGACGCGGTCCCTGCGCGAAGTTCTCCTTGAAGAATGCTGAACACCATGCGAAAGAATGATGAGTTCGAAGGGGAACCGACTGATGGTGACGGGGATCGCTCATCGGAATCTCCTGCGAAGGGGGAAGCATGATGGAGGACGGCCAACGTATGAAGGTGCACCATGAGCCGCAATGCGTCCGGCAAGAGTCACCGCCGGGACATCAGCGTGATAGAGATGGCGGACATGTTCGCGACCGAGGCGGACGCGGAGGCGTGGCTCGAGGGGGGCCATTGGCCGGACCGCGAAACTGCGTGCCTCCGGTGCGACAGCGCGAACGCGTACCGAGTGAAATGGGGGTGGCCGATGGCGTGGTTCATGCTCCACCGAATCCGCGGGGCGTTCGCGGACATCGCTCCGGTCTTCGAGTGTCCGGTCTAAGTGGACGAGAGCTACTTCGGGGGCAAGCGGGCGATGAGCAACAACAAGCGAAAGCAGTTGAACGGGACCGGGCAGTGAATGGCGGGCAAGATGGCCGTGGTGGGCATGAAGGACCGGACCATGAGCACCAACTCTATTCGGAGGTGCATGAGCATCTTCGCGGGTCACCAGAACGTGGGGGAACTGGACACGATGGCCCATACGCAGGCGGTGGCTACGGGGATGCTGGACCGGCGGCTGACGTAAAGGGACCTGGTGCGGGAGAAGAAGTAGATTGGGAAGGGGTTTGCCGACACCTCAACGGCTTGGTCGGCGAACATCGGCGCAAGTGGGGTGCTCGGCGAGTGATCCTTTCGGAGGAAACACTAATCGGGTCTCTTCGCCGTTTCCGCTACGAGTTCCGAAACGAGTCCTTTCTTGAAATCCCCAGATTCATTCGCGAAACAATGCTGAATGTCGCGAACAATGGCCTCAGTGGCATTCCTCCTGTTGTCGACCTTCTCATTGACACCGGGGTTTTCGATGCCAAACGTGCGGATGCATTGGAAAATGACTTGGGCCGCAAGCTGTCCTCTGCCGGTTTCGTCGAGACGCTCAACCGTTGCATCGTCGATCGTCCGGTCATAGACGGCTCTGACGGTGTCGGCAAATAGAGGCCGGACGGGCTGAGGTGAACGGGTGTCCCGCATCTTGTTGACTGCCTCCGCGATCTTGCGGTGCCATTCCAATTCTTGGCGGAGCAGTCGCTTGATGGTCTCCTGCCAGTGCTTTTTCCGATGGTTCGGCGTCACGATATCAATTCCTTTTGGCGTCGAGTGGCTCCGCAGGTACAGGAACCGTTCTACTCTTAGGCAAGTAAACCTGCCGAGGCGTGTCCAGGAGGCGGCTCACCCGCACTCGACAAGTGGCATGAGAGTCGGCGTATGGACGCCGCCAGCAGACTGTCGTGACGGCTTGTCGGCCTCGATCCACCCGCGTGCCACTCGGACCGCCAAGCACTCCCCTGGACAGGGCTTCAGGAGCATGGTCGCGGGTGCCCCGGCTAGCGGTCGGGACACCGCGACGCGTTACCGGCCCCCCAAGGGTTGCGGTGCCGTCGCCTCCTTCCCACGCGGGACATGTCCGCTCATGGACCTCCAGCCCGTCCAGCGCAAAGCGGAAATACACCTCCCCCACGTTGGACGGCATCGCAACCGTCAGGCTGTGGCCCGCCCGCAGTTCGTCCCGCAGGTCGTGAAACTCGGGGTCGGCTAGCCGCTCGGGTCCAGCCAGAACGGTTATTCCCCCGCGCACCCATTGAATCGGTACGGGGGGGAGCAAGTCGATGCGCGCCGAACCCTCGGCCAATACGCTTCCGGGTTCGGTTCGAAGGATGGGAGCATCGAAAGTAAAGACCGTGATTTTCGGCAGCCCGGGGTCACAATGAATCATTACGTACGCACTCGCGTCCCGGTAGGGGTAGCGGATGCGCTCCACCGCCCGTCCCCGCCGGGCGAAACTCACGGGCGTAACCTTGCCCATGGGAGTCGTATCGCCCCCGAGCCGCACCCACTGCCCTTGGAGCAGGGCTTGGCCTTGCGGGGAAAGCCCCATCATGCTGGCGCAACCGCCCACCGCCAGCACAGCAGACATTTCGCCCCGCCAAGAGGTGTAGGCCGCGATCACCCGGTCCACCTTGTCGCGGATCTGCCGGAGTTCGTCGCTCAGGTTCATGGCAGCCTCTCCTCTATATGCTCTCGAGTCTGGTGTTGATGTGCCGGATCTCCGCGTTCGATCAGAGGAATCTTCGCCACGTCTTTCGGCCATGCTGCCGAGTCGGCCTTCCACACCGCCTGACCGCTCCGAGCGCGTCGCCCGTAGATCCGATCTTCGGATGCGGCGAGCAGGTCCCTGATCCAGTCGCGATCCTTGGGTCAGCATGTCGTGCCTCCTTTCGTCCACCGCGTCGTGTCCGAACGATAACCACGCTCACGAGCGAAGGAAACACCCTTCTTCCCTTCCACGGCCCCGTTCTCGAAAGTTCCTCTAGCAACTCCTCCGTGTCGCGCAGTTCCCGCAGCAACAGTTCACGAGGGTGGAGCGCTTCGGGCAATTCAATTCAAGGCCGTGCAGTTCCTCCAATACCCGCTATTCCGCCAGCCACGCGCGTTGAGCCTCGATCGCACCCGCTTGATTTGGGCTGTAGCTGTGGCGGATTAGCGAAGGGCCGTCCCAAAGGTCCGGACACTCGGGACAGAGTTCGACGGGAGCGCGTTCGGACGCGGCCAGCGCGAGAATTTCGCCAACTTCGCCGGGGCTGGCCAACGTGTCCGGCGCGGTCGCAGCGACGGGGTTGTCCCGGGTTTTCCTATCGGCTCTCGTGCGAAGTGAAGGGTACTTTGGAGAAGTCGAGCGTCGTAAGGCCCTGCGTCGATCCGCCGGTCACGCTTTTCGACATCAAGAACCTGGGACTTTGGGCTGGCAGTCGGGCTAGGTGTCGAGCTTCCTCTCGCCGGCAGCCTCCGGTATGCTGCCGGTCGGATTGAGGGGGTTTTCCCTACATGGCGCGGGGAGTTTCCCGCAGGAATTTCCGGGTTTTTCCTCTAGGAGTGCGGAAGTGCGTCCGCCATACTGGAGTTGCAACTTGGCTGATCCCCATTTCGGGACGGTCGTCCACATCATCCGAGAGGAGACTTCTCCATGAACAAGTGGCTGATTCGCTTCACGCTCGCCTTCACCGCCATGGTCCTGGCCATGGTGCCCGCCACCGTGGATGTCCGCGATGCGGATGTCTCGCTGGCCACGGCTGTCTGCCAGAACGAAGACTGCATGCCCGCCGACGAGTGGACCTGCGGCGGCCGGGACGACAAGTGCAACCTGAAGTACAAGGCGTGCCGGGATCTGGCGGAGGAAGAGGAGGCAGAGGAGGAGAAAGAGGGATCCGGGCCCGGCAACGAAGGCGGCAACTGAGCTGAAGGGAAGTCGGCGGTCTTGTTCAGCGGGCACCTGTTCCACTGACGGACCGACGCGGCCCCTCCTGCACTTTCATCCGGGCATGGTTGATATGCGGGAGGGGCAGCCGCCTAAGATCATCGATGTCCGTCAAAAGACAAGGAGAGAACACGAGATGAACAGCAGAGTAATCGGACTGGCGTTGGGGGCGGTGACCGTCCTCGTTGCCGAACGTGGCCACGACGCGGCCAGCGAAGCGGTGGCCGAACCCCGTGCTTCGGTGCGGCAGGAGGCGCCCCAAGTTACGTTGGTTCCGGCCGGGGAGCCCGTTTTCGTGGTTGGAGGCCGGGCGGACGGGCCGGAAGCGTACGAGTTTCACAGAATCGAGGGAGCGGTTCGCACGGCGGACGGCGGAATCATCGTCGGTGTGCGCGGTTCATACGAGGTCCGCAGGTTTGGCCCGGACGGCACCCATCTCTGGAGCAGCGGGCGCAAGGGCGACGGTCCCGGCGATTTCAGGGCCGTCTCGCTGCTCGGAGGCTGCACGACCGCGCAGTCCGTGTTCGTGTACGATTACCAACAACGCAGAATCACCGTGCTCGATGGCGATGGCGGGCTCGTCCGCACCTTCCCGCTGACGCTGCCGAGCTACCGGCCGGCCCGAACAGTGAGGTGCGCGCCGGACGGGCGATTCGTGATGGCCGACTGGGGCAACGAGACGAACACCGAAAAGGATCGGTTTGTTGCGGGACCTCATCGGCTGAGCGTTTCGCTGATCTACCAGGACGAGGGAAGGGCGCGTGCCCGGATCCTCCGCGAAGACATCCCGGGGCAGGATCGCGTCACGTACGTCGAGGAGGGCTTGGAACCGATATCCGGACCGCGAAGGTGGGGACGTTCCGTCGTCTACGCACCCACCGACAAGGGCGTCTGGATGGGCACGGGCGACGACTACGAGATCGAGTTCGTCGGATGGAACGGGAAAGTCCGCCAGCGGCTGGAATGGACGGGACCGGAACTGGCGGTGAACCAGGCGGACCTGGATGCCTACCGCGCTTCACTGCGCGAAAGGTACGCGGGACGCGGCGAGTCCGGCTGGCGGGCCGAGTTCGAGGATCGGTGGAACCGCGAGTCCGCCAACCTTCCGTCCATCTTCCCCTCCATGTCGGCGATCCTGACCACGAGCGCGGGGGGACTGTGGGCGGAGCGCTACGCGCGCCCCGGCGAATCCGAGCGTGTGTGGTATTTCTTCGAGGACGGCAGGTGGACCAAGACGCTGTACCTGCCCAAGTCACGCTACGTGCTCGACGCCGGGACGGATTGGGTGCTTGTTCGCATCACAGACTCCCTCGGTGTCCAGCGACTCGCCGTGTACGAACTCGTCGAGGCCGTCGAGGCCGACGCGGAGAGCGAGACATCCTCTGCTCCGCCGCCCGAGCCCTTTCGGTGACGCTGGTCTTTGTGAAGGTGAAGTGAATCCCCCCTGACCGTTCCAGCGACGCTTCAGGGAATGCTTCGTTGTGCGAGCGGCAGGGATGCACGAAGCTGTGCGTCGTTCCAGCCGCCCGCGCCATCGACCGGCACGACCAGTGGGTCGCGTCCGGCGGGTCGGTCTGCGTCGTCAGACGGATCACCTCGCTCCTCAGCTCTGCTTGAGCCTTCGAGCATTTGCCGCCGTGGTTGCCACCCCGTGGGCGCTCCCTCGCAATGCCGCTTCTTGGCCTTCTTCGTGGTTTTGCCCATGTCGGTTTGTCCTCCTGTCGGCAAAAGGGTTGGTGTCAGCCTTCGGGCGGGGCAGACCAGTAGCAGGCGAAATATCGGATCGCCGGGTCTTCCGTTCCGTCCGCCCGCGTCGCGGGCGTGCAGGCCATCGGTTCCGGGACGCCCGTGTACTCGATCCACGATCAGCGGCAGGCTGGCCGCCGGGCGCGCGAGACAGCCCGCGTCCGCCCGCTTGGCAGGATGGGCGCCGCGGTTGCCGTGCTCCATCCGGGAGCTTGTGAACCGGCAGCCTTCGGACAGGTCCGATTCGTCCGCATCCTCCGTCTTCGGAAGGAAATGCCACAAGGTCGCCCTCCGCTACCTCGTGCGAGAACGGCAGCCCCGAGCGGTAATCGTCTCACGTCACCGCCAGATAGGCCCGGTGCGCGCCCGCTTCGCCCTCGGTCGCTAATGTCGCCCTCGCGGCGTTGCTGTGCGATCAGCCGGTCAGCAGAATGCCCCGGCAGCCGGTGATTTTGGCGAGATGCCTTCCTGACCCAACCCTTTCTGGCTTTCGGCAGGCCGAAGTGGTGGGGAGCCGCAATCAGGCTTGCGCGCGATCCACGCGCAACCCGTCATCTGGTCGTGGCAGGCGATGTCCGCCGCCCTGCTCTCCTTGAGCAAGGCGAGGATGTCGTCGAGGGTGCGGATCCTCTGTTCGGTGCGGAGCGTAACGCCTACGACCACAATCCGATGATCTGCTCGCATCCGGTTCACCCGTTCAGTCCTGCATTGGGACAAACGCGCGCTGGCTTGCGGATTTCGGGTTCGCCTCGTACCCTCGTTTCTGCTACTGACAGCGGAGGGCCCTATGTCGGGTCACCCGTTCCGAATACAACAGCCGATTATCCCGGTCGACGGGTCGCTCCCCGAGACCACGGCGAATAGGCGGGGCCTTTCGTGGTTTCCTTCCGCGTGTCGGTAGCAATGGCCCGGCACCCACGTCCAGAAGCCGGGCATTGCTACCCACGGGAGAGGAGGTTCCACCACAATGATCCGCCGAGTAATGCTGCTTGCCGTCCTTCTGTTGGGCTGCGAAGACGCGCCCACCGTTCCGCCTAACCGCGCGCCGACGGCGGGCCAGATTCCGGTTCAGACCCTGCACGTCGGGGAGCGGGGCAGCCTGGACCTTTCTGGCTTTTTCGCGGATCCGGACGGGGACGCGCTCACGTACGCCGCAGTGACTGGGCAACCGCGCCTGGTGACGGTCGCGGTGTCGGGTGCCATACTGGAGTTGGCCGCCCTTCTTCAAGGCGAGGC
>VXOC01000077.1 GCA_009840215.1 Gemmatimonadota bacterium | reverse complement strand
GGGTGACGAGCCAGGTGGGGCGGGGGGCGGGGTGGTTGTGGAGCATCGGTGTCGGCATGGTGTATTGAGGGAGGGCTTGGCGATGGCCCTCAAGTTCGGGTGGCCCGGCGGGGTGATCAACCTTGCCGGGTTCGCGGTTGATGCCGCAGCCCGGGTTCGCGTTCAGGAGAAAGGGGCAGGCAAGTGGCCTGCAGTCCACGGAGATCGCACGGTTGCCGGAAGGTCGTCATCATGTTGCTGCTGGGTGCCGGCTTGGCAACGGCGCCAGGCGTCCTTCACGGCCAGGACGCGGCGGTCGACGTTGCGGGGTGGACGGTCGGCGCGGAACCCGTGACCATCTACGGGTCGGTCGACGGAGTTGCCGCTGGCGGGTTCGTCCACGTCGTGGGCGTGGCGCGGGGCCCCTCTGGCATGATTGCGGTTGCAGACGGTCAACTCCTGTCCATCAGCCTGTTTGCCGCGGACGGGAACCTCGTCGCGACGATGGGCCGCCGGGGAGAGGGACCCGGGGAATTCAGCAGCATCGCCACCCTGGTGAACGACCCGGAGGGCAGCCTCTTCGCCTTCGACGACGGTCATCAGCGGCTGTCGGAGTGGACCTTCGAGGGTGACTTCGTACGTGATACCCGGCTGACGCGGCAGGGATCGGACCGACCGATCGCACAGGTTGGTCGATTCGGGGACGGGAGATGGTTCGCGAGAGAATTCGAGCGAGTCGTTGCTGCCCAGGCCAATTCGGTGGCCCAGGACACGGTGGGCTTCTTCGCACTCGTCGATGGGGTGGTGGGCGAGGTGTTGGCGCGCGTGCCGGGAGGGATCACCACCCAGATCGAACTGGGGGGGCGGAGCATGGGCCGGGGCGTGTTGCTGTCGCCGCGTTCGCTGGGGGTGGCGTGGGGCCGCTGTCTGCTGGCCGGCGCCAGTGACACCCCGATCCTTCGCGTCGTGGACAGTATGGGGGGCGAGGTCGGCGAAGTAGGCCTGATGGTTGAGGTGGAGCCGGGCCGGGAAGAGCACAGGAGCGAGTGGGTCGCCGCAATGCTCGCAATGGTCGGGGACATGGCGGGTCCGGAGCAGAAAACGATGCTCGAGACCCTCGCCGAAGCGACTCCGATAGCGGAGTTGGTGCCGTTCGCCAGCGGCCTCCTGGTAGACGACCTCGGATACATCTGGGCGCAGCGCTACGAGCTGCCGGAGGGCGGTGCAGGCACCGAGTGGCGTGTCTTCACCGAGACAGGCAGCAGCGTTGGAACGGTCGTCCTGCCCGAGCGCTTCAACGCGGTCGGGGTCTCGGCCGACACCATCCTGGGCGTCTTCACCGATGAACTGGGCCGGCAGGACGTCAGGGTCTATTCACTGGATCGCGGTGGGGACACGGCCACCCGGCCGATGCCTGCGGGTTGCAGCTGAACCGAATCACTTCCGAACGACGGCCACCTCAGGCCATGGTCGCCTTCCTGTGCGGAGGCATCGAGGCCACCACGACACGCTGTGTCTCGTCATCCCAGAAATAGTAGATGCGAAGGGAATGGCGCGGGCCGCAGGTGTCGGTGCCACACTGGAGGCACCACTCGACTCGATGGCTGTGGCCTCCCCAGTTGCACTCGAAGCAGTCGGCGTCGCAGGGGCGGTTGACGACCTCGTCGCCGATGTGGCCGATGGGTCCATGCCGGTGTGGATTGCCGCCCCGGAGACGCTCTTCCCGATAGTGGTGGGCAAGCCAGTGGATGCAGCGGGCAGCCAGCCCGACATCCTCGAACTCGGCGTCGCTCAATTCCCGGCGGACGTCCCGCGAAAGCGCGACACTCTCGCCCAGGTGTTCCTCGCACCAGGGTTCGAACTGTTCCCATGCGGTCGGCAAGGAGGTCACCGCATCGGGATTGCCGCCGAGCGCGCGAACCATTTCCGCCAACCGGGCGGCCCGGTTCAGGGCCTCGTCGCGCTCCTGTTCGGCCCTGACGGCCCGCCTCCTTGTCTGCTCGTACCGGCTCGCCGGAGTCTGAGGCGTATCGGTGGACGTCTGCGCCTCGTGCCGCGTCCGGCCAGTCTCGTCGGGCATCTCGGTGCCTGTCTCCGATGCCGCGGGAGCGGGCTCGCGAAGCGTGGGCCGTACAACCCGGCCCTGGTCCTGCTGGCTATCGGTGAGCAACCGGTTGCTGTCTGCCGCAGGCGAGGCGGCATACTCCGGCTGTGACGACTCGGCCGCACCGCTCCGCAGTGAACCCCGCAGGAACGCGACCAGCCTGGCCGGACCACGCCCCGCCGCTGTTTCCTCGCGCACCAGGTCGTCGTAGCCCAAGGGAAGCCGGCTGTCGAAGCCTGCCCGCATCCGCTCCTCGATGGCCATGTTCAGGAATTGACGCCTGGTCTCCTCAACGCCCCGTTCGTCTTCCATCCTGTTCCTGAGAACGAGCGGATGGTGGTTGCGGTCAGCAAGGTGATTGAAGCCGGGACGATAGAATCTCCAGGCACCGAGGAATACCGACAGGGACTTGGTCACCAGGTCGCTGAGGCGGTAGGTCATCTTCGGCGGAAGCACCCAAACGATCGCCAGACCGGCCAGCGAGCGGGCAAGCGATACCCACTGCCTCTCGAGCGGATCGAGGTTGTCGATGTCGGGAGGTACGGAAACCACCGCGAAGGGCATGCCGCGTCCCGGATCGACAAGCATGCGGTGGAATCCCTGCATGGTCTCCGCCGATTCCACGACGATGGGCGTATGGCTCAAGGTCCGCCCACCCTGTAGGAGAGGCACCCTCTGAGCCATGTCGGCAAGCATCCCGGCGGGGTACTCGCCGGTGGGGTCGGTGGGGATCACCGAACGGTCCACCACCTCGATGCGAACCAGGGGAGAACTCCCCTCCGGATGTGCGACGACGACCTCCGTAACCGTCGCCTGGCCCTTGTGAGGGGTGCGTTCCAGCTGCGCGGCCCAGTAGTCGCCCCGCTCGTCCCGGAGACGCACGGCCCGGCCCGCCGAATCTCCGCCGGTGCAGGAAAACGACCGGTGAGCCGTGGCCCGCCGGGGCAGCGGGGTCGCCATTTGCTCCTGCAGCCACGCGATTGCGGTTCTGCGGCACTCGTGGGCCGCGGAAGGGTCGGCGTGGGGGGCGACCTCGGCCTCTACCTCCAGCGATGATGTGCCGGTTGGCGCCTGATTCTCGTGCAACCCGTCATCAAGTCGTGCCCTCCCCTCCTCGCGTTTCCATCCATCGGCAATCTTCTGTCCCTGTCGCATAGTTCCCCCCACAACATGCATTCCTGTGGCATGACTCCCAAAGTCCACCGGAAGCGCAAGGGGCGCAAGCTTGCCGCACCGGACATCATCCGGCTCCCAGGGCGATAACCTCTTTCATTCCCTTGAAGAAGCGTACGGATTCGCGCACGCGGGATCCGATCACCCCTGACTCGCGGGAGTGGGCGAAGAGGCCCGTAACGGTGGCGCGGACATCCGCCCTCTTCCGGAGGAGGCGATCGAGAGCCAGGGTCTCGGTGAACGGGATGAGATGATCGCGCCGACCGTGGAGAAGACGAACGGGGGGTGGGGGCGCGTCCCCGAATTCCGGGGGCGGTTCCAGCTCCGGGTGGATCCTGCGGGCGGCCTCGGCAAGCAGGTGGGTCATCTCCCGGGCGGGGCCCGGCTCAGGCTCGCGGTCGGCGGGCGGCGCGAAGAGCCGGAACAGGTGCCGGTACGTCTCGGGCATGGCCTCTGCCAGCTCATCCTTGACGACATCGTAGCGCGGATCCCACGACAGGATCCTCCGTTCACCGGCCAGCGCGGCAAGGCTGTGGAGGGCGCGGGATACGCACTCGGCACCCACGTATCCGGGGACACGGTGGAGGTAGTTGGCGGCCACGACCCACCTCCCGTACGGGTCCGGCCGCAGATACCCGGTCCTGTCGCGCCACCGGAACTGCCCCGTGAGGCCGAATCGAAGGGTGTCGTCAAGGCGGCAATAGCTGCCGAAGCCACCCAGTCCCCGTACGAGTCCCTTCCTGGCCAGTTGGCCGCCCACCCGCAGAACCTGCGGAAAGCCGAAGGAGAGTCCTACCAGCACGACACCCCCCGGTCGTACATCCGGGTCGCTGGACAGGTAGGTCGCGGCACGAACCAGAGCCGACCGGGCCGGCCGAGGATCGAGGTCGAGGCGCCGCCACGACGGGATGTCCGGCACGAGCACCACCGCGCCGGACCAGGCGAGCGCCGCCGCGAAGCGCACGATGGCCGGGTGGTCGGGGCCCGGGTGCGTAACACCGTGCAGCAACACCCACCCGGGACCGGGCCCGGAGGACTTCCGGGACTCACGGATGTAGCGTCGCGCGCGGAGGGTCGAAGTGCCGTCGGCAATCGCAAAGTCCTCGGTGTGGACGCCGGGAACCGAGGGCCCCGGGGGACCACCGGCGGTGGCCGGGGGATCATCTTTCTCGGCGAGGTGCCGGCCTCTGATCCAACCCCGGACGTAGCGGAGGGTATCATAGGTTGGGGAGCGCATGGCTGCCTTTGGGGCTGTCGAATCGGGCGGAAGGCCGGCCCTTCCCGCTACCGGCACCTTGCAATCCAGTCCAGTGTGAACCTTGCCAATCCGGGGTGACTTGTCATGATCAAGACATGAGCGAACAACACGGACGCCACGGCGGCGGCCCGCCGAAGCCGCCGTATCTGGCCGCCGCATGTGCCGGGGCGGGCGTTTTTCTCCTCTACGTTCTGACCCTGGCTCCGTCGACCTCCTGGTGGGACACCAGCGAATACATCGCCACGGCACACACGCTGGGTCTGCCCCACCCGCCGGGCAACCCGCTCTTCGTTGCGGTCGGGCGCACCTGGTCCGTGCTGCTGTCGCCGCTGGGGCTGTCGCCGGCCGTGCGCATCAATCTGCTGGCGGCGGCGACATCGGCCGGTGCGTCGTTCTTCTTCTTTCTGATCGTGCACCGCACCCTCGTGCAGCTGCGGGGCGCCGGCCGCGAGGCCCTGGTCGGGGCGGGAGTGGCGGTGGTCGTGTCGGCCACGGCCTTCACGGTGTGGAGCCAGAGCAACACCAACGAGAAGGTCTACACGATCTCCCTCCTGATCGCCGCGGCGGTGACCTGGCTCATGATGCGCTGGTGGGACCGGAGGCAGGACCCGCGCAGCGTGACGCTGGTGATCCTTGCCGTGTACCTGATGGCGCTGGGGGCCACCAATCACCTCATGTCGGTACTCCCCGCGGGGGCAGTGCTGGTCTTCATCCTGCTGACCCGGCCGAGGCTGCTTGTGCACGCGCGCTTCCTCTCATGGTGCGTGGGAGCGGTCGTCGTGGGTCTCTCCTTCAACTTCTTCCTGCCGATTCGTGCGGCCGAGCGCCCCGTGATCAACGAGGGAGATCCGCTCTGCGACGGCGTGGTGGAGACCGCGGTGGCGATCTACACCAACGGAGCCGCCGGCTGTCCCGCGCTGGCCGCATCGCTGCGGCGCGACCAGTACGCGAAACCCCCGGTCACGACGCGAATGGCACCGTTCTCCCATCAACTCGTCAACTTCTTCCAGTACTTCGACTGGCAGTGGTCGCGCGGACTGGACCGGGACGAACCCCCGAGCCGCAAACGCCTCCCCTTCAGCCTGCTGTTCCTGGGTCTGGGAGGGCTCGGCTTCTTCACCGTCTGGAAGGGTGACCGGAAGACGGGAGCCTACTTCCTTGTCTTCGCGGCCACGTTGTCGGTGGCGCTGGTCTTCTACCTGAACTTCCGCTATGGGTACTCGCTGGCGCCGGAAATAACCGGCCATCGGACCCACGAGGTGCGGGAGCGCGACTACTTCTTCCTGCTCTTCTTCGCGCTGTGGGGGGCGATGGCGGGACTGGGCGTGGCGCGGCTCTGGCTGTGGCTGGCGGACCGCATGGGGAGTCTCCGCAATGCGTCGCCGGTGCTGGCCGTGGCGGCGATCCCGTTCTTCCTGAACCTGAGCTGGGCCAACCGCGCCGGGGACTACGCCGCGCGGGACTGGGCCTACGACCTGCTCAACAGCATGGAACCCTACGCGGTGATCTTCACCAACGGCGACAACGACACCTTCCCGTTGTGGTATCTGCAGGAGGTGGAGGAGATCCGGCAGGACGTGACGGTGGTGGTGGTCCAGTACCTGTTCACCGAGTGGTACGCGAAGCAGCTGCGCGAACGGACCGAACCGGGGCAGCAGCGGCCTTTCGTGCCGGTGGAGGGACTGCCGTTCGCGGACCGCGAACCGCCGGTGGGGCCGGTGATCGCGCTCACCGATGAGGAGATCGAATCGGTGGAGGACGGCCTGCTGCGCGAGAACCTGGACGTGCGAATGGGGAACATGACGGTGCAGTTCCCGAGGGGCATGGACGTTCGGAGCGGCCACCGCCTCGCGCTGGCGATCATCGACGCGTCTTCGGGCGAAAGGCCCATCTACTTCGCGTCCCGGGACGGAGAGATGGCTGACATGGAGCTCAGCGCCTGGGGCGTCTCCGAGGGTCTCGCGGTCCGGCTCCACATGCGGGATCTCGATGGTGAGCAGCCCCCGGAGTATCGGCAGACGGGAATGGAGCTGGGGGGCGAATGGTTCAACTACCCGCGCTCGCGGCACCTCGTGGACGAGGTCTACAGCTACCGGAGCCTCCGCGAACGCGAGATCTGGCAGGACTACTCGACCAAGAGCATCGTCTACGGGTACTATCGGCACACGGCGCTGCTGGCGGCGATCGCCGAGGTCGAGGGTGACATGGAGACGAGCCTCCGCTACCAGGAGATGGCGCGGGAGTTCGTCCAGGTGTACTTCGGGGGGACCGAAGCCATCCGGGCGCGCAGTCAGGGGGGCGGGGGGTCGGGGTGACGGGTGGAGGTAGCGTTTAGAGAGCGTCCAGATCCTCGATCAGCTCGGACTCCGAGCTGGGGACCGCGATCCCCAGGCGGTTGAACAGGAAGAGCCTTCCGGACCAGATACCGTCCTGCTGACTCCCCCCGGTGACCCTCAGTAGCACGTAGTCCCTCGGTGCGTCGTCCTCCTGGGCGCTGCTGACCTTGACGATGCCGCCCCTCAATACCAGCCGGTTCCCGTCGACTCGGATTCGATCGGCTGCGACTTCGATGGTTTCCGCCCTCAGGTCGGGAACGGTTTCGCGGTGCACCGGGTGGAGCCGCCGCGCCAGCACCAGCAGCTTGTTCGCGAACTCCACCGGTGTCTCGTTTCGGTAGGTGAAATGCTGTTGCGACCAGAAGAAGTGATACAGCTCCACGTGGTCCCACCAGATAACGGGAGGATCCTCCCAGATGATTCCCGCGATTCCGGAGTCCCCGCCGTCCCGTCCTGAACTCTCGACCGCCAACGCCTCCGCCACCGCTCCGTCCACGGCCTCCTCGATCTGCGTCGGTGCCGGCGCGTCGCATGCGATGGCCAGCGCCAACACCGCTGCACCCGATAGGAATACGATCTGACTCCTCTTCAACTTCATCTGTTTCTCGCTCATCGTCTTCAACCTCCGCTCAAGCAGACTCCTGGGTTGGCCCATGGCCGGGGCGAATCCCCAGCGGGCATGAGAACGCGACCCGGCGTCCAGGAGGAGCGCCCCGTATTCGGCGACTCCGATCCCTGACGCGATGACCCTCTGGTCGCAGTCGATCTCCACGGCGGCGGGCAGACGCCGGCACATCCACCAGATCGCCGGGCTCCAGGGGAACGCTGCCAGCACGAGCCCGGCGTACAGCAATGCGAGGTGATCGCGGGCACGGGCGTGTTCGGCCTCGTGGCGAATGACCGCGGACCGGGCACCCGGATCGAGCCCGAGCACCCATTCGGGCAGCACGATGTCGGGCCTGAGCACGCCGACGAGCGCCGGCCCGAAGCGGTGCGACACGTAGACGTCGGTGCCGTCGACGCGTGCGCGCGGCCAGCGGCGGCGAGCCCGGAACACCGCTGCCAGCAGGACCACGAGCACGCCCAGCGTAACCCCGGACCCCGCCGCCCATGCGACCTTCGCGGTCCGGGTCGGGTCGTGCCTGGCGGGCAGGGGCAGCACCGGGACGATGGTCCAGCGGGCTTCCGGAACGGTCTCGGTGATCTCGGGAGCTTCCCCGGCAGCCACTGCCGCCGGTCGCTCCGGCTTTCGCAGTCCCCCCGTGACCGGGATGAGGACCGCCAGGGTGAGCGCCGCCAGCCAGGCAGTGCGGCGGGGTCGTCCCATATTGGCGGCCAACCGCTCGAGCGCGAGCGCCGCGGCCGCGACGATGCATCCGACCAGTGCGGCGTAGAACATCCAGGCGAGCATGAGTGGACTCCCGACCCGTTATCGGCGCGCCTCTACCGGCTCAACCGGAGCCGGCCGGAGACCGCTTCGCGGACGGCTCGCCGCCCTTCCCGGCCTCCGGGACGGGGCCATCCGGGGATCCCTTCTTCGTGAAGATCTGGATCACCCCGTGCGCCGCCTCTTCACCGAATTCCTTCCGCGCGGCGTCGCCCTTCATGACCTCTATGCGGTCGATCTGCTCGGGGGCGAGTGTGGCGAGCACCCTGTTCATCCCGGAAGCGTCGCCATCCACGCGCACGCCATCGATATAGATGACGGGCATCTCACTCCGCATCGCATCCCACTGCGAGGCCAGTCCCGTCACCCTGGCTCGTCTGATCGAGAGTTCCCCTGCGGATGCTATCCCGATCTCTTCGACTTTGGGCTTCTGTCCCGCGATTCCGCTCACGACGATTGCGCGGGCTCGGGCCCCGTCGATGAGCTCGGTTTTGATCACGCTCTCGATCTCCGGTGCCGGCACGACGATCACCTCGGCCTCGGCCTCCGCATCCTCGGTGAAGATCTGGATCACCCCGCCCGCCGCCTCCTCGCCGTAGTGCAGCATGGCCGCCGGTCCCTTCAGTATCTCGATGCGGTCAATCTCCGCACTCGCGCTGTCCGGGTCCTCGAGCCACCCGCGCGCCGACTCGGGGAGGTCTTCCGTCTTCCGGATCCGGATTCCGTCTACGTACAGGAGCGGTGCCGTTTGCGGGCCAAACGCCTTGGCCTGCAGGAACCTCTCGACCCAGTCCCGCCCCTCGGCGTCCGTTCCTTGCGCTTCCTCTTCCGCCATCACCTCCTCGAACGCCTCCCTGACCTCCGTCGGCACAGGAGTATCGCAGGCCGCCACCACCGCACCCACCGCCACCGCCGCGAGCAACGCCGCGTATCCCCCATTCAGTTTCTTTCGCTTCTCGCTCATCGTCTTCAACCTCCGTTCAAGCAGACTTTCGGGTTGACCCATGGCCGGGGCGAATCCCCAGCGGCCACGGGAACGGGACCCCGCATTCAGGAGAACATCGCCGTAGTCGGCAACGCCGATCCCGGACGCCAGGACCCGTTGGTCACAGTCCAGTTCCACGGCGGCGCGAAGCCGCCGGTACATCCACCAGATCGCCGGGCTCCACGGGAACGCGACCGCCGCCAGACCGCCGTGAAGCAGGGCGACGTGGTCCTTCGCGCGGGCGTGTTCGACCTCGTGCCGGATGATCGCGTCCCGGGCGCCCGGCTCCAGCTCCAGCACCCATGCGGGAACGACCACCTCCGGCCGGGCCACGCCGACCAGCGCGGGGCCGAAGCGGCGGGACACGTAGACGTCGGTGCCACGCACCCTCCTTCGCTCCCAGCGGCGCCGTCCACGCGCGACCAGTACCAGCACGCTTGCCAGAAAGGCCAGCGCGGCCAGGGAGCCCGCGCCCCAGACGAGCAGCGCGATCCTGCCGGTCGACTTGCCGCCGGGAACCGGCAGCGTAGGCACCGCGCTCCAGAATCCCTCGATGGAGGCGCCGCCGATCACCATGGCTCCTGGCGCTTCGCTCTCCACCACCGGCACCGCCACCGGGCTGCCCCATCCCCCCGTCAGCGGAATCACGATCGCCAGCGTCAACGCCGCGAGCCACGCGATCCGGCGGGGCCGGCCCATCGCAGCCGCCAGTCTCTCCATCGCCAGGCCGCCGACCGCGACGATCGCTCCGACCAGGGCCGCGTACGCCATCCAGCTGATCATTGTCGGTCCCTCCCGGCAAAGCTCCGGATCATCATTTCTCATCCCCCCTTCGCTCCGCCCGGTCCAGAATCGAGCGCATCCGCTCGATCTCCTCGGCGCTGAACTCGCGGTCCTCCACCAAAGTGGCCAGCAGGCGTTCGGCTGAGCCGTGGAAGATCTTGTTGACGATCCGCGTGAGCGCGCGCCCGCCCGCCCGCACCGATTCCACCAGCGGGAAATAGCGGTAGGCGCGCCCCTCCTGCTCGTGGCCCACCGCGCCTTTCTCCTCGAGGATCTGCAGCATCTTGAGGACGGTCGTGTAGCCGACCTCCTCGCCGAGCGCCTCGCGGACCTCGGTGACCGTACCCGACCCCTCGCGCCACAGCACGCTCATGATGTCGAGTTCGCGGTCGGTGAAGCCCTTCGGTTCACGCTTTCCTCGCTGGCCGGTCATCCGTCTTCTCTCTCCTGGTCGTCACGCGGCACGGGCGACCGCGCTTTGGCACGAAGGATCTCGTAATGTCCTTGATACCCATCTTGGGGAGGGAGGATCCGATTGTCAACGACAATCTTCGTACAGGTGTCGGCGTCGGTGATCAATCGCGACCGGCCGCGGAACCCCAGCGAAATCGGACGGCGGCACAGAGTGACAACTATGGTTTACAAAATGTCATCCACAGTTGACATTTCTTTCGCGAATCAGCGCGGAGCAGCGGGATTCCACAGGGTGAAGACCGCGAGATCCAGCCCCCGTATCAACTCCCCCCATTCCCC
>VXOC01000195.1 GCA_009840215.1 Gemmatimonadota bacterium | reverse complement strand
CGCCCCCACCCCGCCACCACCGCCGTGCCCCGTGAGCAACCCGGGCACCGTGTTGATCGCGGTGATGCCGTCCGCGCCGTGCCCGGCCGCAAGCGCGGCGGTGGCCGCGATGTCCGGGTCGTTGGGCGCGAGCTTGACGAGCAGGGGCCGCCCGGTGAGAGGCCGCACCGTGTCGAGGACCTGGCGCATGGCATCCTGGTCCAGGCAGAAGGGACGGCCGTCCAGGTGGGCGTCGTTGGGGCAGGACAGGTTGAGTTCGAAGCCGAGGAATCCGTCCTCGCCGTCCAGACCCTGCACGACCGCGGCGTATTCGGAGACGGTCGCGCCGGCGGCCGAAACGAAGACGGGCAGGCCCTCGAGATTGCGGCGCATCCAGGGAAGCTTCTCCGCGCGCACCACCTCCAGTCCCGGGTTGGCGAGCCCGACCGAGTTCAGCATGCCGCCCTCGAACTCGGCGACGCGCGGGGCCGGGTTGCCCCACCGCGGCTCGACCGTCACCGACTTGGTCACCAGTCCCCCGATCTCGGAGGGCGACATCACGTCGATCACCGGCTCCCCGAAGCCGCAGGTGCCCGAGGCCATCAACACCGGGCTCGAGAAGCGCGTCCCGAAGAGCTTCGTAACCGGCGGTTCACGGAAGCCATCCCGGATTCCCGGCGGCGGCATGCCCGCGCTGGACCGCTTCGCTTCACCCACGGCCCACTACCGTCCCCCCCGGTCCTTCATGGCCCGCTGCGCCTCGCGATCCATCGTCCTGCGCTTCAGTTCCTCTCTCCGGTCACGGTGCTTCTTGCCGCGGCAGAGTCCCAGGGTGACCTTCGCGCGCCCGCCGCGAAAATACAGGTCCAGCGGAACGATCGTGAGCCCCTTCTCCTCCGACCGGGACGCGATGCGGCGGATCTGGTCGCGGTGCAGCAGCAGCTTGCGCGGCCGGGTCTCGTCGTGGTTCCAGCGGTTCCCGGCCTCGTACGGCGCGATGTGCAGGTTGTGCAGCCACATCTCGCCCGATCGGGCGAGCGCGTGCGCGTCCCTGAAGGCCACCTTGCCGGCGCGGATCGACTTCACCTCGGTGCCCACCAGTACGAGCCCGGCCTCAACCGTGTCCAGGACCTGGTACTCGTGGCGGGCCTTCCGGTTGCGGGCGACGATCTTCCGCGAGCCACCGGACGGCGGCGCGCCCACGGGCTGCAGCTCAGTCCCCGGCGGCGGCCAGCGCCATCGTGGCCTCGCGGGCCCGCCAGTCGGCGAGGAAGGCGGCGTTGCCGCTGTCGGTGAGCGGGTGCCGCATCCCCTTCTCGAGCACGCCGAAGGGGCAGGTGGCGATGTGCGCCCCGGCCAGCGCCGACTCGATGACGTGGCGGGGGTGGCGGATCGACGCGGCCAGGATCTGCGTGCGGATGTCGGGGTCCTGTTCGAAGACGGCGGCGATCTCGCGGATCAGCTCCATCCCGTCCTGGGAGATGTCGTCCAGCCGGCCGATGAAGGGCGACACGACGAAGGCGCCCGCCAACGCGGCCATCAGCGCCTGGTTGGTGTTGAAGATCAGCGTGACGTTGCAGCGGATGCCCCGGCGCCCCAGACGGGCGACCGCTTCCAGGCCGGCGGTCGTGGCGGGGACCTTGATGATCACGTTGGAGTGCCAGGCCGCGTACTCGACCCCCTCCCGGACCATCCCGTCGGCGTCCTCGGAGACCGTCTCGGCGCTGATCGGACCGTCGACCAGCGACGCGATCGTGCGGATGGTGTCCTCGAAGTCGGCGCCCTCTTCGCGCGCCATGAGGCTGGGATTGGTGGTCACGCCGCTCAGGATGCCCCAGCGGGCCGCCTCGCGGATCTCGGCCAGGTTCGCCGTGTCCAGGTAGATCTTCATGCCGGGTCCTGAATCTCCTTTTTCGAGAGTGTCCTGCTTGTTCGGGGGTCCCCGTCCCTACGCGCCTTCGGTCGAGGATCCGTTTCCGCCGCCGTCTTCCAGCTGTCGCCTGCTCTCTTCGCGCGCCGCGTCGATCCCGGCCCGGTACACGGCCTTGGAGCGCTCCAGCTTGTCCTCCAGCTCCGCCCGCGCATCGGACGCGATCTGGCGTCCCTGCTCGACCACGTCCCGGGCCGGCGCCATGCGCGATCCCAGGTCCTCGCGGAGACCGCGCACCCGCTCGCCGGTGAGGTCCTTCAGCTTCCTGGCCTGCTCCCGGATCCGCGCCTGGGTGTCCGCGCCGCTCGCGGGGGCGAAGAGCAGCGCGATTCCCGCGCCCACCAGCGCCCCGAGAAGGAAGGCCCCGATCTCGGTTCCGTGGCCCTTTTCTATGATGACCGTATGTTGATCGTCGCCCGTGCTCATCCTCGCCTCCCTGCTTGGTATGGAGTGATCCGTGAAGCACCGGGGGGCGGCCGGGAGCCACGCTGCCCGCAGCGGTCGGCCGCGCCGTCGATCCGCCGGTGCGACCGCAATTTAAGCACGGCGACTCACACGCGCCAACGGGGATCGGGCGGGGGGATGGAGGGGACCTCGTAGCCGCTCCTTCCCATGAGACCGCAGGTGAGCACCTTCCCCAGCTCCACCCCCGGCTGGTCGAGGGGATCGACGCCGTAGAGCGCCCCCGCGTAGACGACGGCGATCTGGAAGAGCATGAACAGGCCCCCGAGGGAGTGCGCGTCCACCCGGTCGACCGTGACGGTCATGTTCATGCGGCCCTCGCGCCGGAGCGCCTCGGCGGTCGCGCGCCGTTCGCGGTCGAGCAGCCCGAAGAGCGTGTGGCCGCCCAGGTACGCGAGGTCGGGGATGTCCGTGAACGGGTTGCGGATCGCGACATCCGCGCCCGGTGCCCCACGGCCCAGGAAGACGACCACCTTGTCGCGGGGACCCTCCATGAGGAGCTGCAGGATCGAGTGCTGGTCGGCAGCGCCGAATGCGGGCACCGGGGTGGGACCCGTTTCGACCCGCCGCCCCGCGCGGTCCAGGGCCTTGCCGAGCGACTCGGCCCAGAGCTGCTGCACCCAGTACGCGAAGCCGCCAAGCCGGTCGGCGTAGGGCATGAAAACCTGCACGGACGCTCCCATTTCGGTGTCGGCGGCGTGCAGCAGCGTCGCCAGGGTGCCTGCCGGGTTTGCAGTCAGCTCGGGCGTGGCGCAACGGCGGAGCATGGCGGCGGCGCCTGCCAAGACGGCTTCGATGTCGATGCCCACGGCCGCGGCGGGGAACAGGCCGGCCGGCGAGAGGACCGAGAAGCGTCCGCCGACGGCATCGGGGATGGGGAGGGTGGGGACGTCGTAGCGGGTGGCGAGTTCCCGCAGCGTGCCCCGCTCGGGGGACGTGGTGAACAGGAAACCGTCTCGTGCCCTCTCCGCCCCCAGCGTGTCCTCGAGCCAGCGCCACACCACCAGGAATTGCGCCATGGTCTCGGCCGTGGTGCCCGATTTGCTGACCACGTTGAAGAGGGTGCGCGCCGGGTCCAGCCGGGTGAGCAGTCCCGAGACCGTGTCGGGATCGGGGTTGTCGAGGATGTGGAGGTCGGGGAGGCCGCCTCGGGCTTCGTCGTCCAGTTCGTTCCAGAGGGGGGGCAGCAGGGCGTTTCGGAGGGCGGCCGCACCCAGAGCCGAGCCGCCGATGCCGATCACGACGAGAGCGTCGCACTGCCGGGCGAAGTTGTCGGCCATGCGCAGGGTGGCGGCCGCGAGGAGGTGGTCCGCGGGCAGGTCGAAGAATCCCGTCTCGCCGGCTTCCCGGCGCATTTCCACTTCGTCGTGGGCGTCCCGGAACCGCTCAGCGAGATCCCCGCGCCATCGCAGCGGATCCAGCCCCGTTCCCTCCAGCACCCCCGCGATCATGTTGCCGAAGTCGATTGCGGGGAGGCGTGACCCGGCCGTCATGCTCGTCCCCGGCAGTCCGCGGATGAGCGCGCACGAGCGACGCGAACGGCAGGGTGGCGGGCGGCCAGGCTTGACACGGACTACAGCTCCACCGTGAGCCCGTCGTACGCCGGTTCGATCCCGTCCGGCAGCGACGCGGCAAGCTCGCGGTGCCCCACGAAGTGGGTGAGGTGGGTCAGAAAGGTGCGGCGTGCGCCGATCTTCCTTGCTTCCTCCACCGCCTCCTCGACGTTGAGGTGGGTCGGGTGCACGCGGCCCCGCCAGAGCGCGTTGAGGACCAGCACGTCCACACCGTCGAGGATTTCGCGCGCCGCTGCCGGTATCCGCTTCGCGTCGGTCACATACCCCAGCCGCCCTACCCGGAACCCGAAGGCGTCGACCGGACCGTGCGGCACCCGAAACGGCGTGATTTCGGTCCCCAGCACCTCCACCGGCACACGCTCCGCGTAGCCGTGCAGCACGATCTGAGGTCTCGTGGTCCCTTCGGGTGGGCGAAACTCCGGGTCGAAGATGTACGAGAAGCGGGACTTCATTTGTCCCAGCAGCTCTGCGGGCAGATGGGCGGGAACGGGCCCGCGGTTCCGCGTCGAAAAGACCCTCACGTCGTCGATGCCGTGCACGTGGTCGGCGTGGAGGTGCGTGTACCACACCGCGCCGATCCGGCGGACGCCCGCCGCCACCAGTTGCAGCCGCAGCTCGGGCGGGGTGTCGATGAGCAGGTTGCCGCCCTCCAGCGCGAGCAGCGCACCGTGACGGGTGCGCCGGTCGCGGGGGTCGCCGGAGGTGCAGTTGGCGCAGTCGCAGCCGATCACCGGCACGCCGATGGAGGTACCCGTCCCGAGGAAGGTCAGTTGCAAGCTACAACTGCTCCACGCGCATGGTGTTCGTCGAGCCCGGCTTGTGAAAGGGGAGGCCCGAGGTGACGATGACCGGGTCCCCAGTGCGCCCCACCCCCGAACCCAGCACGACCCGCTTGCCGAAGTCGGTCAGGTTCTGGTAGGTGATCTCGCCCTTGTCGGCCAGCACGGGTCGCACCCCCCACACCCCGCACAGCTGCCGGTGCACCTTGGGGTCGGTGCAGACGGAGAAGACCGGGATCGGCGCGCGGTAGGATGCCACCAGGCGCGCGGAGAAACCGCTTCGGGTGATCACGATGATCGCTGGCGCGTCGAGATCCTGCGCGGAACGAACCGACGACGCGGCAACCGCGTGTTCGCGCGGCGACGCGCCCCGCCGCTGCACCGGTCCCATCTGGTCCAGGTAGTGGGGCCCCTGGCTCAGGACGCCGCTGTCCTCGATCTCGGCCGCGATGCGCACCATGACCTCGAGCGTGCGCACCGGGTGCTTCCCGACCGCTGTTTCGCCCGAGAGCATCACCGCGTCGGTGCCGTCGAGGATCGCGTTGGCGACGTCCGAGGTCTCCGCGCGCGTGGGACTCGGGTACATGGTCATCGACTCGAGCATCTGGGTGGCGGTGATGACGGGGCACGCGTACCCGTTCGCCGCCTGGATGATGCGCTTCTGGGCCAGCGGCACCGAGGCGAAGGGGAGCTCCACCCCGAGGTCCCCGCGCGCCACCATCACCGCGTCGCTGAAGGAGAGGATCCCGTCCAGGTCGTCCAGCGCCTGTGCCTTCTCGATCTTGCTGACCAGCCACGCCCGGCGGTTGATACGGTCCTTCAGGCCCAGCACGTCGTTCACGTTGCGCACGAATGAGAGCCCGATGTACTCCACGTCCATCTCCAGCGCGAACTCCAGATCGCGTTCGTCCTTCTCGGTGAGCGACGGGGTGTTCACGGAGACGCCCGGAAGGTTCATCCCCTTGCGCGACCTCAGAATCCCACCACGCACCACCCGGAAGACCGCGCGCCTGCCGTCGGTCTTCACGCACTCCAGCTCGATCTGCCCGTCGTCGAGGAGGAGCCGGGTTCCCGTGGTGACCTCCCGGGCCAGACCGGTGTACGGGGTGGGCACTTCGCCGCTGCCGTGTTCCCCCTCCGGAGCGATCGTCACGATGTCGTCGTCGTCGAGGCGCACCGGGTCGGCGAGTTGGCCGATCCTCAGCTTGGGCCCCTGCAGGTCCGTCAGGATGGCCACGGGACGGCCCACCCTGCGCGAGGCCTCACGGACCAGGCGGATTCCGCGCTCATGATGCTCGTGGTGGCCGTGGGACATGTTGATCCGAGCGATGTCCATCCCGGCCCGCACCAGGTCGGTCACGACTTCCAGGGTGGAAGCCGCGGGACCCATCGTTGCTACCACCTTCGTTCTCATCATCGCGTGGGAGACACCTCCTGGAGTGCATGCCGCGGCCCGGCGGCGATCCCGCCTCGGCCGGGAGCAACCGTGAAGCTACCGAAGCTCCATGCGCGGAACCATATTCACCGGAACCTCCACCGGCTGTCACGCGGACTGCAGGCAACCGGGCAACAGAAGAGAGACACCCTCCCCGAACGGAAGAGAAGCCTTGAATCATCCCGTCCGGTACATTCACAGCACAGGCGGCCTGGAGAGGGTCACCCGCTCACTCGCGTCCGCCGGCGACCTGGCCGTGGACTGCGAAGCCGCCGGCTATCACCGCTACTCCGACCGGCTCTGCCTGGTGCAGCTGTCCACATCCTCGGAGACATTCGTCCTCGACCCCCTCTCCGTCGACCTCACGCCACATCTCAAGCCGCACCTGGAAGACCCTGCCCGGCGTGTGCTCATGCACGGGGGCAGCTACGATCTGCGGCTCCTGCGCCGCGACCTGGACATCGCAGTTGCCCGCCTCGGCGACACGCAGGTGGCCGCCAGCTTCCTCGGAGAGCCGGCCACCGGGTTGCAGACGCTGCTCGACAAGCACCTCGGGGTCCGGCTCGCGAAGAAGTACCAGAAGGCCGACTGGGCCAGGCGGCCGCTGCCGCGCGACATGATCGACTACGCCGCGGGCGACACCCGGCACCTCCACCGGCTCACCGATGTCCTCGAAGAGAGGCTTCGCGAGCTCGGCCGCCTGCACTGGGCGGAGGACGAATGCCGCTGGCTGGTGGCATCCGCCGCGGAATCCTCGAAACCCGAGATCCCGCCCGATCCCCTGACGCGCTTCAAGGGAGCGCGCCGCATGGACGCCCGCACCGTAACTGCGCTCCGGGAGGCGATCGCGTGGCGTGACCGGATCGCCCGGTCGCTCGACCGCGCCCCATTCAGGGTGGCGACCGATGCGGCGTTGCTTGCCGCCGTGGCAGCCCGGCCGGCCTCCGTGAGGCAACTGGCGGACGTGAAGGGGTTCTCACCCCGGTTGGCCGCGAAGAGCGGCCGGTCGCTGCTCGAAGCGCTCGGCAGGGTGCGCCGGCTGGCCAACCGGGAGCTGCAGCCCTACCCCGTTCGGCGTGGTGGACGCGGCCGTCCGACGCCCGAGGAGGAGGCGACGCTCGACCGGATCACGGCGGTGCGCAATGCGGTTGCCGAAGAGCTGGGTCTCGACCGCGGCCGGGTGATGGCCAATCATGTGCTGCGCGAGGTGGTGGCCGTTGGGCCGGTGACGCCGGCCGAACTCGAAGCGATGCCCGACGTGCGCAGATGGCAGGTGGACATCCTGGGGCGAAAGCTGTTGAGGGCGCTGTAAGCCTTGCGGCCAACCCCGTCAGCCCTCCTTCGCCTCCAACTCCCGCTTGTACTCGATGCAGTAGCGCGCGTGCGGAAGCGCGTCGAGGCGCTGGAAGCTGATCGCCTTACCCGTCGCGTGGCAGCGTCCGAAGTTGTCCGGGTCGCGGTAGAGCCGGCGCAGCGCCTCCTGCAGGCGGTAGAGGTAGCGGCCCTCCTTGGTCGCGAATAGGGCGGCCTTCTCGCGCTCCATCGCCTCGGTTCCCTGGTCCGCCATGTGATCCGTGTACGCGGCGAGATCGGAGTCGCCCGACGCCCGGTCCGCCTTGGCGACCAGGTCGAAACGCCCGAGAGCACGAAGCGCCTTCTTCCGCTCCTGGAGAAGCCTCTCTTCCAGGTGCTCCAGCTGCTCCTTGGAAAGAAGTGAACCGGCGCCGTTGGCCGCGCCGTCCATCCCGGTCGAGTTCTGTAGCGCCATTGTTGCCTCCCTCTCCTGCGCTCGGACGTTATGCAACAAATCTATCGAACCCCGCACCGCCGTCCAATTCCCACGGTAGTCCGCGGACGAATCCGCCCGAAGCCGGAAATGCCTTTCCGCGGCCCACCAAGCCAATGTTATCTTCGAGTCCCGCAGCTGCGCCACCCCACCGTAAACCGAATCCCGTTCGCGAGAAACGACTTGGACCCCATCGACTGCCGCAGGCACCCCGGCCGTCCCGGACCCGCCCTGGCGCGCCCTCCATTCCGGTCGCCACTGGGCGAACGGATTCAGCGCGAGATCTGCGCGGACTGCTGGCGCGACTGGCTCCAGCACCAGACCCTGCTGATCAACCACTACGGGCTCGACCCCCGCAAGGCCGAGTCGCGGGAGTTTCTCTACGGACAGATCAACGCGGTGCTCTTCGATGACGGCGAGGTCGCCGAGGTCGACACCTCCAGGCGGGGGACGATCGGGCCTCCGGGCAGCTGACTCGCCCCCGACACGCGACTGCCCTCCGGGGCGGCCAACTCAGCGGCCGGACAACCGCGCGACCCCCCTATCACCCCCTCAACACGGCCTCGATCTCCACCAGCGCGGCCTCCAGGTCCTCCCTGGCCACCGTCAACGGCGGCGCGAACCGCACGACCTGGTGGTGCGTCTCCTTGGCCAGGATGCCGCGCTCCTGCAGCGCCTCACAGAACGGCCGCGCGGTCCCCGACGACTCCCGGATCACCACCCCGATCATCAGCCCCCGCCCCCGCACCTCCTCCACGTGCGGCGACGGAATCGCACGCAGCCGGTCCATGAACCAGCTGCCGAGCTCGTCCGAGCGCCGCGCCAGGTCCTCCTCGATGATCACCCTGAGGGACGCGCTCCCCACCGCCGCACCCAGCGGGTTGCCGCCGAAGGTCGACCCGTGGTCGCCCGGCCGGAAGACGTCCATGAACGCCGCGTCGGCGATCGCGGCCGAGACCGGGTAAACGCCCCCGCCCAGCGCCTTTCCGACGATCAGGACATCGGGGCGCACCCCCTCCCAGTCGCAGCAGAACATGCGACCCGTGCGGCCCAGCCCCGTCTGGATCTCGTCGGCCACCAGCGCCACGCCGTTCGCGCGGCACACCTCCGCCGCCTCGCGCATGTACCCGTCGGGCGGCACGATCACCCCCGCCTCGCCCTGGATCGGCTCGACCAGGAAGCCGACCGTGTTCGGCCCGATCGCGGCGCGAAGCGCGTCGATGTCCCCGTACGGAATGAGCGTGAAGCCCGGCGTGAACGGCCCGAACCCCTCGCGGTACTGGTCCTCGGACGAGAAGCCCACAATCGTCGTGGTCCGCCCGTGGAAGTTGTCCTCGCAGACGATGATCTCGGCCTTCCCCTCCGGGACCCCCTTCACCTCGTACCCCCACTTCCGCACCATCTTGATCGCGGTCTCGACGGCCTCGGCGCCGGTGTTCATCGGGAGCGCCGCGTCGAAGCCGGACGCCTCGCAGAGTTCGCGCAGGAACGGCCCCATTTGGTCGTTGTGGAAGGCGCGCGACGTGAGGGTGAGGCGGTCGAGCTGTTCGCGGGCGGCACCGATAATGGCGGGGTGCCGGTGTCCCTGGTTCACGGCCGAGTAGGAGCTCAGCATGTCGAGGTAGCGGTTGCCTTCGACATCCCAGACCCAGGAGCCTTCGCCGCGCTCGAGGACGACGGGGAGCGGGTGGTAGTTGTGGGCGGAGTAGCGTTCGGCCTCTTCGAGGTAGCGGTCGGTGCGGGAGATGGGCGGGGGGGCGGTCATCGTGGTCATGTTCTGGTGATTCCTGACGGTGGGCGGTACTCGGGGGACAGGTGGTCCCGGGCTTGCCAGCGGGGAAATCTAGCAATGTAGAGTATACATCAGGGTCCGCCACCGGACTCCCCACGCCCCCGCTGCGGACCCACAACCCCCGTCATCTCCCCCTCATTCACCCGCAGCTGAAACACGTCCGGCCGCGCATAGTGCCCGATCACGTCGAAGTCGAACTTGCCGCGAGCGATGTCCCCCAGATCCAGATCCGCGACCAGCATCCCCTCCTCCCCCAGCAGCGGTCCGGCCACTACCTCGCCCAGCGGACTGTAGATCGAGGTCCCCCCGCGCGAGAGCACCTCGGGCCAGTCGTCGAATTCGTCCAGGATCTCGATGTCCGCCGGATAGTGCTCCTTGGTGACGAACTGGTTGCACCCGATCACGAAGCAGCGCCCCTCGAGCGCGATGTGCCTGAGCGTCGCCTGCCACCGGTCGCGCGAGTCGGCGGTGGGCGCCAGGTAGATCTCGACGCCCTTGCCGTACATGGCCATCCGCGCCAGCGGCATGTAGTTCTCCCAGCAGATCAGGCCCCCGACCCGCGCGAACGGCGTCTCGATCACCGGCAGCGTGCTCCCGTCCCCCTCGCCCCAGATGAGGCGTTCGGCGGCGGTGGGCTTGAGCTTGCGGTGCAGCCCCGCCAGGGTTCCGTCCGGATTGAAGTAGAGGAGGGTACAGAAGAGGGTGCCCGGGGCGCGGGGAGCGTCTCTTTCGATCACGCCGACGGCCACCCATGCGTTCGCGGCTGCCGCTGCCCGGCCGATTCGTTCGGTTTCGGGTCCCGGCACGGAGATCGCGGCGTCGTGGTAGCGGCCGAAGGTGCGGCGGCCGGCGGGTTTGCGCCCTCCGACCGCGGTGCCGAAGGAGAGGCCCCACGGGTAGCCGCCGATGAAGGCTTCGGGGAAAAGGACGAGTTCGGCGCCCTGGTCGGCGGCCTCGGCGGTGGTGGCGCAGAGGTGGTCGATGGCGGCGGCGGGGTCGAAGGGGTAGCCGCGGGGCTGGATGGCAGCGACTCGGACGTGGGGGCGGTTGAACATGGG
>VXOC01000263.1 GCA_009840215.1 Gemmatimonadota bacterium | reverse complement strand
TCCGACATCCAGATGATCTCCCTGCCGTCGTCGAGGTCGTGGCGGAAGCGCTTGTTGGAGTAGTTGAAGAAGGTCTCGGGCTCCTCGGAGATCACGGCCCGGGTGCGGCCGGTCTCGGCATCGACCTCGACGACCCTGTACACCTGGTGCCCGCGCTGGTTGTACTCGAAGACGACGTGCTCGCTGTCTTCCCTCCATTCCAGGCGGGAGAGGGTGTAGGCGTTGGGGAAGAGGGCGTCGTCGATGATCATCTGCCGCCCCGACTCGACGTCCAGGATCACCGGGATCTCCTTGTCGAGCCGGTCGCCGGGCTTTGCATAGAGGTAGGTCGAGTGCGTGGGCTGGAGCTGGTCGTCGGGTGAGGATTCGACGTAGTGCACCACCCGCTCCTGGCCGGGCACCACCCTGTAGACCGCCACCCTCCTGGAGTCCGGCGACCAGACGATGGACCGGTCGGTGTAGGTGTTTCCGGGCGTGCCCTCCCAGGTGAGCATCGTGTAGTCGTCAGCGTCCGCGCCCACTTCCCGGTAGGCCACGTTGTAGTTCTGGATGAAGACCTCGCGGGTGCTGTCCGGCGAGACGATCGGGTCCGTGCTCAGGTTCCGCCAAAGCTGGCCGGGGCCCGCCGACCAGGACACGCCGCTGGGGCCGACGCCGCCCCGTCCCTGTCGCCGGGGCGCGCCCTGGTCCTCGCACTCATAGGTGTCCAGATCGCACTGCCAGGTGAGGTTGTTTGCGACAAACTCGATGGCCTGCTCGTCGTCGGTGAACTCGATGCGTGTGAAGGGGAGATCGATGGCCGTGATCGTGTCGTCGGCGAAGGCCGTGAGGGACGAGAGGGTCGATGCGAGGCGTTCGTGATCGAAGGCGGGGCCTCGGGCCTGGGTTTCGGCGTCAACGAGGACGAAGTTGTGGCCGCCTTCTACCGTCTTGCGGTACCAGAACCGGGTGGTCTCGCCGATCCAGGAGGGGCGCTCGGCGATGTCCACGACGAGACCCTGGAGACGTTCGCCGAGGCTGTTGGCTCGGGCGTAGTCGGCGAGCGTGCCCTGGGCGGTGGTGGGGAGGGGGGTGAGGATGGCGGTGAGGATGAGGAGCAGGGCGAAGCGGTGGGGGAGGGGGCGAATGGCCATGGCTCGGGACTCCTGCGTAGATCGGGGCAGCGATGTCTGGATTGGGCTTGACGCGTCATGTAATGTACAGATTACAATTTGTCAACTGTAGTGTACTTTTTCGCCCTTAAGGCGCAAGCGAGCTCACGCGCACGCCGCGCAGCGACCAAACAGAATCAGCTCGTGGCTGTCGACCTCGAAGCCGTCGGGCGCCAGCTCCTCGATTTCGTCCGGACACCGATGGACGTCGAACGCCTGATCGCACGAGCGGCAGAGGAAGTGGTGGTGATGCGGTCGGTCGGCCAGTTCGTAGCGAAGTCCACCGCCCGGAAGCTGCACTTCCGACAACCAACCCTCCCGGGCGAGGATCTTCAGGTTGCGGTAGACGGTCGCGAGCCCGAGTGACGGTACGATCCTTTGGCCGTGGTCGAGGACCTCTTCAGGGGTGAGAGGGCGCCCGAAGTGCTGGAGCACGTGGCGGATCGCCCGGCGCTGACGGGTGTCTCGCTGCACTACCCGTCGTCGCAAACCGAGCACTCGCCGGCCCGGCACACACGGGCCCCCTGCAAGAGGGCGCCCGCGAGGATCAGGCTGCCGACCGCCGACGTCGCGGTTTCAGGAAGCGGCTCGAGCCGGCCGGCGAGGGAGGCGGCCCACAGCACGGCTCCCCCGACGAAAGTGAGGAGCACGGCCCTGTTTCTGCGGGCTGGGCCCAGTACGACCATCACCCCGCCGAGCAGGACGGTCCCGACCCACATGATCCGTTCGACGCCTTCGGAGAGCGCGAGCGCGGGAGCCGCCACGACCAGCAGCGGTGTGAGCGCGCAGTGTACGCCACACCAGACCGCGGCGCAGGCCACGAGGCGTGATCCGGAAGCCAGGTAGGCGCTCGACGGGACGGTGGCGAGAGTGTTCTTCATTCTGACGGATCGGTAGGGGAGGGGGGACGGTGGAATCTGCGTGTACCGGCGATGATGATAATGGATTCTCGTTTCGGTGTCACGGTGATTGGCCGGGTGCCAGCGAAAGTGCGGATTTGCCCGCAGGCCGCCCGCCCTACCGCGCCCCCGCCGCCAAATGCTCCAACAGATACCGCACCATCAGCATCCGCAGATGCACCGCCGTCCCCTCCCCCTCCGACAATCCATGGTTCCGGTTCGGATACGTCATGTAGTCGAAGGTCTTCCCGAGCTCCACCAGCCGGTCCACCAACCCCTCGACGATCTCCAGGTGCGTGTTCGTCTCGCCGGTCCCGTGAATGATGAGCAGGTCCCCCTCCAGCCCCTCGGCGTAGTTGAGCGGCGCTGACACGCGGTAGCCCTCCGGGTTCGTCTCCAGGGTCTCCATGTAGATCTCCTGGAACCACGCGTTGTAGAGGTGCGGCTGGGGTTTGGGGACGACCGCTATCCCCACGTGATACACATCGGGCCTTCGGAACAGGGAGTTCAGGGTGTTCGATCCGCCGCCGCTCCATCCCCAGATCCCCACTCTGGACAGATCGACGTAGGGGAGCATCCGGCCCATCTCCAGGACTCCCGCCGCGTGTTCCTCCGTCGACTGCACGCCGATCGTCGGAAAGGGCGCCCGCCGCCACGCCGCGCCCTTCGGCGCCGGTGTCCCACGGTTCTCGATCGACACGACCAGGTACCCGAGGTCCGCGATCGCGCGATGGTAGATGTTCCGGGTCGACCACCTGTCGAGGACGGTCTGGGCGTGCGGTTCACCGTAGACGTAGATGAAGATCGGATACCGCCGGGAAGGATCGAAGTCCCGCGGCTTGATCATCCACGCGTCCATCACCACCCCGTCCCCGATGTCCAGCTCCAGAAACGCGGTCGGGTGGGAGATCGTGGCCTCGGCCCGGCGCCGCACCTCGGCGTTGTCCTCCAGGACCCGGACGACACGGTGGTCCGGGAGGCTGATCAGCTCGGTGACAGGAGGGGTGTCGAAGGTCGAGTACGTGTGAAACGCCCACCGAAGGTTGGGTGAGAAGTCATAGAAGTGGGTTCCGGGCTGGTCCTCGGGAGTGACTCGCTCAGGCTCTTCGGCGCCATCCAGCCGGACCCGGTAGAGGTAGCGCTGGGTGGCGTTGCCGGATGAGGCGAAGAAGTAGAACCAGCCGCCGCCGTCGTCGACCGGCCCCCGCTCCATGACATCGCTGGGCCCCGGGGTCAGCAGGCGTTCCTCCCGCCCCTCCCGCGAGTAGACGTAGGAGTGGCGCCACCCGTCCTTCTCGGTCAGGAAGAGGAAGGAGTCGCCCCCCCGGATCCATTCGAGGCCTGCGTTCAGGCGATAACTGGCGATCACCCAGGCCGGATCGGACTCGTGGTAGATCCGGGTCACCTCGCCGGTGCTCACGTTGGCGATGTGGAAGTCCCGTTCGTCACGAAACCGGCTGAACTGCTCCACCAGCAGCTCCTCGGAGTTCCCGGCCCAGCTGACCTGTCCGAGGTAGAAGCCTTCGTTTGGGGACGGGATGGAGATCCAGCGGACTTCACGCCCCTCGGCGTCCACCACGCCCACGCGCAGCTTGGTGATGGTCTCGCCAACCCTCGCGAATCGCACCTGGCGGAGCTCGGGATAGGAGGGATCGGTGGGGACGAGCATGGACCTCATTCGGACCCCGGAGGCGTCGGACTGGACGAAGGCGACGCGGTGGCCGTCGGGACTCCAGGCGGCGCGGCCGTTGGAGATGGATTCGGCGGTGTTGAAGGTCAGCTGGGTGGTTTGGGCGGCGTCCAGGTCGTGGACGTGAAGGTTGCCGTTGCGGGTGAAGAGGATGCGGTGGCCGTCAGGGGCGATCGTGTTGCTGCCACCGGCGTCCACCCTGCTTAGCGTGGAGGTGGCGGGTTCGAACGTCCAGAAGTCGTCGGTGGTTTGGAGGAGTGCCCAGGTGGCGTCGGGGGAGAACTGGTAGCCGGTGATGGTCAGGGGGTCGGAGGCGCCGGGGGGGGTGAGGTGAGAGAGGGAGGCGAGGACGGTGCGTGTGCCGGTGGCGGGGTCGTAGTGGATGAGTTCGCGCTCCGAGGCGCCCGGGGGGGATTCCAAGGTGGTGTAGGCGGATCCGTCAGGCAGCCAGGTTGCCTGGAAGGAGCGGGCGTCGAAGTCCCGAGCCTCGAAGATGGACCTGAGGCGGGCTTCGGTTTCCGGGGGGACCTGGGGGGAGGCGGGGGATGGGGGAAGGGTGACCAAAGCCAGGGCGTTGGCCAGCCAAAGCGGTCGGTGGATGGTTTTCATCTCTCCACCAAACCGTACTCTTCGCGGATGGCCCCGTCGTAGTCCCCAATCAGCCGCCACCAATTGGTCAGCGGCCGACCTTTGTACGACAGCACGTGACCGGCGCCCGGAATGTTCTGGGACCAGTATCGGAACCAGCCCAGACCAGTGCATCCCCACCGCTCGCAGTTTATCCGCTGCGTGGCGCCCATGCCGTCGGGACGCCAATCTTCGCAATCGGTCTCGACGAACCGCCGATTCGCCCAGTCGTAATCCCGCTCGGCGTTCGGCGGAAAGTGCGACCACCCGCACCGCGGACTCGCGATACGGTGCGAGATGTCACTGCCCACGAACTTGCCCCAGAACAACAGGCCGCTCCAGGCATCGTCGGGTGTCGAATCGCGCCCGTCCGCGGCGTTTATCACTGCCTCCAGCTGGTGCATATGGTTCTCGATCGCCTCCGTGAGACCGCGCTGGTAGTTGTAGTGGTACACCGTATAGGTACGGCTGGTCACCGGCAGGTCGAGGGTATCGCGATCGCTGTTGCTCACATCCCCCCAGGGACCGGCCATGTTGGACTCCCACAGGTCGATGACGCCGCCGTGATAGCCCCAGATCCACACTTCATTCACACCCTCGTCCTCAACCCGGCCGGCGAAGTCATGGGCGGCGGCGAGCGCGCCGTAGTCCGTCATCGGCACGTCGTGCCCGGGCTTGTCAAAGGTGGGCAGGGGTTCGAGCCGTTCCTCGGTGTGGACGATGTGGTAGCGCAGGCTGGGAGGTGCGGCCGAGTCGATATAGGCGCGATACCGCGATCCGTCCTCGAGCGCCGCGATAAGCGCCGCGGTGAGAGAATCCGTCTTGCGGCGCGTGTAGGTTACGGACTCACCCCAGTCGCCGGTGACCGATCGATCCACCACGACACCGTCGCTCGTGGGGAGATAGCGCACCACCATCACCGGGATCTCCCACGGCGGTCCGCTCGGGCGCTCCTGGTCGGGCGCCGCCGTGCAAGCCGCGAAGAGCATGGCGCACCCCATCACCAGGAGGATATCGTGCGAGCCGCGGCGGCGGAGTTGCGGACGACCGGCCTGGGCGATCCGGCTAACCCGGACGAGCGACCGGATCACCTGATCCCAAGATGGGGACCAAGCTTCGTTCTGCACGGGTTGCGCGCGTGGTGGATCTGCCACGAAGGGGGGCGTCTTACTTGAATCTCACCGCCGTCCCGTACACCAGCAATTCAGCGGCCCCGGACATCACCTGGGACGTGGCGAAGCGCAGATTCACCACGGCGTCGGCGCCGAGCGCCCGCGCCTCCTGTTTCATCCGGTGAACGCTCTCGTTCCTCGTCTCGGCCAGCATCTCGGTGTACTCCTTGACCTCTCCGCCGACGATGTTGCGCAGGCCGGCCATGATGTCCCTCCCGATGTGCTTGGCGCGAATCGTGCTTCCGCGAACCACGCCGAGTGCTTCCGCGACCTCGTGGCCCGGGACGTTTTCGGTGTTGACGACGATCATTTCTGCTCCTTTGCGGGATTGGTGATTGCGTGCAGGGGTGCGGTCATTCCTCGGAAGAGGGGGTTTCGGGACGATCCTCCCGAAGCGCCCGGTCCGCCTCGCGCTCCCCGATTCTCTCCGCGATGAGGGACGCCATGAGGACGATCAGACCCAGCGCGGCCACTCCGAATCCGATCTGGATGGCCGGAGGCAGTTCGATGAGCCACGGCCAGATCGCGCGAAACGGTCGAATCGCCCAGACCAGGATGACCACGGCACCCGCGCCGATCAGCAGGAATCCGGTGATGCGCAGCAGGCGGGTCATTCTTCGTAACTCCTTCCGCGGCGGGCGTCTTCGATCTGTTCCCGGATGACGGAGACCAGGACGAAGAGGCCGCCGGCGAGAACCAGGGCGACTCCGACTTCGAGGACCGGGTCGGCAATCTGCAGGATAAAGCGGAGGGCGAGGAAGGCGAAATAGCCGCCCACGATGAGGACGCCGATGCGCCAGAGGATGAGGCCGAGGGTGTGGGTGGGTTTCATTGGGGGTGGGGATGGGGTCCGGTGAGTGGCAACGGCGTGGGATGTCTGGGGTGGCGCGGCGGCTGGAAGGACGAATAGTAGCGTGCTGCGGGGGACAAGCAACGAAGTGGGTAGGCGTGTGCGGACGATGTAAACCAGACATGACAATATGGAAAGTGGAGTTTACAGCGTTGCGAGCCATCGGAACGCCGCCAGCTCCTATTCCCCACATATCAGCGTCACGGATGCCCATTCGATAACGCCAATGCTCTGCCTTCCCGGCCTACCCAGTTCCTCCCATCGACTGCACACCCTACGTACATCTTCCATCGTTGCAAGGGGGTGTATCCCTATCTGTCGGGCGTATTTGACGAAACCCGAAACCGCCGTTCGGCTCACACCCGCACGGGTCAGTGCCGCGACTGATTCACGGTCTTCATTGACCGCGATGCTGTCAAGGCGCTCTTGCTCACGGAGACGCGCCAGCCGCTGTTCGCGCTCTCGGGCCGCAGTGGCTCTCTCGCTTGCCCGCCTTTCGGCATCTTCAGCAACCCGGTCTGCGTCGGCGCGCCGAAGGCTGTCCAAAGTACCCATGAACGCACTCCTGGCGGTGTTCCATTCATGGTGCGATTGCGGCACTGGACACCAGAATCTCACAGCGTCCATCGCGGCGTCAAAGCCCTCCATCGAGAACTTCAAGACACCCTTTAGCTCGATGCCGACCGTATCTCGTCCCCTGTAGTGCGATACAACGTAGTCGTGGGCCGGGGGCCATTCATCGCGTAGCAACCCGTCCAGGTCGCCGAGGGTTTCCCGTTGCCGCTCAACAAGACGCGCAACGTATGCAGTAGCGGGGCGCAGGTTGTCGGCTAGCGCGTTATAGGCTTCCGTCATCCGGTCGATCTGTTCGTCGCGCGCTGCCTGCGTATCGAGTTCCTCACGGGGTGGCTCAAATCCCATCTCGCCATCCAAGTACCAAGCGCCGATGGTGTGCGTCGGTACGTATTTCCACACGTATACGTTGCCATCAACTGCCATGCGGGCGACATCCAACAGTCCCAGCTTGCCGCTCAGGGCCTCAAACGATGCGGCATCTTCCTGCAAGAGGGTTGTATCCGGCATCGCGATCTTGAAGAATAACCCGTCGGTGGCCGCAACGGGTTCGAGCAGATCAGCTACGCGGCACCAGTAGCCGACCGTTACAGGGATGGTATCTCGACCGGCGGTCAACGCATGCGTCGGGCCGTAGGTTCGGAACAAGCCGGTTCGCGCTCCGGTTAGATCGTCGATATCGGCCTCCACCGCTCCGGGCCAAGCAATCCCGTGCTTCCCGTCAGCGCACCCGAGCAAACAGCAGCAAGTCAGTGCCGCGAGCGTCGCGCTCGTACGCTTCGTGGCCCGCATGGGGTTGCCGTCTGAGATTGTCATGCTGCACTCCAAGGTTCCTTTCGAGGCGGTGTGTCGCAGTGTGGCGATTCGGCAACGTAACCGCCACCCGGGCCAAGCGGCCAGACGGGTATCGCGGAGCCGCCTTTGGTCCGGCTTTCGGATTCACCCGACACCACCGCCCAACACTTACGCCGATTCCCCTGCATCACCCGATCGGGCTCGCCGCCAGTCGTCGAAGTCGATCAGTCGTGGTGGCAACAGATCCGTCCTCTTCACTCAAGGTCGGGGCCGTTGGTTCGGCGAGACATCGTTTGGCTTTCTCCAGCGCCGGCGCATCCAAGCCAAACCGCTGCCGCCACATCGGTTCGATCTCGTGGAGCTGGGCGACTCGGTCGATTGGGGTGTTCGTGTCGCAGACCCGCGTGTAGATGTGGTGTGCGCTGACATTCTTGATCCTCTCGACGAGGTGGTGCGGCTTCTTCGTCTCGTTCGGCGTCCAGGATAGGCAGAGTATACTCTGACATGGGCTGAGCATCCGTTGGCATGGGCTGGGCATACTCCGAGATAAGCTGAACCCCCACAGGCGATCACCAGCTCACCCCTCCGACCCAACCAGCAAATTGACGATCAGGCGCACCAACAGGTCCTTGTTGGCGGGAGCGCTTTCGGCGATGAGGAGGGTCAGCGCGGTGAGCGCTTGGGGGTTCAGGTCGTGATCCAGCCCTTCCTGGCGAAGGTAGAGCAGGAACAGAAGCGAGCCGATGCGCTTGTTGCCGTCGGTGAAGGGATGGTCCTTCACCAGGAAGTAGAGCAGGTTTGCGCCTTCTCCTCGCGGGCTCGGTAAAGGGGCTCTCCGAACATCGTCTGCTCGACGTTGCCGAGAATACCTTCGAGCGCCTCGCCGCGGGGATTCCCGTAGAGGGGCGATGCTTCTCCTCGCGCGATCAGTGCCGCCCTGAAGTCTGCAATCGCCGCGACCGCCTGCCCGTGGTCGAGGGCGGCGGCCGTGTGCCTTCTGGAGCCTCGAGGCGATCCTCGTCGTATTCGAGCAGGAGCCGCCATGTATCCGCGTAGCGGGTGACGAGTGCCAGGACCGCCCGGCCCGTGTCTTCCACCAGGGCTTGATTCCGCAATGTTCGAGCGAGCAGGTCGAGCGTATCGCGCGCCTCCAGCAAGCCGCGCTCGGCAAGCCGTCGCTGGTTGAGGGTGTAGCCGCTGACCAGATGTTCGCGGAGCGTGCGGGTGGCCCACTGGCGGAACCGGGCGGCGCGCTTCGAACTCACCCGGTAGCCGACCGAGATGATCGCGTCGAGGTCGTAGTGCCGAATCCGCCGCCGAACCCGTCGATCCCCCTCGGATCGAACTACCAAGAAATCCTTGGTAGTTGCCGATTCCTCCAACTCACCGTCGACAAAGATGTTCCGCAGGTGCTGCCGGATGTTCTCCGTGGTGGTGGCAAACACTGCCGCCATCTGCTCTCGAGTCAGCCAGACGGTCTCCTGCTCCAGACGCACGTCCAGCGAGACCTCACCGTCCGGCGCCTCATAGACGACGACTTCGCCGCTGGGGCGGCTCTCATGCGTGTCCCGCAAGGCCCGGAACCCCTACCCACCCCCGAAAATCCCCTTCGGCATATGCATGCTGACCAGCATGTGCGGCACATCCACCGTCTCCGAGATCTTCAGATCCCCCGCCAGCGAGCACAGCACGTACGCCTCCTCGGGCGTCAGCCCATGCTCCGCCACCAGGTAGTCGATCATGTAGCGCGTCGCCTTTCGGGCCGCCTCGTCGATCGTCGTCGCGAACCCGGTCACCGCGTAGTACTCGTCGGTCTCGTACTGCGGCTCGACCATTCCCCGTGTGTTCTCCACGACCTCGAGCGTGAGTACGATCCGCATCGGGGTCTCGATGGCGGTGCCGGAGACCTCGCCGTCCCCCTGTGTCGCGTGCGCGTCGCCGATCGAGAAGTTCGCGCCCTCGACCTGGACGGGCAGATACACGGTGGTCCCCGCTGTCATGTGGCGATTGTCCATGTTGCCGCCGTTGGTGCGCGGCGGGATCGTCACCAGCATGGAATCGGTGGCGGGAGCGACGCCGAGCACGCCGGCGAAGGGTGCCAGGGGGAGGGTGATGCCGTCGTTGAAGCGGACCTCGGTCGCGCCGGGTTCCATGGGGAAGCCGCGGATCCACGGCTCGGTGAACTCGTCGGCCAGGAAGCCGAAGCCGGGCAGGATGGTCGCCCACCCCCAACCGCTGACCTCGACTTCGTGGATCGTGACCGCGAGCACGTCGCCCGGGCTGGCACCCTCCACCCGGATCGGCCCGGTCAGCGCGTGGATCAGGCCAAAGTCGATGCTGGCGAGGTCGTCCACCGTCGTCGACTCGGTGATCTGGCCGTCGGACGCCTCCTTGGTGTGCACCTCCACGACCGCGCCCGAGGGGACGGTCAGCACCGGCGGAATCGTGGCGCTCCAGCGGTTGTGGGTGTTATCGGTGCCCAGGGTGAAATCCGGCTCGGGGGTGGGCGGAGTATACTCTGACGTGGGCTGAGTATCCTCCGGGATGGGCTGGATCTCACAAGCGGTCAGCGGGAGGGCAAGGATCAGGGCCGTTGGCAGGGAGCGGGAGCGGGACATGGGGAAGCTCCTTTTGGGGTCCTTTGTGGCGTGTTGGTTGGTGTGGACGGCGCAACTGCGGGCGGGCTTGACCGGTGGGCAGCGCACCGGCTACACCGAAAGCGTTTTCAGCGTCTCGACGACGCGGTCGATCTCGGCGGTCGTGTTGTAGACGTGGGTCGATATGCGGATCGCGTTGTGGCCGTCGCGCTGGTGTTCGTCAATGTGGATGCGGGCGCGCTCCTCGACGAGGGGGACGGAGGCGAGCGCGTCGACGCCATCCAGCTCGAAGATGGTGGAGCCGGGGCAGGAGGTGGTGGGGGTGGCACCGCTCAGCATGGTGATGCCGGGGAGGGACGCGAGTTGGGACTTGAGTTGATTGGAGAGGTGGCGCGTCCGGGCGGCGACATTCGCGATTCCCACGGCTTCCATGAAGTCGAGCGTGGCCGCAAGGGCGGCGCGGGTGGGGAGGGGGGG
>VXOC01000274.1 GCA_009840215.1 Gemmatimonadota bacterium | reverse complement strand
CCCCCACAACCCCCCGCGCGGCCCCCTCACCACGCGGGCGCGGAGCCCGCGGCGGATTCGGCGCGCCCGGCGATCACCCTGCAACCCTCACCGCGCGGGCGCGGAGCCCCCGAGAAAGCCCCGCCGCGACAGAATCTCCCGTCCCGCAGGCGACTCTGCGAAGCCGATCCACTGCTCCGCGCCCTCGGCGTTGGCGGACCCGGCCACCGGGGCCATCAGGTAGCCGGCGCGCACATTGGCCCAGTGCGGCACGGGGATCGCGCGCACCCGGCCCGGGGCGGTGTCGGTACGGTACACGATGGCCGCGTCGGCCACCCCCAACTCGACCTTGGCGCGCACCAGGCGCGCGTTGCTCTCCTCGGAAACCACCCGGTCCAGGACCGTGCTCTCGAATCCTCGACCCTTCCGTTCGCCCGCCCGCCTCAGCATCTCACGCGTGTAGGCGCCGACCGGCACGTTTTCCGTTCCGACAACGAGTCGCCGCGCGCGCCCGAGGTCGCCGAACGACTCGATACCGGCAGGGTTGTCCGGGGGCACGATGACCACGAGTTCGTTACCGGCGAACTCCACATACTCCACCACGAGTCCCGCTCGCTCGAGCGACTCGATGTGGCGGCGGTCGGCGGAAGCGAAGACGTCGGCCCGGGCGCCCTGTTCGATCTGGAGGCGCAACACCTGGCTGCCGGCGAAGACGAGCTCGACATCCGTGCCGGCGTGCGCCGCTTCGAATGCCGTCTCCATCTCCCTGAAGGCATCGGCCAGCGACGACGCGGCGAAGACCTGGAGTTTCCGCCGCCCCTCGCCCTCGTCGTCTCCGGCGGCCACCGCGGCCGCTCCCAAAATGCCGAGGAGCGTGACCGCGATGGCTGCGGAGCGGGTTCTCACGCGGCTTCCACCGTGGTGACCTGTCCGCTGTGGGAGCCGTCATAGCCGGGCAGGTGGTCGACCTCGGCCCGGAAGGCCGGATCGTCGAGCGTCTCGATGAGGCGCGACACCGGACCATCCCCGGCGGCATCCGCGGGAACCACCAGGTCGAATCGCTCCGACACGAGCGGGATGAAGTCCAGGCCCTCGGCCAGGGCCGCGCTCTCGATCGTGATTCCCGCGTCGGCGGAGCCCGACCGAACCAGCCGGGCGACCTCGCGGTGACCGCTGGCGTGGGGGCCGCTCTGTTCGTCGCAGCCGCCGTCCGTGGCCTGGGAGGCGAGCGTGTGAGCCCCACAACCCGCTTCGCGATGGGCCAGGCGGAGGCCCGGCCGCATGAGATCGGCTCCGGCGGCGAGCCCCAGCGGGTTGCCGGAGGCCACGGCCACGCCCATGCGCCAGCGCGTCAGGTTGACGACCAGCAGCCGCTGGCCGGGCAGAGTCTTCCTCGCGGCCGCCTCGGTGGCTCCGGCGCTCTCGTCGCCGGCCAGGTGGAGACCCCCCACATGGACCATCCCGGCCGCAAGAAGCTGCATGGAGCGCGTGTTGCCCGACGGGAGCCACGTGACGCGCGCATCGCTGAAACGCTGGCCAACGCGGGTTGCGACGGCCCCGAGCAGGGGCGCGCACCCCGCAACCAGGACGTTGCCCTTGAGGCTGCTGGTGTCGACGAGGGGACTCACCCTGGCCGTGTCGCCATCGGTGCCGGAAATGATGCCGTCGGCGGCGATGATGCCATGGGAAGGCAGCCGGTGCGCGACCCAGCGGTCCGAGACCCTGCCCAGCACCACCCGCGTGCCCCCCTCGTTGCCGGGAGCCGCGGGAGCCAGGCGGGCGTGCATGTCCGGGGCCGGCGCCAGCTGAAAGATGTCTTCGACGCTGCAGCCCAGAGCGTAGGCCAGCTTCAGCCCGAGGCTGGTCGACGGGACGTTGCGCCCGGCTTCCACGGCCAGGATCGCCTGGCGGGAGACTCCCACCCGGTCGGCCAGGGCGTTCTGGGAAAGACCGGCGGCCTTGCGCTGTTGCTTGAGGTGGTTTTCGAGACGGGATTCGGACATCGGGCTCCTCCGTTGCACGGGTGTCGCGAGGGCTTGGTGTGTATCGCTGCGGGCGGCGATCCAGGCAGTCTCAGGGCCGGAATCACCGCAAGGGAATGTAATGTCTACATTACAAGATGTAAAGCAGGGTTGTCAGAACGCTCCCCTCCTGGCATCTGTCCGCCGTCGGCAGTCCGGAGAACGAACTCGCGCAAAGGGGCGCCAGGACTCCGTCCGGGGGCCTCCCGGCGTCTCAGGCCATGTGCGGCCGGATCGCCTTGGCCAGGGAGACCTCGATGTCCCAGATGGCCGCCGTGACCGCGCGTCCGATCAGGTCCATCTTGCGGATGAGTTCGATGCGCGGCAGCGCGTGCCGCACCTCCCGCTTCGAGAGCAGCTCGGTAAAGATCCCGCAGGCGTCGGCCAGACAGATGATGACCACATCGCGTGGCGTCGGGACCACCTCGCTGAAGAGCACCTCCATGATGCGCAGCTTCACCTCGCGTTCGGCCCGCCCGTCGACCAGCGGGTAGCGGCGCGATCGGAAGACCCACAGGAAGCGGTCCTCGCGGCGCTCCAGGATGCCGCGCGAGACCAGGCGCGCGATGGCCGCCTCGCGGGTCTCGTCGGCGCGGTTGGCGGTCCGCTCCACCCAGTAGCGCGCGTCGTGGGTCTCCGTCGCGGCGGCGATGTCGGCGAGCACGGGGTCGAGGATGTCGTCGCCGAGTGGCGTCGGGTCCACCAGAATCAGCTTTTCGAGGTCGGTGTCGATCCGGTCCTCCATGGCCAGATCCATGAGGATCCCGCCCGCGAGCGCGTAGCGCAGGGACCAGTCGGGCACCCGCAGGAACCTCTCCCCCTCGTCGTCGAGGAGAAGGAGCATGATCTCTTCGGCGAATCTCAGCATTGTGGACCTTCAATGGTTGAGAGGTGTCTGGCGGGGGAGTGGAAACTGTCCACGCGGTTGCGTGTCCACAAGGACGGGTGGTTGTCAGCCGGCCGTCGAGCGCCCGAAGCGCCAGATGTCCCGCACGGCCGCCACCACCGCGCGCCCGATCAGGTCCATCCTGCGGACCAGCTCGATGCGCGGCTGCACCTCCCGGAGGTCTTCGCCGGAGAGCAGCTCGGTGAAGATCCCGCAGGCGTCGGCCAGGCATATGATGACGACATCGCGGGGCGTGGGAACCACATCCGCGAAGAGTACCTCCATGATGCGCAGCTTGACCTCGAGTTCGGCCTCGCCGTCTACCATGGGATAGCGCCGCGACCGGAACATCCAGAGGAACCGGTCCTCGCGGCGCTCCAGGACTCCTCGCGCGACCAGCCGTTCCATGGCTGCCTCGCGCGTCCTGTAGGCACCGCTGGCGGCCTGCTCCACCCAGTAGCGGGCGTCGTTGGGCGCGGTCGCGGCGGCGATGTCGGCCAGCACCGGGTCGAGGAGGTCGTCGTCGAGCGGGGTCGGGTCCACCAGAATCAGCCTGTCGAGGTCGGTGTCGATCCGGTCCTCCATGGCGAGATCCATGAGGACCCCGCCGGCGAGCGCGTAACGGAGGGACGCGTCGGGCACATTCAGGAACCTCTTCCCCTCGTCTTCGAGGAGGAGGAGCATGATTTCTTCGGCGAATCGGAGCATTGTTGGAGCCTTGCGAGGGTGGTGTTGGGGTCCAGTGACAGCCGCGCGAGCGGCGCGAGTAGTTGCTGGCGCGAGGGACGAAGCAAGCCGATCAGAAGATGTTCACCTCCACCTCCACTCCCGCGTCCTCGAACCTCCCGTGCCGGAACGCCGCCACGTCCAGCGTGTGCGAGAGTCCGTCCGCGATCAGTTCCGACACGGCCAGTCCCGTCGCCGGCGCATGCATGATGCCGTGGCCGGAGAACCCGCAGGCGTCCACCCAGCCGCGGGCGCCCGGATTGTAGCCGATCACCGGGCTGTTGTCGGGGGTGACGCCGTAGTAGCCCCACCAGCTCCCCTGGCGGTCGACCCCCAGGTCCACCCACCACGGGAAACGGTCGACACCGGTGAGCAACACCTCTTCCAGCCAGTTCCAGTCGACCCCTTCGGTGAAGCCGTCGTCGGCGTGGGTGTCGAGGCCGAAGAGGATGCGGTCGCCTTCGCTGCGCAGGTAGACACCGGTCTCCAGGTCGATGGTGAGGGGGTAGACGCGTTCGTCGGCGATGGGGCCGCTCAGGAAGATCTGGATGCGCTTGGGGCGGACGGGGATCTCGAGGCCGGCGAGACGGGCGATCACGCAGGACCAGGCGCCGGCGGCGTTGACGAGGTGGCCGCAGGACAGGGAGCCGGCGGCCGTGTCGACGCGCCAGCCGTCCCGCTCTGGCCGGAGTGCGGTCACGGTGTGGTTGAAGCGGTAGTCGACACCGGCCTGGCGGCCCATGTTGACCCAGGCGTGGGTGGCCATGTGGGGGTCGATCACGCCGTCCCAGGGTCCGTAGGTGGCGCCGGCGAGGCCATCGGTGGCGAGGGGGACGTAGCGTCGGGCTTCGTCCGGGGTGAGGACGTCGACGGGGGCGCCGAGACTCTGTTGGAGCGCGACGGAGGCCAGGTGGTCCTCCCAGCGGTCGGGGGGGACCAGGAGCAGGTAGCCGATGTCGCGGTAGCCGACCTCGAAGCCGTGCCGCTCGCGGAAGGTGCGGTAGACGGGCAGCGAGTACATCGAGAGCTCGATGTTGGGTCTGGTGGTGAACTGCACACGGACCCCGGCGGCGCTGCGGCCGGTGGAGCCGCGGGCGGGGGCGTTTTCGCGTTCCAGGACGGTGACGTGGAGGCCGCGCGAGGCGAGTTCGTATGCGCAGGAAGCACCGACGATGCCGGCGCCGATGACGACGACGTCGGTGTGATTGGTCACGGTTGGCGTTGCTGGTCCGCCCCTGCAAGAGGCGCCCTCACCACGTACTCGACGCCAACGTCGTCCGCGACCCAGGTGTAGATGGCGCCGTGCTGGACCCAGATCGGGCTGTAGGGTGCGGGCATGAACCCGAAGCGCACCGAACCCAGGTACTCGCCGTCCTGCGAGAAGAGGTCATAGAAGGGCGGGGTCTCGCTCGGGGTGACCCTTTCCACCCAAAGCCGCCCCTCGTCGTCCACCAGCAAACCCTCGAGGACCGGTTTGAAGTCCGGCGCAAGCTCGGCGACCGCCTCGGCGGCGCGGCGTTCCTCGGGATCGCGTTCGACAATTCCCTCGACGTAGGCGGATCGATCCGCCGACGACACCCGCATGCCGGACAGCGTCGATTCGATCACCAGGAGCGTGTCTCCGTCCTCGCCGAGGTGGGTCACTCGGTATGATCCCGTGTTGGCCAGCCAGAACCCGCCGGACGGGTTCAGGACCTGGATGTCGGATGCGTCGAAGGGGATTGAAGCGTACCAGCCACCCCCGTCGCTTATGGAAGCGTATCCCCGGAAGGTGAACTCGCCCAGGAAGACCGAGTCGACCGCCTCCGTGTCCAGATCATAGGACTTGTAGTAGCCCCGGTAGGGGACCTCGTAAGGACCCGTCTCCTCGTCCTCGTCCCCCTCGTCGGAATGGCTGTCCTCCCTCCAGTAGCGACCCCGCAGGTCGAACGCCCCGTCCCAGATGTACCCGTAACTGAGGATGGGCTTGGTGAACCGGCGAACCTCCTCGCCGTGGGGATCCACACCTATGATCTTCCACTGGGAATGGTCGTTCATCCACAGCAGAGTGTCGCCCGACAGGATGATCCCGTTGGCTTCCATGATCTCCCCGGGGCCTTCACCCCGGCGCGCGATCGTGCGCAGGTACTCGCCATCGGGACTGAAGACGCGGACTTCGACCGCCTGGTAGTCCAGCACGTAGATGGTGCCGTCGCTCGCGGCCTGGATTCCCCGGATGTTCCCGAAGATGAAGTTGGGGTCGTCGCCTTCGCGGCTCCCGAATCGGAGGTCGTATTGCACGTCGGTGACTTCGGGCCCGACCGAGTCGATGGCGGGGAGGTCGGGATAGCGAACGAGAATGGCGCCGTTGGGGAGTGTTTCGCGGGTCGGGTTTCCCGGGGGCGCGTCGGTCTGGCAGGATGCGATCGTGACGGTGGCAATGAGGGCCAATAGTACGCGGAACATGCGTGTCCTTCCTGTCATGACAACGGCGCCCTCACGACGAACGGCACTCCCAGGTCGTCCGACACCCAGGTGTAGATGTTGTCGTGCTGAACCCATAGACCGCCTCCCGGCCGGAACCCGAAGCGGACCGAGCCCAGATAGTCACCATCCTGGGAAAACCTGTCGTAGAAGGCCGGCGCGTCGGACGGCCTGACCCTCTCCACCCAGAGCACACCTTCGTCGTCCACGAACATGCCGGCGAGAATGGGTTTGACTTCCGGCATCAGGGCCGCGACCTCCTCAAGCTCGTCGCGGATCTCGGACCCTCTGAACTCGACCATTTCCTCGACGAAATCGGTGCGGTCCTCGTTCGTGACCGGCAGTGTGGGCATCCCGGCATCGATGACGACCAGCGTATCACCCGCTTCGCCCGTCCGGGCAATGCGGTACGAAGCGGTGTTTGCGCGCCAGAACCCCCCGGCCGGATTCACCAGGATCCTCTCCCCGCTCTGGAAGAGAATGGGGAGGGGCTGCCAGAGGCCGTTCGAGTCCTGGTAGTGGTATGATCGAACGCTGCTCTCACTGAGGAAGACCGAGTCGATCGCGCCGCTGGCCAGATCGAACGACTTGTAGTAGCGCCGCCGGGTCGTCGAACTCAGGCCCGCGGGTGGTGGATACGTTCGCTCCTCGTCCGAGTGGGAAGTTTGACGCCAGTAGCGTCCCCAGTCGTCGAAAACGGCCGTCCAGATGTAGCTGTAGCTCAGGACCGGCTTTTGGAACCGGCTGACCTCGTTCCCGACGGGATCCACTCCGATGACGGTCCACTTGCCGTGATCGTGCATCCACAGCAGCGTGTCGCCAGCGAGAAAGATCCCGTTGGCCGCGGTGATCTCGCCCGGGCCTTCACCTCGTCGCGCGACCGTTCGCAGGTACCGGCCACCGGGATCGTAGGCCCGCACCTCGGTAGCTGTGAAGTCCAGCACGTAGATGGTACCGTCGCTCGCTGCCTGAATTCCGCGAATGTCTCCGAAGAGCAGATTCGGGTCGTCGCCCTCCACGCTCCCGAACTGCAGGTCGATCTGCACATCGGTGACCTCGGGCCCGACGGAGTCGATGGCGGGCAGGCCCGGATATTGGATGAGAACGCCCCCGGTGGGAAGCGTCTCGCGCGTCGGGTTTCCTGCCGACGATTCCGTTTCGCAGGCAGAAAGGGCGACGGTCAGCGCGAGGAGCAGGATGGATGCGAGAGCTGCGGCGGGGGCGACGGGTGAGCGGGACATCGTTCGACTCTCCTGACGGGAGACTGAAACAGGCGCGCGCGAATCGGTTCGCGGCGAATATGCAAGGTAGCGTCTTATGGGCCGGCTACCAGCTACCCAGTTCGCCCGCCCTTTCGATGACGTGGCCGAGGCGCTCGGCCGCGTTTCGCCAATTGGTCTGCACTGCCAGCTGTGCCCGGTTGGCATCGCCCGCCTCGATCGCGTCGATCGTGGACTGGTGCTCGTCGATGGAGAGTTCGATCTGATCGATCAGGGCGTCGACGTAGAGCCGCGTGTACCGCTCGGCCTGCGGTTTGATGGCGTCGTGCAGGGCCAGTAGGCGGGGCCCGGCGCCTCCTTCCACATAGCAGCGGTGGAACTGCGTGTCGACGGTGTGGAGTCGCTCCTTTGAAGGTGCGGCCCCCGCGATTTCGTCCCGCAGCTTGTCATTGAGGCGGTTCAGCTTGTTGACCAGGCGACGGCGATGTGCGAGCCGGCCGGCCCGCCACACGGCCAGGCCTTCCAGCTCACCGACGATGTGGAACAGCTCCTCGGCGTCGTCCCTGGTCAGCGGGGCAACGAACGGACGGCTCTGGCGCCCCTTGCCGGGGTCCGAGATGTAGCCCTCCTGCATGAGCCGCTGAAGCGCGCTGCGAACCGGCGTGCGGTTGAGGGACAGTCTCTCGGCGATCTCCGTCTCGATCAGGCGGGAGCCCGGTGCCAGCCGGCCATGCACGATCAGCTTGCGTAGCTTCCTGTACGCCTGCTGGCCACGATCGCGCGCAGCGGAGGTGGGTGCCGCCATGGGTTTCCGTCGGGGGGTGAAGAATCGCTTCTCGGGTCTGGTCCTCCAAGTCTCCGTCACCTAACCTAACACACGTTGGCATCGCGGGTTGGAAAAGCAGGCCCGGGTCCGGGAACCGTCTTTGTATACCTTGCCGTATACACTGGAGTGTCGTAGCGTGGGTGCCGTCTGCAATCACCGGCCCACCACACCGACTTCAACCGGAGAACCATGACCACCGCCACGGGACCCGCAACCGATCCACCGTTCCTGACGGACGCGCGATTCACGATCCGGCCTGTGGAGACACGGGCGGAGTACGAGTCCTGCGTCGAACTGCAGCGCGAAACCTGGGGCCGGTCGTTTTCGGACGTCGTGCCCGTCAGCATGATGGGAATCGCCGTGAAGATGGGCGGGATCTGCCTGGGCGCGTTCGACCGCAGCGGTGAGTTGCTCGGATTCGTGTTCGGGGTGACCGGGCCGAAGGATGGCGAGACCGCCCACTGGTCGCACATGCTCGCGGTGCGCGGGGAGGCCCGCAACGCGGGGATCGGGAGACAGCTGAAGATGGCCCAGAGGGCCGCGCTGGCGGAACAGGGCGTGGAGACGGTGTACTGGACCTTCGACCCGCTGGTGGCGCGCAACGCGCACTTCAACCTCAACCGCCTCGGTGCCACGATCGCCGAGTTCGTTCCGGATATGTATGGTGCGTCGGACAGCGACCTGCACCGGCTGGGTACGGACCGGTTTGTTGCGCGATGGTCGCTGAGTGGGGGAACGGGGGAGGGGCGGTCGCCGTCCACGGAGCACCCGGGAAGCGGATACCCTTGCATGGGTAAGCCCGGCTGCAACGGCCGTGTGCCGTCCGGAGAGGACATTGTCGAGGTGCCGGTGCCGCGCGACATCGATGTGTTGGTGGCCGGGCGCTTCGAAAGGGCGCTGGCGTGGCGGCGGTCGAATCGCAAGGCGTTGACGAGCCTGTTTTCCGAGGGGTACGAGATCGTGGGGTTCCTGGTGGGAGAGCAACACGGGAGGTACCTGATGGCGATAGGATCCGGTGCTTCCGCAAAGGGTGGCAATGCGGTGTAACGGTGGGGTGGTGGGCGGGCTGGAGCCGGTTGTCCGACTTGTGAAAGACAGGAGTGAGATGAGAGCAAGGATCGGTGTGCTGAGAGGGTTCGTCGCGCTCGGGATGGTGGTCTCGCTGGGTGCGTGTGGGGATGGGAGTACTGGAGGATCCGGCTCCGGGGACGACGCGTCGGACGTGAGTGGTGGCGCGATGGACGTCGTCATCGAGAATGGGCGGGTGGTGGACGGGACGGGGGCGGCGTGGTTCTACGGCGACGTGGGCATTCGCGGGGACCGGATCGCGGCGGTGACGCCCGCGGGGGGTCTGGCCGCGGTCGACGCCGGCGAGCGCGTTGACGCCACCGACAGGGTCGTCGCGCCCGGCTTCATCGACATCCAGTCGCACTCGCGCGGACAGCTGCTGACCGGTGACGGGCGGCTGCTCGGCAAGATCACCCAGGGCATCACCACCGAGATCATGGGCGAGGGGTGGACGAACGCGCCCGCCAACGCGAACACGGACCGGGGCGCGGGGCTGGTCGACCCCGAGGCACGGGGGGAAAGGCTCGACTTCTCGGGTCCGCGCGGCTTCGATCGCTGGTTGCGGGCAATGGCGGAAAACGGCGCTTCACCCAATTTCGGGTCGTTCGTGGGCGCGACCACGGTGCGGGTGTACGCGAAGGGCGAGGCGGCTGGGGACGCGACCGAGGCCGAGCTGGACACCATGCGGGCGGTGGTGCGGCGAGCCATGGAGGACGGCGCCTTCGGGGTGGCGACCGCGCTGATCTACCCGCCGGGCAGCTTCGCATCGACGGATGAGCTGGTGGAGGTGGTGGCGGCCAGCGCGCCGCACGGGCTCTACATCACCCATCTGCGCTCCGAGGCGGACCGTCTGCTGGAGGCGATGGACGAGTCCATCGAGATCGGGGAGCGGGCGGGCGTCCCGGTCGAGATCTACCACCTGAAGGCCGCCGGACGGCGCAACCACCACAAGGCCGCCCTGGCGATCGCCAAGATCGACTCGGCTCGCGCCGCCGGAATGGATGTTCAGGCCGACATGTATCCCTATCCGGCAGGGGGGACGGGACTCTCGGCCGTGCTGCCCCCGTGGGCATCCGAGGGCGGCGCGCTCCTGGACAACCTGCGGGATCCGGAAATCCGGCAGCGCATTCACGACGAGGTCCTGGCGGACGATGGCGACTGGGAGAATCTGGGCGTGCTCGCGACCCCCGGGGGCATCATGATCACGGCGGTCGCCGAGACCGGACCGGACGGCGAGCCCACCGGAGCCACGGACTATGTCGGAATGTGGCTGGCCGACATCGCGGCCGACATGGGGGTCGACTGGGTGGACGCGGCCATCGAACTGCTGCTCATGACGGAGGGCGGCACGGGGATGGTCCTCTTCATGATGACCGAGGAGAACATCGCGCTGCAGCTGCAGCAGCCCTGGATCAAGATCGGGACGGACGCGGGGGGCCACAATCCGGAGACCGCCACCGGGATGGTGCATCCGCGGTCGTACGGCACGTATCCGCGCATCCTGGGGCGGTACGTGCGGGAACAGGGGGTGATCACCCTCGAGGACGCCGTGCGCAAGATGACCTCGGCGGTCGCGACCCGGCTGTCGATCCCGGACCGGGGCTTGCTCAGGGTGGGGATGTACGCGGACGTGGTCGTGTTCGATCCGGTGACGATTGCGGATCGCGCCACCTTCGAGGAACCGCACCAGCTGTCGGTGGGGGTCGAGGAGGTGTTCGTGAACGGCGTGGGGGTGTTGAGGGGTGGGGTGCACACCGGGGCGAAGCCGGGGATGATCGTGAGGGGGG
>VXOC01000302.1 GCA_009840215.1 Gemmatimonadota bacterium | reverse complement strand
CGAATTCAAAACCGTACATAGTCAAATCGGCCTGTGATCAGACGATTTGGGACGCCGATGCTCGATTGGGACCGCGAACCGGTGATCGGTCCCGTCGGGAGGGGCAGGTGGACCCGGGAACCCGCGATCCGGGAACCGGCGATGCCGGGGAGGCCCGGACCCGGAGTCAAGCCGCCCGCCCGCCGCCGCGGCAAATCAAGGGACAGCCGCATGCTCAATTGGGACGCCCGCCCGGCTCGATTGGGACGCCCGCCCGGCTCGATTGACACGCCCCGGCTCGATTGACTCTGCTCCCTGCCTGGCATCACATTGCGCCGCGGCGGGATCACCCAGCCGACGCGCCGCCACGGTTTGATGGCGCTTTCTCGGCACCCGCCGCACAGTCCTTACGACATTTCACGTGTGACAGGACACTGGTCCCGCTACCAGGCCCGCGGACAGGATCCCGGCGCGGTCTGACCCGCGACTGCCCGCAAGGGAACCCTCCCCGTGGCGATCGCCCCCCGCCGGAATCCCGCCTGGTTCCTCAGTCCTCGGCCTCCTCCGCCGCGGCATCCGCTTCCGCCGACTCCTCCCCGCCCGAAGCGGCGGCGAGTCCCAGCGCCTTCTTCGCTCCCTCGAGGACCTGCTCCACATCTCCCGCTTCGAGCGCGGCCGTCACCTCGTCGCTTCCGGCCCCCAGGCTTTCCACGGCGGCGGCCGCCAGCTCCTTCGCGTCGTCCTTGCCGAGCTGGTTGGGGAACCCGCCCCGCGGCACACCCGTCGCCTTCTCCATGAAGGGCGCGAAGAGGTCCACCGGGATCGGGAAGAGCGTCGTGGAGTTGTTTTCGGCCGCCACCTCCACCACGGTCTGCAGGAAACGAAGCTGAAGCGCCACCGGATGCTGCGAGATCACCTGCGCGGCGGCGGACAGCTTGCGGGAAGCCTGGAACTCGCCCTCGGCGGCGATCACCTTGCCCCGCCGCTCCCGCTCGGCCTCCGCCTGCTTCGCCATCGCCCGCTTCATCTCCTTGGGCAGGTCGATGTCCTTGATCTCGACGGACGTCACCTCGATTCCCCAGGGATCGGTCTCCATGTCTATGATCCGCCGCACGATCTCGTTGATCCGCTCCCGCTGTGCCAGCAGTTCATCGAGTTCGGACTGTCCAACCACGCTGCGCAGCGTGGTTTGCGCGATCTGACTTGTAGCGAAGTAGTAATCTTCCACCTCGACCACCGCCTTGGACGGGTCCACGACCCGGAAGTAGACCACGGCGTTCACCGTGCAGCTCACGTTGTCCTTGGTGATCGTGTCCTGGGGCGCGATGTCGAGGGCGATGATGCGCAGATCCATCTTCCGCATCCGCTCGATCCCGTAAGGCACCAGAAAAACGATCCCCGGCCCCTTGGCGCGGGTCAGCTTCCCCAGCCGAAAGACCACGCCGCGCTCGTACTCCCATAGAATGCGAAGCGAACTGAGCAGGCCGATCACGCCGAATGCAGTGATGGTGGGGATCAGAAAAAAGCCGAAATCCATAAGAAGTCCTCCTTTGCGATTGATGTCGGTGCCCCGGAATAGGTGGTTGCCGCGGATGGTTGACAAGGCCCGCCGGCCCACCCACGGGGCCGGCGTGTGCATCGCCGGGTGACTGGCGGGAGGATCGTCCACGGCTCCCGGTCACGCGGTCCGCGGTCCGTCAGACCGGAGACCGGCCGGCCCGAGCGCCGGGGAGAGTGTCGGAGCGAGCATTGACAACGACCCCGAACGCTTGGAGCTTTTCTGCTCTTCGCCGGAGTAGCTCAGTTGGTCAGAGCAGCGGAATCATAATCCGCGTGTCGGGGGTTCAAGTCCCTCCTCCGGCATTCCATGAAAGACAGGCCGTCTTCGTCGCTCCACCGCCGCTTCGCGGTGGAAACCCCCGAGCATGTCCGCCTGGACTATGTGCTCGCGGATGTAGGCTCGCGCGCGGCCGCCCTGGCGATCGACCTGGTCGTCCTGGTCCTTACGCTGATCGTCGTCGGGTGGGTGATGAATCGGCTCGGCCTGGCCGGACCGGCGCTGGCGAACCTCTCCAGGCCGCTCTTCTTCCTCATCCTGTTCTTCCTCATCTGGGGATACTTCATCCTCTTCGAGGCTCTGTGGGGCGGCCGCACACCGGGAAAGCGGGCCCTGGGCCTGCGGGTCGTGCACGCGGGGGGCGAGCCCCTTTCGTGGCAGGGATCGGTGTTGCGCAACCTGATCAAGATCGTTGTCGACATGCAGCCGCTGCCCTCCGGGATGCTGGGGGCCGTGTCCATCGTCGCCACCAGGCGGGCACAGCGCCTCGGAGACCTCGCGGCCGGCACGGTGGTGGTGCGCGACGCTGGGGGCAGCGAACTGCTCGGCGCCGACGCCCTCCCGCCGGGCCGGGTCGGCCGTCCGGTGCTCTCGGTCGGGCAATTCGAGTTGCTGGCTGGGTACCTCGCGCGCCGGGAGGGACTGCCGCCGGAGGTGCGCCGCCGCGTGTCCCTTTCGGTGAAGAGCGCGCTGAGCTCCGTCATCAACAGGGATCCGAAGCACCGCCTCCGCACGGCCGACGAGAATCTCCAGCTGCTCTACGACGACGAGGCGCCCCGTCACGCCGCCCGCCGGGGCGGAGCCAGTCTGCAGGCCGCGGCGATGGCACGGGAGCAGCGCGAGGAGTGGGCGCGCTACGTGGATCTGGTGGACAAGGGCAGGAAGCGAGGGTTGCCGAGCCTCAGCGAGGAAGAGGTGCGCGCCTTCGGGCAGCTCTACCGCGGGGTCACGGCCGATCTGGCGCGCGCCCGCACCTACGGGGCCTCGCCGGGGTTGCTGGGCACCGTGCAGCGCTGGGCGGGGGCGGGACACAATCTCCTGTACCGCAGCAGTGGCCGGGTTGCGGTCTCGCTGGGCCACTGGGTCGCGGCCGAGTTTCCGCGCGCGGTGCGCCGGTACCACCGGCACGTGCTGCTGGCTGCGCTCCTCCTCTTCGGCCCCATGCTGGCCACCTCGATCGCGGTCAAGGACAACCCCGTTCTGGGACGTACGCTGGCGGGGGGGATGTTCGTGCAGGCTGAGGCGACCGACAGGGACGACCCCGACGTGCGCTACGCGGGCGAAGTCGACCCGTCGATGATGCCGTCGGGCGCCGCCTTCTACATGACCAACAACATCTCGGTCACGCTCCGGGCCTTTGCCGGCGGTCTGCTCGCGGGACTGGGGACCCTGGTGATTCTCCTGTTCAACGGCATCTACATCGGCGCAGCGTTCGGTGTGTACGCGAACCAGGGTCTCCTGCCGGTGATAATGGCCTTCGTGTTCCCCCATGGATTCATCGAGCTCGCGGCCATCTGCATCGGGGCGGGAGCGGGATTCGGCCTGGGATCCGCGGTGCTGATGCCGGGGCGCCGCACCCGCCGCGCGGCGCTCGCGGAACGTGCCCGCGCCTTCTTCTCGCTCCTCGTCGGCGCCGTCCTGATGCTGGTGGTCGCCGGCCTGATCGAAGGCTTCTACTCGCCCGCCGCTCTCCCGGACGCGGCCAAGTTCGCTTTCGGAATCGCTACCGCGGTCGTGATGGTGCTGTACTTCGGGTTCGCGGGTCGGCGTGAAGCCACGACGAGAGCCTTGCGATCGCAAATGTAAACCGTACATTACATTTTGTAATGTGTGATTTACACTGTGGATGGATGAAGCGAAGCGGCCCCGGCCCGACGGGCCCCTACAGCAGCCCCCGCTCCTTGATCTCCACGTACTTGTCCAGGGTGCGCACCAGCGTGTCGCCGGGGGGCGTGTCGACCACCAGGATGCCCGACTGCCGCATGACCTGAAGCGTCGTCGCGCGCGCCTGCACCATCTCCTCGGCGGCGGCGCGGTGGTATGCATCCGCCGAAGTGGATGCCGGTCTCGCGGCCGCCCTCTCCAGCGCCGGGTTCCGGATGGCGATCGCCAGGGGAAGGTGGGCCCGCCCGATCCGGGTGAGCGAAGTGACCAGCGCCCTCGACACCGAACCGTCGATGATGTCGCAGAAGAGGATCACCAGCGAGCGCTTGCGGAAGTTGCGGCCAAGCGTGGCCAGGGCGAGGGGGTAGTTGGGTTCCACCAGCCGCGTTTCGACGCCTGCCAGGGTCCGGGCCAGCGAAGGGGGATCGGAGCGCCGCGGGGGCGAGACGTGGCGGACGCGGTCGTCGAAGACCACCACCCCCACCCGGTCTCCGAAGTTCTGGGCCCGGCTGGCGATCATCATGCAGGCGCCCAGCGCGTAGTCCATCCGTTCGCGGTCGAGCGGCCCGGCCTGCGCGTCCCCGGCCGCGACCCTGCGCCAGCCGACCTCGTCACCGCCGCCCCCCCGCTCCACCTCCCCGGCGCGCACCGGAGGCAGTCTCTCCCGCATGTGACGCCCCGCGTCGATCGCCAGGATGATGTTCTGGCTCCGCTCGGCCTCGTAGTTGCGCACCACGTACTTGCGCCGCTTGGCCGACGCCTTCCAGTCGATCGTGCGGGGGTCGTCGCCCTCGGCGTAGTCGCGCAGGCTCTCGAATTCACGCCCGTCGCCCCACTGGAGGTTCCGGCGCGCTCCCGGTGTCCGCAGCTTGCGGCGGATTGCGTGGCTGCTCCGGTCGCGCAGCAGGTCCCGCACCCCGGGCTGCACCTGGAGCGTGTCCGACACCGCCACGCTGGTGCGCCTCCACGCCAGCCCCCACGGCGACAGCGTCCGGAGATGGATGGCCCCCAGCGAGAGGAACCCCCGCGCCCGGGGCCGCACGTTGTAGCGGCAACGGAGCACCGTGCGGGCAGGGATTTCGGCCGCGAACCCGTCCTCCCACTCGTCGCGCCCGTCCGGCCCGGAAATGCGGCGCAGGGACGGGTCGAGGTCGTCGGTCATCCTGAGCGAAATCGGGTGCTCCATCTCGTTGGTCACGGTGATGGCGACCTCCGTGACCACCCCCAGCGACGAGATGCGCGGCACCTCGCGCGCCGCGGAGGGAGCCTTCGTGCGCCGCCCGTCAATGAACAGCAGCACCAGTAAGGCCGCGTCGGCCGCGAGCGCCGCCGGCGTACTCGCCAGGAACAGGAACGAGGTCAGCCCGAGCAGCCCCAGCGTGAGGCCGCTCGGCATCAGCGGGAGTCGGGCTATCGGGGGGCCTCCAGCGTCTCCAGGAGCGCGGTCAGTTCGTCGTCGGAGGACCGTCCCTCGACCTCCGCCTCGGCTGTCAGCACCACCCGGTGGCGCAGCACGGGGAAGGAGAGCGACTTGACGTCGTCCGGCGTCACGAAGTCGCGCCCCTGCAGGTACGCTTCGGCCCGCGCGGCCTGGAAGAGGGCCACTCCGGCGCGCGGGCTCGCTCCCAGCACGAAGGCGGCATCGTCGCGGGTGGCCCTCACGATGTCGGTCACGTAGCGCCGCACCCGCTCGTCCATGTGCACCTCGTCGACCGCGGCGCGCATCCCCAGAAGCTCCTCGCGGGTCGTGGCCTCCCCCATCGGGTAGGTCCCCTCGTCGTCCGCCCGGAATCCGCCCTCGTGACGGTCCAGGATCTCCCGCTCGGCCTCCTCGGGCGGGTAGTCCACCACGATCTTCATCAGGAACCGGTCGACCTGCGCCTCCGGCAGCGGATAGGTGCCCTCGTACTCGACCGGGTTCTGGGTCGCGAAGACGGTGAAGGGCGTCGGCAGCGGCCGTGTCTTCCCGTCCACGGTGACCTGCCTCTCCTCCATCGCCTCGAGGAGCGCCGCCTGCGTCTTGGGAGGTGCGCGGTTGATCTCGTCCGCCAGCAGCAGATCCGCGAAGACGGGCCCCGCCCGGTAGGTGAAGCCGGTGTCTCCCAGGACGTTCACGCCCACCAGGTCCGTGGGCATCAGGTCCGGTGTGAACTGCACCCGGCCGAAGTCGAGGCCCAGCCCCCGGGCCAGGGCGCGCACGGCCAGCGTCTTGGCGGTCCCCGGGACCCCCTCGACCAGCGCATGGCCCCGGGCGATGAGCGTGATCATGAGCTGTCTCAGCACCACCTGCTGGCCGAGCACGACCTGCTCGAGTTCGCCGAGCAGGCGCAGCGCCGTATCCGGCGTCGTCATTTGCTGAATCTCCTTGCGAGTTGTTCATCCACTCCGGATGCGATGAGGGTGAGGTCCGCCGGTTCGGCATCGAGTCCCTCGCGCACCCGATTGATCGAGCGGTGCCTGCCCCGGCGGGTTTCGATCTCCCGGAGGAGGCGGTCGGCCTCCTCCAAGTCGCGGGGCGGGGAAGCGCGGACCGCCCGCGCCAGCCGCGCCAGCAGCAGCAGCGCCGCGGTCTTCGCCGCGCCCGCCTTGGCGTACAGGTCGCCCAGCGCCGAGACGTGCTCCAGCGGGGACCTGCGCTCCCGGTCCGCGGGTGCCACCGCGGTGGCCGGTAGCCCGAAGCGGAGCCCCTTGCAGGCCAGAAAAAGGAAGCTCACCAGGACCACGTGCAGGAGCGTGAGCCCACCGGGACTGCCCAGGAAGAAGTTCGCCAGCACCTCGGCGCGGCTACCGTACCCCGTAATGCCCTGGTGAAACTCGTCGAAGAAGACCGTGTCCGCCTCGCTGGTGTACGCCAGGGCCGCCCGCACGGCGAGCACGGCCATCGGGTCCTCGTCCGCGGCGCCGTTGGAGAGGTGCCGCGCGTCGGCGAAGATCAGGATCCGGCCCTCGCCCATTCTCACCAGCGCCGCCGCCATCACTTCCTTTCCGGCGGAATCCGGCGCGGTCAGCAGGGGCACCGGGTCTTCGGCATCGCCGGCGTCCGGAAACCACTCCGGAAGTTCCGGTATGGAGTCGGACTCCTGGTCGGGCTCGGCGGATTCCTCCGGCTCCCGGCCCGCCTCCTCGTCTGCCCGGTCCGCGTTCGCCGCCACGCTGTCGGCCGGCGCCGACCCGTCGTCGATTCCGGCGGAATCCGCTCCCTCCCGGCGGATGACCTCGAACCCGAAACGGGGCCGCTCCGGCGGGGGCAAACCCTCGGCGAGAGGATGTTCGCCCCACGTGGCCGCGACCGAGTCGGGCAACTCCCGAGCCAGGAATCCGTCGAACCAGACCCCCAGAGCCACCATGAGCATCGACGTGCGCGGTATCCCGAGGAGGCGGTCCCGGCTTGGGGCATATAGCAGAGTCCCGCCCCCTCGCACGTGGTCGAGGAGCGCTTCGATCTCGCGAGGAGTCGTGGGCGCCACGGGCTGGAGCTGGACGATCGTGCCGCGCACCGGATCCGCATCCATCATCGGGGTCAATCTCGGCTCGGTGTGCCGGCCCATCCGGGCGATGCCGCGCGACAGGGCCGCGACGCCGTCGGGAGTCGTGCGCAGGGAACTGCGAAGCACGCCGGTCGACCTGCGCCCCTCCGGACGCGTCAGGTAGCCCGCGAGCGCCGCCCCGACCACGGTCGCGCAGATCCAGATCAGGGTTCGCCGCCGCGTCGTCGCCCCGCCGGTGCCGGAATCGCTCATCGCCGTCTCAGGACGATTCCGGTTCCGGGTCCGCGGCATCGGCCGGGCATCCCGCCTCGCGGGCAAGCCCGGCCAAAGCCGCATAGCCGCCTTCGGTCGGGCGTTCCTGGCCGAACGAGAAACCCTGGAACGCATTCAGGAACCGTCCGCCCGCCCCCGCTTCCGCTCCCGCACTCCGGCCCCGCGCCATCTCCATCGCGTAGTCGCCCGGCGTCTTGGACGGGTGATACGCCAGCCCGCCGCCCCGGTCGAGCGTGAGGAGAAACCCCTGGTAGAGAGCGGTTGCGGCCGGCCGGAAGTGGCCCTTTCCGGCGCGCTCGCTTGCCAGGCTGAGCCATTCGCTCGCGGTAACCGGCACGATCTCGGCCGGCGCGCCGACTCCCGCGGCTGGTCCCCGTGCCTCCCCCCGCCTGCGCCGGAACACCAGAACGCCCGCGGCCACGAGTGCGAGCACGGGGATCAGCACGGCCAGGATGGGAAGAAGTCCCGTGGCGTCCCGCTCGAAGAGCCGCGTGATCCACTCGAAGAAGTCGCCGACGTAGCGCATCAGCCTTTCGAGGAACGGATTCCCGGCGGGTGCCTCGAAGGTGGTGAATTCCGGCCCGGACAGGATTTCGCGCAACGTGCCGGAGATCTCGTCCGCTCCGGGAAGCTGCCCGGTCTCGGGCGGCGGCACCGGCTCCTGCGGCGTTGGGGCGGCAATCCGTGGTCCCGGCACGAATGCCGGCATCAGCGGATTCCGGCTTCCATTTCGTCCGCGAGCCTCTCCAGATCGTATCCCTCGCTGCGCACCCGGCGGTCGTGGAAGAGCACCATCACGCAGCCCACCATGAACGGCACGGTCAGAGGGCCGATCACCAGGTCGGCGGTGTTGAGGATCCACTGCCGCGTGGGACTGATCGTGGCCACCTCGCCGGGGGACAGGAACAGATCCCACGAACCGGCGAGCGTCTGAATGGCCATCGGCGGCGCCGAGTAGACGATCATCGCGACCACCATGATCCCGATCACCTTCAGCCATCCCGATTTGCAGAGCGCGAAGGACCTTCTCAGCGCGTCGATCGCCGGCCGGCCTTCGATCACGACCGCCGGGAACACGCCGAACACCGCGGCGATCCAGAAGATCGTTACGAGCACGGTCACCGCCACCATGATCGCGACCGCCGCCAGGGTCATCCACGGGGAGGAGGATGCCAGGAGCACCCCGACGCTGAAGATCGACAGAGCCGTGCCCAGGATGAACTGGACGATTACAAACCCCAGGAGCGCCAGGATCGACGCACCCCCGGCGCTGGGGATCCGGGGGAGCGCCCCCCTGAACGCGCCGCCGATCGACGACGGCCGGTCCTCGACGCGGTCGGCCATGGCGACGGTGATGGAGAGCGCCGCATACCAGGCGAAGAACATCCCCACCAGGAGGATCAGCAGCAGGAGTCCGAAGGAGCCGGACATCGCCCCGAACTGCTCGAGGATCAGGGCCGGGTCGTCGCCGGACTCGATCGATTCCATGCCCTCCAGCAGCTCGGCCGGATTCCACAGCACGAGGAGCACGTAGTCCGGCAGGGAGCACAGCAGTGCGATCAGGTAGTAGAGTCCGAAATCGCGGCGGTAGAGCTGCACGGCTCCGTCCACGATTTCGCCGAATCCGAGGGGTCGCAGCGGTAGGGTCGACATGCGGTGAAACTAGCCGATGGCGCCGCCGCCACGCCAGATTGCCCGTTTGGCGCCACCATGTCATCCACAGCCACGAGGAGAAGCAACGCCATGAAATGGATTCCCCGGACAACCGTGTTTTCCCTGGTGCTGGCGGGGGCCGCCGCCGGTTCCGTTTCTCCCTCCGCCACCGCCCAGGAAGTCCCGGCCTGGCCTCCGGTGGGCACCTTCTCGATCGTGGGATACGACCCGGAAACGGGCGAGGTGGGCGTTGCCGTGCAGTCCCGCGTCTTCTCGGTCGGCAACGGGGTGATCTGGGGCGAGGCCGGGGTGGCCGTGGTGGCCACCCAGGCCATCGTGGACGTGAGCTACGGCCCCCAGGGGCTCCAGCTGCTGCGCGAGGGCCATTCCCCCGCCGACGCCGTGCGCGAGATCCTCGCCCGCGATCCCGATCCGAACCCCGAGGGGTGGACCCGGGAGGGGCGGCAGTTCTCGATCATGAACGCCCGGGGCGAAGTGGCTACGCACACCGGTCCCCGCGCCAGCGAGTGGGCGGGCCACCGCATCGGCGAGTACTGCTCCGCGCAGGGCAACATCCTGGCCGGTCCCGCCGTGGTCGACGACATGGTCGAGGCCTTCGAGTCCACCGGGGGACACCTGTCGCTCCGGCTGCAGGCGGCGCTGGAAGCCGGACAGGCCGCCGGGGGCGACACCCGCGGCATGCAATCCGCGGCGATGCTGATCGTGAAGGAGGACGGGGGCGTCTGGCTCAACAACGACGTCGTGCTCCGCCTGCATGTCGACGACGACCCGGAGCCCATCGCGGAGCTGCGGCGGCTGGTGGAGAAGGCGGCGGCGCAGCGGGAATGGCGCCGGCGGCGCTGAATCCGGACCAGTCGGCCCTCAGAAGCCTCGCAACCCCCGCAGAACCGCCAGATTCTCGCGATCCGCACTCACCCCGTCGTCGCCCTTCGGTGTCTCCAGCACCTTCGGCACGGCCCGAAACCGCTCCGAGTTCATCAGGCGGCGAAACGGCTCGATACCCAGCGTCCCCTTCCCGATGTGTTCGTGCCGGTCGAGGCGGGAGCCGAAGGGCGTCCGGGCATCGTTGAGGTGGAAGAGCTCGATGCGGTGCGCTCCGAAGGTGTCGTCCGCGCGCATCCACACGCCCTCGAAGTCGCCGAGCAGGTCCAGTCCGGCCACCCAGGCATGGCAGGTGTCGAAGCAGACCCCGACGCGCTCCCGGTGCGGCACGGGAACCAGCCGCATGATCCGCGCGAGCTCCTCGAAGGTCCCCCCGACGGAGGTCCCGGCCCCGGCGGTCAGCTCCAGCAGGACCCGCGGCCCTTCCGGCACGGCCTCCAGCGCCTCGGCAACCCCGGCGGCATTCCGTTCGATCCCGCCCTCGCGGTCCCCGTCCGTGGCGTTGCCCGGGTGGGTGACCACCGCATCCAGGCCCAGAAGGGCGGCGCGTTCCACTTCCCGGCGAAAGGTGTCGGCGGAGCGGCGCCACAGCGCTGGCTGGGGGCTGGAGAGGTTGATGAGATAGGAATCATGAGCGGCCGCCCAGGTCACGCCGCGCCTCGCTGCCTCCTCGCGATATCCCGCCACCGCGTCCTCGCGTAACACCGGATCGGCCCAGCGGTTCGGCTGCCGGGTGAAGATCTGAAGGACGACCGCCCCGATTTCGGCCGCCCGGCCCGGCGCGTGGTCCACGCCCCCGGCCACCGACACGTGCGCACCCAGTTCGTCCACGATCGACATGACCGCCCAACTTCGGCCACCGCGCCGCGGCCGGACAAGTGGTCCGGCTGCCGGTCCGGCTTCTTCCGCCCTCCCCTGGGCGGCGCCCCCCGCCCGCGGGGGCCTAAGCCCCCACCGCTAAAGCCCGGCCGCGCGCCGCCCCGC
>VXOC01000168.1 GCA_009840215.1 Gemmatimonadota bacterium | reverse complement strand
ATTGATCCGGCTCCAGCGTCGACCTACTCCGGTATTCTCGTCGGCTGGGCTTTTTTTTTATACTATCGTGGGGGGGGGGGGGGGGTGAGGGACCCTATCTCCGGTCCTCTGGAACCGGCTCCTTCCCACCTTCCCTTCGCAGAATACGTCGTGCGGCCTCGACGTCAGCCTCAGCCCCCTTCTCGGCGAAGAAGTCGGCAGTCCGCATCGCCGACAGCTTCTCAGCGACGGCGGTGGTCACGAACTGGTTGATGCTGGTTCCGTCCTTGCGGCTCACCTCCCGAACCGCCGCCTTCAGCGACGATGGCAGACGCAGGGGGTAGGTGCTGGTCTGTTTCTTTAGACGGGTCATCGAGTCAGTCTCCTGAGAGCGTGCCTGGGCGACAGGACCTCGACACCAAAGGTCCGGTGTACATCGCCGAAATCCCTGGTGTTGAAGGTCACCAGCGCGTCGGCCCTGCCATTGACCGCCACCTCGAGCACCATCTCGTCGGCTGGATCACGAAGCTGGGGTCGCCACAGATACCACCCCTCGACGGGTTTGGCCACCGCGCACAGGGCCAAGACCACCGTTTCGACCTCGGACTCGGAGAGCCCGGAGGCAGCGCGTCCCCTACCCGGCGTCTCCCCACAGCCCATCCGAACTCGACGCGCTCGTCTGCCCGCGGGATGGCGGGACACTCCGCCGCGGCCCGAATCCCAGGCGATCGGCGACGATTGGGCCGGGAGTGGCGAACACCTCCTGTTGCGCGTTCCATCGGTCGTAGTCCCCGAAGAATCCAACGTGCTCGTGAATCCGGCCCACCCGGAAGCATCGGAGGTCGGGGTCTCCGCGTCCCGGAGCTTCTCGTACGACCTCCGGCTGTTGGACCACGTGCGGTCCCCCTAGTATTCCCCATGACCCACACCAAGCTCAGCAGAACCATCCGCGCCCCGGCCACGGCCGTCTTCGAGACCATCGCCAACGCCACCAACTACACGAACGCCGTACCCGAGATCGTGAAGGTGGAATTCCTCAGCGACCAGCGGTCCGGCGTCGGGACCCGCTTCCGCGAAACGCGGGTGATGGGGCGCCGGGAGGCCACGACCGAACTCGAGGTCACCGAGTACGCCGCGAACGAACGCATCCGCATGGTCTCCGATGCAGGCGGGACGGTCTGGGACACGCTCTTCACGGTGACGCCGGTGGAGGACGGTGACGCCACCAGACTCGACCTGGTCATGGAGGCGAGGCCATACCGTCTGCTCTCACGCATCCTGGTCCCCCTCATGAAGCGTGCGGTCGCCAAGGCGGTCGCGGGCGACATGGATGCGGTGACGGCGCACCTGGAAGCGCGCTAGACGGTCCCCCTCGGCACCACCCACTCCACCGCCTGCCCGGTCACCGACGCGATCCGGTCGAAATCGCGATCGTAGTGCAGCAACACCATCCCGGCCTGTTCCGCAACCGCCGCGACGATGAGATCCGGAAGCGGGACCCGGTGCTGTCCCCGCAGCGCCAGCAGGCCCTGGACGTCGATCGCCCGCTGGAACATCGCTTCGGTGAGCTCCACGTAACGGTAGGCGAGCGCCCGTCGCTTGCGGGTCCGCGAATGCTCCCGCGCATTGCGCGTCGAGTAGAGGACCTCGAGGTCGATCATCGCGCAGGTCGCGGCTTCGCCGGCTTCCAGGATCGGGACGAGCCTGGCCTGCACCCGCGGGTCGGGCATTCGCGCCAGCGCGCTCTTGTCGATCAGGTAGGGCATGGCCAGGTCGCGATCGCGGCTAGTAACGCCACGCGCTGCCCATGACCTCTTCGTCCCTCAGGTCGAGTCCGTCCATCTCGACGAGCGCCCTGATCTCCCGGCGTCTCGCCTCCCGGCGCTCCACCTCGAGCAGCGCCTGATGGATGGTTTCCTTGATCGACGATGTCCCGAGCAGGATCCGGACGCGGGCGATGAGCTGGTCGTCGATTTCGACGGTGGTCTTCCTCATCGTATTCCTCGTGTGGTCGTGATTGGATATATGAATTGGCAAATTAATATATCCAAAATATCAATGATCATATATCCAAACGATGACTGCGCGCCCGTAGTCGGCGACTCTGGGGGGTGAGCCGGCTCCCTCAGCCGGACAGGTAGGCGGTCGTGACGCCGTGCATGAACCCGCCCAGGAACCACATCGGGATCGGCAAGCCGCTCAGGGTACCTCTCGTCAGACCGGTCATCCCCTTGTAGAAGAGCAAGCTGCCGGCAAATCCGAGCGCGGATCCCCCAACCGCCCTGAGGAACCCGCTTCCGCCCAAGGTTGCGGCGCCGGCGGTGGCCAGGGGTGGCACCAGCAGGAGGAAGCCCGATCCCACCAAGCCACTGTAGTCTTCGAAGAATGGACAACCCATCCCACCCGCGCCGGGCGGAACACCGGTCACTCCAGGCCAGCCGGTCCCGGTATAGCGCCCGGGATCCACAAAGCGCTCCCCGGGAACTCCTTGGCATCGGAGGAAGTACGCGGTTGCCAAGTGACTGGCCACAGCGCCGAACGTCGCCATCCCGACCAACCTGTCCGAGGAAGGCTTAACCTCCTGGGGCGGAGCGCTGGTGTTGGGAAGACCTCTCGACAACCCGATGGGAGGACCCTGCGCTGTGCTCGGAAACCCCACTGCCGACAGAGGGAGACCCGGGTCGAGCGGCCCAAGGTGTGCGCGGTGGACGTGGAAGGGACTGCGCATCGCCTCGGTGATTGCATCCGTGAGCTTCCCCTCCGGCACAGACCGCGACTGGGCCGAGGTCTCGGGCGCGAGCGCCGCGACGGACCCCACGAGGACGGTGAGCAAGACGATCGGCTTCAAGAAACGGAATGTGTTCATTGCGTGATTCCTCCGTTGCAGCCCCAGCCGACACTGACCGAGTGACAGTCGCACATGTTCATATATGCTGCAACGGCGGTCCCGGTTCCCGGTCCCCTGGCGGTCCGGCCCGCGGGCGGTCCGCCGGGAATCCGCGCATCCGGGTATGGATCACCCGCCCGTCCCGGCTAGATTAGTCTGGGAAAGATCGCAATCCACACGAGGCGCCATAGACATGAAGACCGCAACCACCCGCCCCCACCGGACCACCACCGACATCGACCGTCCCCCCTTCAGGGTGGCCGACCTCTCCCTGGCCGAGTGGGGCCGCGACGAGATCCGCCTGGCCGAGCACGAGATGCCCGGGCTCATGGCGATCCGCCGCGAACACCGCGACAGCCGACCCCTCGCCGGCGCCCGCATCATGGGCTCGCTGCACATGACGGTGCAGACGGCCGTCCTCATCGAGACGCTGGTCGAGCTCGGCGCCTCGGTGCGGTGGGCGTCCTGCAACATCTTCTCGACGCAGGACCGTGCGGCGGCGGCGGTGGTGGTCGGACCCGATGGCAGCGCCGACGACCCGCAGGGCCCGGCCGTCTTCGCCTGGAAGGGCGAGACGTTGGAAGAGTACTGGTGGTGCACCGAGCAGGCACTCACCTGGCCGCGCGGCTTCGGCCCCACGCTGATCGTCGACGACGGCGGCGACGCCACCCTGCTCGTCCACAAGGGCGCCGAGTTCGAACGCCTGGGCAGGGTCCCCGACTTCGACCCGGCCGCCGACAGCGAAGAGTACGGCGTGATCCTCGATCTGCTGCGCGCGCACCAGCGCATTGACGACCAGCGCTGGCAGCGCATCGCGGCCGACATTCGCGGCGTCTCCGAGGAGACCACCACAGGCGTCCACCGCCTCTACGAGATGGCGAAGAACGGCACCCTGCTCTTCACCGCCATCAACGTCAACGACTCGGTCACCAAGTCCAAGTTCGACAACATCTACGGGTGCCGTCACTCGGTCATCGACGGGCTCAACCGCGCCTCGGACGTGATGCTCTCGGCGAAGGTGGCCGTGGTGATGGGGTACGGCGAGGTCGGGAAGGGGTGCGCGCAGGCGCTGCGGGGACAGGGCGCGCGCGTCATCGTCACCGAGATCGACCCGATCTGCGCGCTGCAGGCGGCGATGGAGGGGTTCCAGGTCGCCCGCCTGGACGATGTGGTCGAAACCGCCGACATCTTCATCACCGCGACGGGCAACCGCGACGTGGTCACGATCGACGACATGCGCCGCATGAAGAACAAGGCGATCGTGGGCAATATCGGCCACTTCGACAACGAGATCGACATGGCGGGGCTGGAGGGGTCCGAGGCGGTGCGCAAGACGATCAAGCCGCAGTTCGACGAGTGGACCTTCCCGGGCGGGCGCAGCATCCTCGTGCTCGCCGAGGGGCGGCTCATGAACCTGGGGTGCGCGACCGGCCACCCGAGCTTCGTTATGTCGGCGAGCTTCTCGAATCAGGTACTGGCGCAGATCGAGTTGCACCGGCGTGCGGAGGAGTACGAAATGGGGGTCCACATGCTGCCCAAGTCGCTCGACGAGAAGGTGGCACGGCTTCACCTGGATCACCTGGGTGCACGGCTGACCGAGTTGACGGAGTCGCAGGCGGACTACATCAACGTGGCGGTCGAGGGGCCGTACAAGCCGGAGCATTATCGGTACTGATGGGGGCCGGAGTTCGTCCGCTGAGGGTCGCGGGCCAGGCCGACCTTGCGCCTCGCCGACGGGGCGCTCGCGGACTCGTCCCGGTGATCCTCGCCATCATCCCCACCGTTCTCTCCTGCGGCGAGGAACCCGCGCCGCTGCTGGGCGAGTGGGTGTCGGTTGCCGCGGAAACCGGTCAGATGACCTACATCTTCGAGGAAGACGGCCAGAGCCGCTGGGTGCTCGAACTGGAAACCGGACCCGACACCTTCCCCGTCGCCTACCAGGTCGACTACAGCCGGAGTCCCATCCATCTCGATGTAGGACCCTGGTCCAGCGGGCCGCTCGCCGGACGAACGCTTTACGGCATCGTCGAAATGCAGGGCCCGGACCGCTTCGTGGTCGACTTCGAACCCGGCGACCCCGAAGGGGACGGGACCGCGCGCCCGCCGAGGTTCTCGAACCAGTCCGTGACGTTTGTCCGCAAGCTGAACTGACGGCGCAAAGGGATGGGGCCCGGTCGCGAATCGACCGAGCCCCTGTGATTCCCGCGCCGCAGTGGCTCGCGAGCGAGACCGCGCAGCACTTCCGCGGACGCTCCGCTGGCGGACAACCCCCCGACAATCGAGCGGGTTCGTCCGCGGACCGGCTACGCCCGGCTGGACACCTCGATCTTCCGGCTGAGCGCCTCCTCGGCCTTCGGCATGCGAACCAGCAGCAGGCCGTTGTCGAAGTCGGCGGTGATGCCTTCGCCGCGGACCGTGCGAGGCAGGGTGAAGGAGCGGCGGAAGGTGCCGAAGCTGCGGTCCACCAGATGGTACTTGCCGCCGGGCTCGCCCTCTGCCCGCGTCTCGCGCTTCTCGCCGGAAATCGTGAGGACGTTGTTCTCCAGCGTGATCTCGACCGAATCCTCGGTCATCCCGGGGAGCTCGGCGGTGAGGAGGATCTCGTCACCCTTCTCCTCGACGCTCACCGGGGGAACCCAGTTGGCGCCGTAGGTCAGGTTGCCGAGACCGGAGTCGGAGAAGGCGCGGTGCATCCGGTTGGCCAGTACGTCGAGGTCGGCCCAGGGGCTCAGGCGGTTGTTGTGCTTGGTCAGTGACATCTTCGGACTCCTTTCTCAGGTTTGGAGTGGGTTGGATGCCGCACTTGTCGTGTGCGACCGCGAGACCATACAGCATGCTCCGTGCCAGCGTTTTTCGGCCAAAATGGCAGGGGAAACGGGGCATGTCGTGTGGAATTCTGCCAAAATGGCAGGATCGCGGTGGCGTGAATCACGGCAGGAAATCGTCTAAAGTCTTACAGGGCTGCACGATCTGCGCTTCCTGCTGCTGTACTGGACCCTGCTGGACCGGGCCGCCAAAGCGGGAAAACCGCCATCGAATGGCGGGAAATCCTCGGCATGGCGAACAGTGGTCGGACGTTTGTCGCACCGGATTCCGCGCTACACGTGGTTTTCGGTCCGTTGGAAATGCCGAAGGAGGTTAGCCCCGTCCTTCCAGTACTCGCGATCCTCATACGCCTTTAGCACGTCTTGATACAGCGTCGGCAGGGTAGCCGCTTGGCTATCGTTCACGCGCCGGATGAAGCCCCACAGGAACGTTTCCCACACTTCGGTATCGCCATGGGACGGCGAAGGCTCGGGGTGGGGGATATCGCGCTCGTCCAGCTTTCCCGCGACTTTGGCCAGCGCCATCCTGTTCCTGTTCAGCAGAACGATCTCCTCCCCCTGCCGGTCTCGCCGTTCCCGTTGCAGGCTCTCCGCAAGCCGCTCCATCCCCGGCAGGATGTCGCCCCACCCGGTGAGCCGCCTTCGTTCCGCCCGTCTCCATACATGGGCCTCGCGGAATACCTCGACCACCATCGGACCGAAAAGCCCGACGACCAACGCCGCCCCGAGCCCCATGAGCAGGCCCAGGGCAGGGCTACCGACGATCCACCCCCACACCACACCTCCGATTGTCACTGCGGCCTGGGCACCATGCCAGATCCACTTTGCGACGGTCGTGATGTCCTCGGCGCGGCCCACCCAATCGACGCGTTTCACCAACGGGGTGAGGCGCGCGATGGCAGCCGATCTCTTTCTGGACATCCTTAATTCTACTGGGTGAATAGCGCACGAAGGAAGGGCCGGGGGGCCGCGATGAAAAGGTGCTGGCCGTGGAAGTTGACCTTCGCCGGGTCTGCGTACCACGTTGCCTCCGCACGCTAACGAAAGGAGAAACCCGAAATGCCGAGCGTTTGGGATCCGGCCCTGCCGACCATCAAGGAACTAGCCAAGGAAATCTCCAAGCCCATCGCTATGGAACGAGATGGTAAGCGCATCGTGCTGACCCTGATTGAGCGCGAAGGCCAGTACCGCGCGTTGAGCTACGCCCTACATGTCGCCGTCCTGTTCATGGACGACGGGACCAAGAAGCTGCTGCGCTCTCTCTTCTCCGAACTGGCCGCCGCCCTCGAAGAGCCCGATGCACCCGTCCGCCCCCATGTCGAGGCCGCCCGGAAGGAGTTTCTACACCAAGTCGAGGAGTTGGCCGTCGAATGAAGTCAGTTGGGTGCCTTTGGCTCGGTGAACAGACCTCTCCCCGGTAGGGTGCCGAGGCGCTCGGGCCAGCGCGTCCAAGATGGACCCGGCTAACTCTCGCAGCCTGTGGGCTATCCAGCACGCTTGGGCTCATGGCGGGCTTCAGCGTGACCTAAGACCCGGAGCGCGGTGTCCTGTACCTGGGTGACGTGCGGGAAGTCCCGTAACTGCGACAGGGTTGTCCACTCCTCCGTCGCCCGCAGCGAGGAACGTCACCACACCCCGGGAGGCAGGGTGTGCCAACGCCTTGACACAAGTACGGATAATAGGTACGATTATTATTATCATGTACCTATATTCTGACAAGGAGCGTTTCCATGGCGAAACGAGGAAGGCCTCCGCGTGATCCCGCGCGGAAAGTAATGGCGACCGAGGCGTTATTGGAAGAAGCCGCTGCACTAGTCCGTGAGCGCGTGCCGGGAGCGACCCTCCGGGACATCGTTGACTACGGCTTGAAAGCCGCATCCGCGCTGGAGAAGTCGGCCCGCTCCCACATGGAACTCGACGCGTTGGACTTGCCAAAAGCAGCGCCGCAACCGCAGGTGATGCTGCTGCTGGTCCACGACCGTGATCCGTTCTGTGTCCTGCCGAGCAGTGCCAAGACTATCGTCGATCCTCGCGCGCCGGCCGAACGAGGGCGCACGATCCAGACGCTCGACGCGCTGGCCGCCCGGGCTCGTCAGGAATCCCGGCGAATGATCCGGTCCATGGTGGGTTCGCTACGCAACAAGACGCCGGACGAGAACCGGGAGTATCTAGCGCAGTTCGGTGTTCTTGACGACCCGGCATTCACGGATCTGCTCACCGGCGAGGAGGCGGCGATCCTTGGCGTGAGGACGGGGTGACCCGATGGGTAGACCCGAGAAGATCCAAGTTGGCGGCGGTGCGGTTGTGGATGCCGTCAGTATGAACAGGAAGATGGTGAGCTACCTGATTTCGGAATCCGAACTGGAGCAACTCGCGCTACCTGATCGGATGACACGTGTGGTCGATGCCGCAACAGCACTATCTGGCGCGGCAGGAACGGCCGCATTGGCACTTGGGCTCGAACAGCGCGGGTGGGCTGCGGTGATGGCCGCGGTGCTCTCAGTATTCGCGGGCGTCGTGGCCAGCAAAGCCAAACCGCCCAAGCACCAGCACCAAGCAGTGATCGACCGCATCAAGCTAGACTCGTATGACGGGTCAGTTGCTCCAAGGCCGCAGGCTGGCCCCCTTGAGCCGCTGCGGGGCACGGGGCGCTCGAGGTCCGCCGGTGGGTGAGCGGGTTCAGTCGGGAGTTGCAGCAGCTGATCATTGACCGCTGAACACACCAGAAGGAGCGGGTGGCCGGACTGGAATGAAACGCGGCTGGCGCACGCGCCGAGCGGGCCGAGCCGCACGGCACATGGCCTTCAGTGCCGGGCGTGCAATGTCGGCTCCAGAGCCAGCTTCCGAGTGATTTCGGCCACGATCTCGGGATCGATGTCGAGCACCTCGCGGCAGAGGCGCTCGTTGATCTCGCCTCGCACGGGATCGGCGACCAGCGCGCTGAAGCCCTGAAGCTCGCGGTGCTTGAGGTCCGCGTAGACGGTGGCGGCGGCCATGAGTTGGCCGTTCGACAGGCGGTCCACATCGAGCACGGGCATGGTGCGGGCGAGTTCGTGGGGCAGGGCCGAGCGGCCCAGATACGGCCGGTTGCCGTGGATCACCCGCAGTAGCAGCCCGAGCGTGGAGTTGAGCCACAGGCACAGGGCCTCGTTCTTGCCGGGGGCCGGATTGCGGGGCAGAACTGAAGTCCACGATCTCACTCCGATCATCGGGTTGTCGGTCATCACCGCAGCGACTCGCTGCGGGGCCATCCCGAGGTCCGCCGCCAAGTGCAGGCATCCGCTCTTCGCGAGCATTCGGTCTTGGTCTGATCGGCTCCGATCCGCACGTCGTTCCAGAAGCGCGTCGGGTGACGCGGCCAAGCTTGTGTTCCGTCCAGCCTTATGGTGCCAGAGAGCCGGTATGCCCGCTCGCAGACTCCACTCCGCAGGACCAGTTGCCGCCGGCCGCTCGCGCACCGTGAACAGTCCGTACTTGGGGTTCCTTACCTGCATGTGGTAGGGCCCCAAGTCTGTGAAGGCCCCGAGTTCCGCGACCGGGACCGAACCGAGCCCGCCGTGCTTGCCCAACGCAATGCGCTTCGCGATCAATGCCAGCCCCGGCTGCACGAACGTCGCGAGCGACCAAGGGCCACCGTCCAACGGCAGATCCGCTTGCGGAACCAGGACGGCATTCCCCCAAGTGGCCTCCCCAATGTCGATCGCGGCTGGCTCAAGCGGCGCGAGGCCATCGCGCAGAGCCAGAAACTTCCGGGTCAGCCCCAGCGCCTCAATCGGCTCGTCTGGATTCCTCAACAGATTCACAAAGCACGCCCGGCTGGTTTTGCGGTCACGATGCTGCCGCCGAGTCGCGACGATCAGCACTTCGGCTATGCGCGTGGACTCGGAGAACGACACGAGCCGCCTTCCGGGCAGCCCCTTCTTGGCGCTCCGGTTCCGCAGGTCGTGACTCACGACCACCCACTCCACCGAGTACTTGGACAGCAGGAGACGCCGGATGGGTGCCCAACGGCTGCCAGTGAGCATCGTCGCCGGAAGCACGAAGGCCAAGCGTCCCCCGATGTCGAGCGCCTCGTCGGCGAGCACCACGAAGGCCGATCCGAGCCCCGCATAGAGACTTGCCGCCGTTCCGTCGAGTGCTTTCCGCAGCGCGTTCTTCATCTTCTCGGCGTCCCGCTTGTCCAAGAGCGACCCGAAGATGGGATTCCAAACCGTGTTCTTCTCGTCTCCGGGGCCGCCCGCACGGGTGTACGGCGGGTTGGCGATCACGAGGTGGCACTTGGATGGCATGCCTACGCGACATGAGCTTTCGGATTCACATGTCGTTGTGATCGTTCAGCTTACGGGATTCGGCGGTCGGATTCCCGCTGAATGATTCCCGCCGATTCGTTTGGGGTCAGGCGCGGACCCTCGGGCGGCTGTCCAGAGCCTTCCTGAGCTGTACCGAGTCGGCCTGCTGGTAGCAGCGCAAAACCGTCTGGGCCTCCTTCCAGCCGCCCAGCTCGCACAGCACCTTGAGCGGCAGGTCCATCAGGTCGCTGGCAAACTTGCGCCTCAGCGAGTGCCAGCCCCGCCGCGCCTTCGGCTCCAGTCCCGCAAGCCGCTCCGCCTTGCGCCACCAAACGCCGGTCCGTCCCCTGCCGATGCTCGCCGAGGGATCCTTCGTCGCGGGCAGGATCAGCTTCTCCCCGCTCCCGGGGTTCGCCTCCCGCGCTTCCTCCAACACCGCGACCGCCTCATCGGTCATCGGCGTGACGTGCTCGTAGCCCGTCTTCTCGTGCTCCGCCCGCCACCGCACCTCGCGGCCCTCGAAGTCGATATCGGCCCACCTCAGGTTGCGGATGGCCCCGATCCGGTGCCCGGTCTCGTGGGCGAGCACGAACGCGACATGGAACCGCCAGTCCACCTTCCGGGACACCCCGAGCATTGCCCGGTACTCCTCCTCGGAGAGGACGACCCGGGCGGGGTTCTTCTCCTTGGGCGTCCTCAGCCCCCTCAGCGGGTTCGAGTCGAGAAGGAGCCTCCCCTCCTCGTCTCTGGACTTGGTCGCCCAGTTGAGCACCGCGAGCAGGAACTTCAGGTCCAACTCGATGGTCCGGTTGGACACCGGCTTCCCGCTCGGTCCGATCCTTCCCGCCCGGCGCTCGCGGATGAAGCGGTCCCAGTCCCTTTGAGACAGAGTCTCGGGTAGCCGGTCCCGACCGAGTAGGTCGAGGAACATCCCCGTCGCGATCCTGTCCCGGTGCTGGACCCGCCTCGTCTTGGTGGGCGTCACCTCCTCACCGTAGATGTCAAAGAGCTTCCCCAGGGTGAGCGGCTCCGGCTCGGCTTCCGCCTTGCCGTTG
>VXOC01000019.1 GCA_009840215.1 Gemmatimonadota bacterium | reverse complement strand
CCCCCGGAACCCCCACCCGCACCGGAGCCCCGAGGGACTTCTTGGCCACGGCCAGGATACCCGGGGTCAGAGCCACGCCTCCGGTGAGCACCACGCCCGCGCCCAGCGACACGTGCGGAAAGATGTCCTGGAGTCTGCGGTTGACCCGCCGGAACATGTCCTCCAGCCGTTCCTCGATGAGCCCCGCCACCACCCCCCGCGAGACCTCGCGGCGGCTCCCATTGCTGCTCGGAAGCTCGACCAGCTCGTCCGGGTCGACCGCCCGCACATGCGCGGCGCCGTGCATCTCCTTGATCTTGCGCGCCTCGGCGAATGGGACCGAAAGTCCCCGGATCAGGTCGCTGGTGATCGCATTTCCGCCGAACGGCAGCACCTCCAGGTGCCTGATCCGTCCCTCGTAGTGCACGGAGAAACCGGTGGTGGCGCCGCCCATGTCCAGCATGACCACGCCGAGCTCGCGCTCGTCCTCGGCCAGCACCGCGCGCGACGCCGCGATCGCCTCCAACACGGCGTCCTGGACGCGGTACCCCGCCTTCTCCACCGCACGCACGATGTTGCCCACCACCGCCGAACACCCCGTCACGAGGTACAGTTCGGTCTCCAGCCGGGTACCGGACATCCCGACGGGGTCCTTGATGCCGCCGTGGTTGTCGACGAAGTAGTTCTGGGGAATCGCGTGCAGCAGCTCCCGGTCCTTCACCACGGGCACGGCCCGCGCCACCGCGTGCACCCGCTTCACGTCGCGGGGGACGATTTCCCGCGCCGCCACCGCCACCACGCCCACGGACCGGTTGGCGTCGACGTGCTCGCCCGAGACGCCGACATAGACCCGGTCGACGCGCATTCCCGCCATCAGCTCGGCCTCCTGGAGCGCGCGGCGGACGGTTTCGGTCGCCGCTTCCAGATCGGTCACCTGGTCCTGGCGCACCCCGTCGGTGGGCGTGCGCCCCACGCCGAGAACCTTGACCTCCGGACGCTGGAATCCCCCTACGAACTGGCCGATGACGGCCCGGGTGTACGTGGACCCGATGTCGAGGCCGGCCACCAGAAACGATCTCATCCGCCCGCTCCGTCCTCCACGGCGGGCGACGCCGCGGTTCTCACGACCACCTGGTCCGCAAAGCGCAGGTCGATCTCCTCGAGACCGCCGTCCGCGACCCGCTCGTACGCGTCGTTGATGGCGATGACGGCCTCGCGCAACCGCCGCTGTGAAATGGGGGGATGGTATCGCACCCTGAGCCCCGAGTCGCCCAGCAGCAGCGTGGCCTCCCGGTCGTCCAGACGGGCCTCGGAGAGGACCGCGAAGACTTCGGGAGCCACCTCGGCAACGTGCTCCACGTCCCGCGCCAGGATGCGCAGGCCCCACGACGCCGACGCCAGCGACGTGAGCACGCGCAGGACCGGCAGGTCGAGGATGGGCTCCGTCGGGTCCAGGGGGAGTACGTCTCCGTTGCGGTCCACCGCAACGGCCACCGGCGATGCGACCAGTCCGACCGGAGCGGCCTCTTCGACCCTGATCACGAACGTGGAGGGGAGCGCTCGCTCGACTTTCGCCGATTCGACCAGCGGATGACGCGCGAGACGGACCTCGATGTCCGAGGTGCTCTCCCACACCGAAACGGCGCCGGCCAGACCCGCCACCGCGCGCACCTCATCCTGCGTGAGGTAGCCGTTCCCCTCGACTTCGACCCGTTCGACCAGGAAGACCGGGAGCCGCTTGCCCAGGTGGAGGCCACCCCACACGCCGAACACGGCGGCGGCCACCAGCGCGATGCGGAGTCCCGCTGTCCGCGCCGCCGAGCGCATCGCCTGCAGACGGAGCGACTCCAACGGGTGCGGAGGCAGTTCGGGGCGCGGCCGGTGCCGGGCAAGCCAGCCCGGTTCATGCATGTGCGAACGGGGCGATGCGACATCGTGCCAGCCGGTCATGCGGCCTCCTCCCCACTGCCGTCCCGCGCCCGCAGCCGGGCCAGGATCTCGCGTCCGGCACACTCGATCGAACCGGCTCCCATCACCAGGCACACGTCGCCGGGCGACAGAGCTTCGGCAACCGCGTCCGCCAGGGTGGCGAGTTCCGGGTGGTAGGTCACCCGCCCCGGGGCGCCGGTCACGGCACGCGCCACCAGCTCGCCGGTCACGCCGGGAAGCGGCCTCTCGCGGGCGGGGTACACGTCGGTCACCCACACCGCGTCCGCCGCGCCGAGCGCGTCGCCGAACTCGCGGTGGAAGTCCCGGGTACGGGTGAAGAGGTGGGGCTGGAAGACCGCGATCAGGCGCCTTCGCGGGTTCGCCACGCGCGCCGCCGCCAGGGTCGCCGCGATCTCGGTCGGGTGGTGGGCGTAGTCATCGATCACCTTCACTCCCGCCGCACACCCCAGGAATTCGTAGCGGCGGCAGATCCCGCGATAGGCGGCCAGCCCCGCGCGAATCTCCTGCCACGACGCTCCGAACGAGCGCCCCACACCGGCCGCGGCCAGCGCGTTCATGACATTGTGGCGCCCCGGCCCCCGCACGCTCACCTCGATCGCGCGCGCACCGTCCTCGTGGATCGCGAAAGTGGTGCCCCGCGTATGCACGTTGATGCGGGCCGCCCTCAGTTCGGCCCCCGCACCGGTCCCGTAGCTGCGCGTTCGCCGCCCGGCCTCGACCCCGAGCCGCGCCGCGCCGGGATCGTCGCCGCATACCCAGAGCGTGCCCTTCCCGTCCAGGCGGCCCACGAATTCGGAGAAGGCGTCCCGGACACCGCCCAGGTCACCGTAGACGTCCAGGTGGTCGGCCTCCAGATTGGTGACGACCGCCACTTCGGGCGACAGCTCGTGGAAGGAGCGGTCATACTCGTCCGCCTCGACCACAAAGACATCCGCGCCGCCCGGGCGCAGGTTGCCGCCCCACCCCACAACCTCACCGCCGACCACACCCGTCGGGTCGATGCCGGCGTGCTCCAGGACGTGCGTGGCCATCGCGGTGGTGGTGGTCTTCCCGTGGGTCCCGGCCACAGCGACCACGCGTCCGGCGCCCACCCATTCACCGAGGGCGCGGGCGCGCTTGATGACGGGGATGCCGCGCGCCCGGGCCGCGGCCAGTTCGGGGTGGCCGGAGGGGACGGCGGAGGTCGCGACCACCGCAACCGCCGCTTCGACGTGGGCGGGATCGTGGCCCTGGTTGAAGCGCATCCCGAGGCTCTCGAGCCGGTCGGCCGCGCGGCCCGCCTCCAGGTCGCAGCCGGAGACCTCGCCCCCTGCGCTCAGCACCATCTCGGCCAGCGGCGCCATTCCCGCGCCCGAGACGCCGACGAAGTGCACGACGCCCCGGGCCGCGAGGGCACGAAGACCGGTGGGCGCGCTCATGACGCGGCTCCCGCGGGCACGGGACGCAGCAGCGCGGCGATGGCGGCCGCGACTTCGCGGGCGGCGTCGGGGCGGGCGCGCTCCCGGGCGGCCGCCGACATCGCGGAGAGCCGGCCGGGGGCGTCGAGGAGGCGCCGGACTTCGCTCCAGAGCCGGTCACCGTCCAGGTCGGCGCCGAGATCGTCCCGTTCGGGGAGGTGGACGGCGGCCCCGGCTGCCTCGAGGGCACGGGCGTTCGCGCTCTGGTGGTCGCCGGCGGCGGTCGGCAGCGGCACCAGGATCGCCGGCAGACCCCACGCCAGGAACTCCGAGGTGGCCATCGCCCCGGCGCGCGAGACCACCAGGTCGGCCGCGGCCAGCGCCTGGTACATCCGGCCGCCCTCCAGGTACGGAACGATCCTGAAGCGGTGGCGCGGCACCCCGGCCAGCGCCGCCTCGGCGGCCTCGTAGTGGGCGCGTCCGGTCACCCATAAGACGAAATCGTTATCGATCGGCATATCGTCTTGCAGTATGTCGATCGTTGCCTGATTCATCTTGCGGGCACCCTGGCTTCCCCCCACGACGAGGACCAGATGTCCCTTCACGGGCACGCCCAGCGCACGGCGGGCGTCGTCGCGGTCCCGCTCGGAGGTGGGCGGAAGGGGGCGGATGGGGTTGCCGGAGTGGAGCACGCGTTCCCGCGCCCGCCCTCGAAGTCCACCTGCCGCCTCCGGATACGCAAGGTGGATCTGCGTAGCCCACCGTGACAGGAAACGGGTGGTCCTGCCGGGTTGCCGGTTCTGCTCCTGCAGCACCACGGGGAGCCCGAGCAGCCTGCCCGCAAGCCCGGCGGGGGCACATACGTAGCCTCCGGTCAGGACCACGGCAGCCGCACCGCGCCGGCGGAAGTCGGGGACCAGGCGCAGTACGGCGCGCGCCAGCAGCCAGAGCGCCCGCACGTTGCCGGTGACGGCCCGGAAGATGCCCGCCAGCCTTCCAGCCCCTCCACCGGACCGCCGCATCGCCCCCAGCGGACTCTGCAGCCCCGCCACCGGCAGCAGCCGATAGGGGTAGCCCGACCGGGGCAGCTCCGCCGCCTCGATGCGTCCCTCGGTACCCACGAAGTAGGGCCGCACCTCCGGCATCTCGCCGGTGAGCGCCTCGGCGATGTTCCGGGCCGGGTGGAAATGACCCGCGGTGCCGCCTCCGGAGAAGACCACCATCATGCCTCTCCTCCGGGGGCCTCGCGCGCCACGGCCAGCAGTATCCCCACCGCGGCGAGCATGACGACCAGGTTGGTGCGCCCGAACGACACGAAGGGCAGCGACAGTCCGGTCGCGGGAAAGACTCCCAGACCCACGCCGATGTGCAGGAAGGCCTGGAGCCCGATCAGCGACACGATTCCGACCGCGAGCAGTTGGCAGAAGAGGTTCCGCGCCTGGCGCGCGATACGGAATCCCACGACGATCAGCGCCAGGAAGCAGAGGATCACCGCCACCGCGCCCGCGAACCCCCACTCCTCGCCGATCATGGCGAAGATGAAGTCGTTGTGCGCCTCGGGAAGAAACCCGAACTTCTGCCGCCCCTCGCCGAAGCCCACACCGGTCACTCCCCCGGATCCGATGGCCACCAGGCTCTGATAGCTCTGGAAGGCGGAGCCGTCGACGGCGGTGCCCGGTTCGAGGAGCAGCGACCTCCACCGCGGGCCCCGGTATCCCGACACCAGGATCGATCCCGCCAGGGGCAGCAGGGGAAGGGCCAGAAACACGAAATGACCGATGCGGGCGCCTCCCGCGAAGACCACGATCACTCCGGTGGCAGCGATCAGACACGCGGTCGACAGGTCGGGTTCCAGCAGGATCGGGAACAGGATGAAGGCCCAGCCGACGAGGAAGGGCGCCAGCCCGCGGCGGAGATTGCGCAGCTGGTCCTGCTTGCGGACGAGGAGCGCGGCCGTCCACACGACGACCGCCAGCTTGGCCAGGTCGGACGGCTGGACCGTCACACCGACGCGCAGCCATCTCCGCGCGCCGTTGATTTCGGGTGCGATTGCGTGGGTGAAGGGGAGGATGACCACGATCAGCAGCGCCAGCGATCCGAGCATGAGGTGCGGGGCGAACCGCCGCCAGAAACCGGTGGGGACGTGCGCGCAGGCGAACATCGCCGCCAGACCGAGGGCGACGCCGGTCGCCTGGCGGGCGACGTAGTGGTAGTGGGGGAGGCCGGCCCGCTGCGCCATCTCGGAGCTTGCGCTGTGAAGGGTGAGCAGCCCGAAGAGGAGGAGCCCGCCGATGAGGGTGATGATGATCGCCGGTTCCCAGCCGTGGCCCAACCCGGTGGCGGGAAGCGAGCCGCGGGACTTCGGGGCCACGTCCGCCGCCCAGGCCAGGGAGCGACCCGCGCGGCGCCTGTTCCGGATGACGGCGAAACCCCCGCCGATCGGCGGCTGCGCGGTCTTCACCGGTTGCCTCCCGCCGCCAGGGTCCGGAAGGCGTCGCCCCGGGCCTGGTAGTTGGCGAACATGTCGAAGCTGGAACACGCCGGCGCGAGCAGCACGGTGTCACCCGGCCGGGCCGCCGCACGGCTCGCGTCCACCACCTCCTCGAAGCCGCCCAGGACATGCTCCACGGCCACGCCGCGTCCCACAGCCCCCCTGATCTCCGCTCCCGCCCGCTCGCCCGCGGCCCCGTAGGCGAGCACGGTGTGGACCCTCCCCTTCATTGCGGGGACCAGGCTGCGAAAGTCCTCGCCCTTGTCGGTTCCGCCCACCAGCATCACGACAGGCCCGTCCAGGCTCTCGAGCGCGCTCGCCGCCGCGGCCACGTTCGTCGCCTTCGAGTCGTTCACCCACAGCACCCCGCCGAAGGTCCCCACGGGCTCGAGCCGGTGTGGCAGCGGCGGGAAGGAGCGGAGCGCGGCCGGTGCGGTGTGGCTGGACGCCCCCGAGGCGGCCGCGGCCAGGACGGCGGCCAGCGCGTTGGCCACATTGTGTCGCCCCAGCAGCCGCAAATCGGTGGCTGCGGCGACCCGGTGCGGTCCGTCGCGGCCGGGCCAGTCCAGTACGAGTGCGCCGCCGGAGAGGTACGCACCCGGCGACCCCGCCGTCTCGAGCGAGAAGGTCAGGTGCGTTCCCGGCACGCCCTCGGCCATCGCCATCACGGCCGGGTCGTCGCCGTTGACAACCCAGGTGGTGTGCTCGTCGCCGGCCTCGAAGAGGCGCCGCTTGTCGCGGTGGTAGTCGGCGACGGTGGCGTAGCGGTCCATGTGGTCCACGCCCAGGTTCGTCATGACGCCCACGTCCGGGGTCAGGTCGCGGATGTCCGCGAGCTGGAAGGACGACAGCTCGAGCACGATCCGGTCCGCCGCAGGGTGCGTGGCAGCCAGGGTCGACGCGGGAGGGCCCAGGCCGCCCCCGATGTTCCCCCCGAGCGCCACGTCCACGCCCGCCTCGCGCAGGAGGTGGGCGCAGAGCGCCGCGGTGGTGGTCTTCCCGTTCGTGCCGGTCACGATCGTCAGTGGACTCTGGATGAACCGGCAGGCGAACTCAGGCTCCGATACCCAAGCGACACCCCGTGCGCGAAGGGCGGCGAGCACCGGGACGCCGGGCGGGATTCCCGGACTGACCACGACGGTGCCCGCCGAGGCGATGGCCTCGATGTCGTGTCCGCCCAGCCGGACCTCGGCACCGAGGTCGGCGAGGACGGTTCCACGAGCTGCAACTGGGTCCTCGCTGCTCGTATCCGTGACATGAACTTTCGCTCCTTTCCGAAGGGCCAGCCGGGCCGCGGCGTCTCCGCTGGCGCCCAACCCGATCACGGCGACCTTTTCTCGTTCTCTTTCTTCCTTCACCTGAGCTTGAGCGTGGCGAAACCGACCATCGCGCAGAGGATTCCCAGGATCCAGAACCGGACTACCACCTGCTCGTTCTTCCACCCCGCCATCTGGAAATGGTGGTGGATGGGGGCACATCTGAAGACGCGCCGGCCTTCGCCGTGGCGCCGTTTCGTGTACTTGAAGTACTCCCGCTGGATGATGACCGACGCCGCCTCGGCCGCGAATACGCCCCCCACGGCCAGCAGCAGCAGCTCGGCCTTGAGGAGCACCGCCATCGCGCCCAGCGCGCCACCCAGCGCGAGCGACCCGGTGTCGCCCATGATCACCTGCGCGGGTTGCGCGTTGTACCAAAGGAACCCCAGCGCGGCACCGGTGATCGCCGCCGCGAAGACGGCCAGCTCCCCGGCACCCGGCAGGTAGAACAGCCCCAGGTACGCCGAGGTGTCCACGCGCCCGATCACGTACGCGAAGACCCCGAAGGCGCCCGTGGCGATCGCTGCCAGCCCCGGCGCGAGGCCGTCGAGGCCGTCGGTCATGTTGACCGAGTGGGTGGAGCCGTTGATGACGACCGTGACCCACAACAGGTAGGCCGGCGCGGTGAAATACAGCTGCCACTCGTCGAAGACGGGGAGATTGGTGGTCGTGGCGCCGACCGCGGACTCGGGGGCCCTCAGCACCAGGAACAGGCCCAGCGCCAGCCCCAGGCCGATCGATCCGGCCCACTTGTACCGCTCTACCAGTCCCTTCGCGGTGCCGCGGACCACCTTCAGGTAGTCGTCGAGGAAGCCGATCGCCGCCATCCACAGCATGACCACCAGCGCGATCACCGTGTAGGCGTTGGCCAGCTCGGCCCAGAGTAGCGTCGACAGCGTGGCCACGGTGACGATCAGGATCCCGCCCATGTTCGCCTTGGCCCCGTTTTCGGTCCCGTCCTGGTGCCCGTTCCTGCCCGGGACGTCCACGATCCCGCGGCCCTTGAGCCACGTGATCACGCGGCGGCCGAGCAGCAGCGTCAGCACCAGGGAGGTTGCCATCGCCCCGGCGGAGCGCACGGTGATGTAGTTGAAGAGGTTGAAGACGATGTGCAGGTCTTCGAGGCTGGGGAGGAGGTGGTAGAGCATCAGGTCCTCTTCTCCCCGAAGGAGGTCTCGAGGACCGGGATCAGCCGCTCGAGGCGCTCGCCGCGCGACGCCTTGAGGAGGACCGCGTCGCCAGGCTCGATCATGCGCGGGAGGCGGCGGGCCAGCTCGGCCGGGTCCTCGACGGCGTCGATGCGGTCGTCCGCCAGGCCCTCGGCTGCCTGCGCGAAGGCGCCAGTGACGATGATCCGGTCGAGGTCGGTGTACAGGAGCTCCGACAGCGTCTCGCGATGGATGGCGGCGGATCGTTCCCCGAGTTCGAGCATGGATCCCAGCACCGCCACGCGGCGGCCCGGCACCTCCATCGCGGTCAGGGTGCAGGCCGCGGCGCTCACACCGGCGGCGTTGGCGTTGTAGCAGTCCACCAGCAGCGTCAGCTCGCCCACCCTGCGGACTTCGCCCCGCATGGCCCGCGCCCGCACCGCCGAGACGCCCGCCGCCGCGCTCTTCGCGCCGACCCGCAGTTCGCGTGCGACGGCCAGCGCCAGCAGCGCGTTGCTGACGTTGTGCGCCCCGGGGATCCCGAGCGATACCGGCTCGCCCACCCAGGTGAAGCTCCAGGTTCCGTCTTCGCGGCAGCGGGCATCGCGCGGCTGCAGGTCGGCGTTCGCAAGGTCGCTCCAGCCGCAAACCCGGACGGGCGGGTGGATCGCGCGGGCTTCGTGCACCAGTCCGGCAGGATCGTCGCCCACGATGGCCGTGTCATATGCGCCGAGCGCGCGGATCAGGTCGAGCTTTTCGTCGAGCACGCCGCGCAGATCCGTCAGGCGCTCGGTGTGCGTCTCCGAGACGGTGGTGACGACCCCCACCGTGGGGCGCGCGATGCGGGCCAGCTCCGCGATCTCGCCGGGCTCGTTGGTCCCCATCTCCAGCACCAGGGTGGTCGTGTGTTCCGGCATCGACAGGATGGTGAGGGGGACGCCGACCCGGTTGTTGTGGTTGGCCCGCGTGCCATGGGCCCGACAGCTCGCCGATACGGCGCCCAGGGTCATGTCCTTGACCGTGGTCTTGCCCGACGAGCCGGTGATCCCCACCACGGGGATGCCCGCCTGTTCGCGCCGGTGCAGCGCCAGGTCACCCAGCGCCGTGAGGGTGTCGGGGACGCGGTAGACCGTCACTTCGGCGGCGTCCAGATCGCGATGCGAGACCACCGCCACGCACCCGGCCGCGACCGCCTCCGGCACGAAGGCGTGGCCGTCGAAGCGTTCGCCCTCGAGCGCGACGAAGACGTCGCCGGGTCCGAGCGTACGCGTATCGGTCGAGATGTCCCGGTAGAGACGCGCGGGATCGCCGCCGGGCAGTCCCAGGGCGCTCCGAACCGAGGCGTCGCTCCAGCGGAAGGCGGCCGCGCTCACGGGGCGGCTCCCGCGTCCAGGTGGTCGAGCACGATGCGGCGCTCGTCGAAGGGCCGCCTCTCGGTCCCCACGACCTGGTACGTCTCGTGTCCCTTGCCGGCCAGCAGCACGGTGTCGCCGGGGGCGGCGGCGTCCAAGGCGTGGTGGATGGCCGCGCGCCGGTCCACGATCTCGACCGAATCGCACCCCGAGACGCCCACTGAGACCTGCGCGACGATGGCCGCCGGGTCCTCGGTGCGGGGGTTGTCCGAGGTGATGACGGCGAGGTCCGCGTGGCGCGCTACGGCGGCGCCCATGGCGGGACGCTTGGCGGGGTCGCGGTCGCCGCCCGCGCCGAAAACCACGATCAGGCGGCCATCGACCAGGGGGCGCAGCGCGGCGAGCACCTGCTCCAGGGCGTCGGGGGTGTGGGCGAAGTCGATGAGCACCTGGAAGGGCTTCCGCACGACAGGCTCCAGCCGCCCCGCGATCGGGGCCGCCCCGCGCAGACCGTCACACACGTCGTTCAGATTGTAGCCGAGCGCCAGAGCGCACGCGGCCGCGCAGAGCGCGTTGGAGATGTTGAAACGGCCCGGAAGCGACAGCGTCACCGGTACGCTGCGGCCGTCGTGCCACACCAGGCGGAAGGACGATCCCCGCACGTTCATGCGCACGCCCCGCGCACGAAGGAGAGCCGGGCCGAAGCCGTAGGTGATGACCGTTCCGCGCGGCCGCAGTCCGCTCCACGCGGGATCGTCGGCATTGATTACCGCCGCGCACCCCGTCCCGCCGAGTTCGAGCAGACGGGCCTTGGCAGCGAGGTAGCTCTCCATCGTGCCGTGATAGTCGAGGTGGTCGCGCGTGAGGTTGGTGAAGGCCGCCACGTCGAAGCGGAGGCCGTCGAGCCGGAACTGGTCCAGCGCATGCGACGAGCTCTCCACGACCACGCGGCGGACGCGCTCGCGAGCCAGCCCCGACAGCCAGCGGGACAGCTGCACCGGACCGGGGGTGGTCAGCCCTTCGGTCCCCTCGCGGACACGCCCGTCGGGCCCGACCACCCCCAGCGTGCCGATTGCCGCGGATGGCGCCCTCTCGGCGAGCAGGCTGCGCAGCAACAGGGCGGTCGTGGTCTTGCCGTTGGTTCCCGTGACGCCGACCACATCGAGGTCCCGCCAGGGAGAACCCGCCACGAATCCGGAGGCGACGGCGGCGGCCCGGCGCGCATTGTCGACCTGGATCTGCGGGAGGGACGCGCCGGGTACGGGCCGTTCGACGATTGCCGCCGCGGCCCCCGCGGCTGCCGCACCGGCCACGTAGTCGTGCGCATCGTGAACGGCACCCGACCAGGCGACGAAGAGGTCGCCCGGTTCGACCCGCCGGGAATCCTGCTGAACCCCCGCGACCTTCATCCGCCCCACGCTGCCATCCGCGGGGATCACCGGCCCCACGGCGACTCCTGCACCCTCCAGCGCGGCCACCACCTGGGAGACGGACACGGTCACCCTCCCCGCGGCGGCGGGGCGCGGGCCGGCCCGCGGCGGGGCGGCGCGGCCGGCCGCCC
>VXOC01000030.1 GCA_009840215.1 Gemmatimonadota bacterium | reverse complement strand
CCGCCACCCCCTCCATCACCTCCCGCACGCGGTCCCCGAACCCACGCGCCCGCTCCATCACCTCCTCCTCGTCCACCGTGAGGATCTCGCGGCCCTGCACCACCACCCGCCCGTTTACGATTACGGTGGTCACGTCACTGCCGCGCGCCGCGTAGACCAGGTGCGAATAGACGCTGTACAGCGGCGTCAACCCCGGGCGGCGAGTATCGAGCAGGACGATGTCGGCGCGTTTGCCCGGTTCCAGCGACCCGATCTCGTCGTGCAGGTTGAGCACACGCGCGCCGCCAATCGTCGCCATGCGGAACACCGTCTCCGCCGGGAGCGCCGCCGGGTCGCCCAGCATGAACTTCTGCACCTTGGCGGCAGCGTCCATCTCGTCGAACATGTCGAGGTCGTTGTTGCTGGCGGGTCCGTCCGTCCCGATCCCCACCGGGATCCCGGCCGCCAGTGCCTTGGCGACCGGAGCGGCCATGGCGACGCCCAGCTTCATGTTGCTCTGCGGGTTGTGTGCGATCCCGGCACCCCCGGCCGCGATGCGCCCGATGTCCTCGTCGGACAGGTAGATCGAGTGGGCGAGCACCGTCCCGGGGCGGAGCGCACCGATGGATCCGAGGGCCTCCACGACACCCATGCCGGTCTGTTCGCGAGCGGTGACGTCCTCGGAGGGGTCCTCGACCGTGTGGATCTGGAAGGGGGCGTCGTACTGCTCGGCGAGGCGGAAAGCGGCCTCGACGGCCTCAAGCGGTGTGGTGTAGAGGGCGTGGGCGGCGACGGCGGGGACGATCGTGGGGTGGTCCCGGTACCGCTCCATGAACTCGGCGGCGTCTGCCAGCGAGGCTTCGGGGGTGGGAAAGTCCGGCGCCGGGAAGCCGATGACGTGGGGCCCGGTTACGGCACGGATGCCCGCGTCAATGGCGGCGCGGGCCATGTCGTCGCGGAAGTAGTACATGTCGGCGAAGGTGGTGGTCCCCCCCTTCAGCATCTCGACCGAGGAGAGCAGGGTCCCCCAGTAGACGAAATCGGGAGCGACGAGTGCGGCCTCGGCCGGGAAGATGTAGTCGTTGAGCCACGTCATGAGCGGGAGATCGTCGGCTAGACCCCGCAGGAGCGACATGGCGGCGTGGCCGTGCGTGTTGATCAGGCCGGGGATGACCAGGTGGCCGGTGGCGTCGATGACCCGGGCGCCGTCGGGGCGGGGTTCGCCCGCGGCGATGAGGGCCGATATGCGGTCCCCCTCCACCAGAACCGCGCCGCCCTCGAGGACGGTCCCGGCCTCGTCCATGACGACCACGGTGCCGCCGTCGATGAGCAGGGGGGTGTCGTCCGGGGTGGGCGCCGAGGCGTCGCCGCAGGCGGCGAGCAGGAGGAGGGGCAGGAGCGCGAGCCCGGCGATGTGCTTCGCCGCACGGGAACGGATGCGGTCACGGTGAACTTGGCGCATGGGCATGAGCATCCTTTGCAGGCGGCGGTTCGTGATCGAGATTGGGTCCGTCAATGGTATCCGGTGCCGCGGCTCCACTTCAACATCGGGGGCCTCGCAGTCCTTGATGAATCCGCGCGAATGCCCCTGTCAGACCGGTAGGCCGGGTGCTGCCACGCGGGATGGACATCCGGAGGGCGCAGGCGGACCTTTCGGGGTTCGGTCGCGGAATCGACGTGACAGAATCCTGAAATCGACAAAGTGGGAAGGCCGAATGGCGAAAGCAACGGACACCAGGGTCGGCGCGAGAAACGCCGGGCGCAACGATCCCCGCAGCGCTCTGCGCCGCCGTGACCGCGGCAAGGACGACGCCTGGGTGGCAGCCTTCCTGAGACGGGCGGCCTACGGATTCCTGGCGACCGTCGGGAAGGAAGGGCAGCCGTTCCTGAATTCCAACCTGTTCGTTTTTGACGACTCGGGCGGCGGGCGCCGCATCTACCTCCACACGCACCGCACCGGTCGCACGCGGGACAACCTGGAGGCGGCCGAAAAGGTCGCGTTCAGCGCGGTGGCGATAGGCCGGCTCCTCCCCGCGCCCGAAGCCCTGGAGTTCTCCGTGGAGTACGCGGGGGTGGCCGCCTTCGGCAGGGGATGTGTCGTCGAGGATCCGGAAGAAGCGCGGACCGCCCTGCAGATGCTCCTGGACAAGTACGCGCCGCACCTGAAGCCGGGCGTCGACTACCGGCCCACCACCGATGAGGAACTCCGCCGGACCGCGGTCTACCGGATCGATATCGAGACCTGGAGCGGGAAGCAGAAGGAAGTCGAGGAAGGCTTTCCGGGCGCGTTCAGCTTCGAGTTTCCACCGGTGCCGTTTCCGAAGCGTGGCACCGGGTCACATTGAAGCCCGGCAGAACCTGCCGACCCCCCCTGGAGGCCGTCGTGGACGGGTAGCGCCGCCGGATCGCCCGGCATGAGCTTCTGGACCCGCAACCGATGCGAGCTATGTTAGGGGTCACGGGACGCTACCCAACCCAGGAGCATACAAGTGCCGACCCGGACTCACTCCGCACGTCGCCGTTCAAGCCTCCGGACCCGCAGGTATTGCCGACTTGCGCCGGTCGCGCTGGTGTTGGCCGCCGGAGCGTGCGACGAACCGCTCCCCGAGCCCGCGTCGATTACACTGAACCGCACGGCGTTGCAGTTCATCTCCTCGCGCGAGACCACGCTGCTCACCGCCAGGGTGTACGACCAGAACGGGGGGTTGATGGCCGGCCATGTCGTCTCGTGGTCGAGCAGCGACAACACGGTCGTGGCCGTCGATCAAACCGGGCTTCTCCGCCCCCAGGGCACCGGCAGGGCAAGTGTCAGCGCGACGGCGGGGTCGGCGTCGGCCTCCGTTTCGGTCACCGTGGTGTTCGACGTGGAGCGCGAGGCGCTGATCGCCTTCTACGAAGCCACGGGCGGGGGGAAATGGAGCGAAAACAGTCGATGGCTGTCGGATGCTCCTCTCAGGGACTGGCACGGCGTGGAGACCGGTGCTGACGGACGCGTGGCGGGATTGAATCTGAGGTTCAACGGCCTCTCCGGAACCATCCCGCCCGAGATCGGAGACCTGACGCAGTTGCGTGAACTCCACCTCTACGCCAATGACCTCTCCGGCAGCATCCCCGCGGAGATCGGCAACCTCGCCGAACTGACCGAGCTCCTCCTCTACGGCAACGACCTCTCCGGCAGCATCCCGCCCGAGATCGGGAACCTCACCGAGTTGACCGAACTGGTCCTGCTCTGGAACGGCCTCTCCGGCACCATTCCCCCCGAGATCGGGAACCTCGCGCAGCTGGAACACCTGGCCCTCCGGGACAACCACCTCTCCGGCAGCATCCCGCCCGAGATCGGGAACTTGGCGGAATTGCGGTGGCTGTCGCTCCACAACAACCGATTCACCGGGTCCATCCCGCCGCAACTGGGGAACCTCACGAAGCTCCATGGGCTTGAGCTCCACAACAACCAGCTCGGCGGGCCCATACCGGGTGAACTGGGCAGTCTGACGAAGCTTGACCTGCTGTACCTGCACGACAACCGGCTCTCGGGCGAGATCCCCGACGAGTTTGGCAATCTGACTCGCCTGACCGATCTCCGGATGGGCGGCAACGACTTCGGTGGCCCGTTTCCCCTCGTGCTGACGCGTCTGCAGGGCCTCGACAGACTGACGCTGGCGGGCAACCCGCATACCGGGACATTGCCGGACGAAATCGCCAACATGACGGGCCTCACGAGCCTCGTTCTGACCGACTCGGACTTTTCCGGTCTGCTTCCGACGGGCATCACCCGCCTGGGGCTTTCCGAGCTGATGCTGGGCGGGACGGGCCTTTGCGCTCCGGTCGACGATGAGTTTCATGCGTGGCTGAAGGGCGTGCCGAAGAGGCGGATTCCGCCGTGCGAGGAACCGGAGGAGGGGTCGGTCGCCTATCTGACCCAGGCGGTGCAGTCCATGGAGTATCCGGTGCCACTCGTCGCAGGCGAGGATGCGCTCCTGCGGGTGTTCGTGGTGGCGCCGCCGGCCGCGGGCGACACGATCCCGATGGTCCGCGCCACCTTCTTCGTGGACGGGGAGGAGACGGAGGTGGTGGAGATCGAGCGCGGGTCGTCGATCATCGGCGAGCAGGTGAACGAAGGATCGTTGCATGCCTCCGCCAACGTGCTGGTTCCCGCGTCGATGATTCAGCCGGGACTGGAGATGGTGGTGGAGATCGATCCGGAAGGGACGGTGGCCCCGGAGCTGGGCGTGGCGAAGCGCATCCCCGAGACCGGGCGGATGGCGGTGAATGTGCGTGCGATGCCTGACCTGGAAATCACGCTGATTCCTTTCCTGTGGAGCGAGAACCCGGACTCCGCGATCCTCGGCATCACCAGGGATCTGTCTCCGGGCGACCCGCTGCTCCGGGAAATCCGTGATCTGCTTCCGGTGGCGGAGATCGACCTGAACATCCACGAACCCGTGGTGACGGACTCGAACAGTGCCTACTCGCTACTGGAACAGACCGGGGCGATCCGCGTGGCCGAAGGTGGAACGGGGTACTTCATGGGTACGATGTCGGGATCGGTCACCGGAGCCCTCGGCGTCGCATACGTGCCCGGCTGGACCAGCTTTTCGATCCCCGACTCCCGCGTCATGGTGCACGAACTGGGGCACAATCTGAGCCTCTATCACGCGCGCGGCTGCGGTGCGGGCCGCCCGGACATCTCGTTTCCACAATCCGACGGGACCATCGGAACATGGGGATACGACTTCCTGGCGGGCACATTGGTGGAGCCGTCCGTCCACGACCTGATGTCCTACTGCGATCCGAGCTGGATCAGCGAGTTCTTTTTCACCAATTCGCTACGCCACCGGCTCGTTTGGGAGCCTGCCGAGCGTTCAAGGCGCCCGGCCGCACCCTCCCTGTCGCTTCTGGTAACCGGTGGGGTCGACGAGGATGGCAGGCCCTACCTGGGGTCGGTTTTCGTGATCGACGCGCCGCCGTCCCTGCCCGGCGTTGCCGGCCCCTATCGGCTGAGCGGTGCGACGGAGAGCGGAGCCGAGCTCTTCGGCCTCGCATTCGAGATGCCGGTCATCGCGGATGCGGAGGACCGCGGTTCATTCGCGTTCGCGGTGCCGGCCCAGGTTGCCTGGGCGAACGAGCTTGCCCGGATCACCCTCTCGGGACCGAATGGGTCCGTCACGCTGGACGCCGACACCGATCGCCCGGCCGTGATCCTGCGCGACCCGCGGACGGGGCAGGTGCGGGGCTTCTTCACCGATATGCCGCCTGGCGCGACGGCGGCGGAATTGCGGGGCGGTCTGGTCCCCGTCGAGGCCGGGCTCGAGATCCTCTTCACCCGCGGCATCCCCGACGCGGCGGCCTGGCGGCGCTGACCACCGGACTCGGCGGGCGCCCCGCACCCCCGGGCAGCTACCCCGCGTGCTTCGCCGCCAGCGCCTCCAGCCCCGCGTCGATCTCCGCACGGCTGACCCACCGCCCCCCCACCATCACCCCAACGCGGTCGAAGAGGTTGGCCAGGTCGACGAGGGGGTTCGACCCAAGCAGCACCAGGTCCGCTCGCTGCCCCTCCGCGATGGTCCCGAAGTCACCGTCGAGTCCCAGGTGCGAGGCCACGTATTCGCCCACGGTAGCCGTCCCGCTCTTCAGGATCTCGTAGTTGGACATCCCCGCGTCCGACATCACCTGCAGCTCCCGGTGCAGCGCGAACCCCGGCACGTTGAAGAGCTGGGGCGAGTCCGTCCCCATGAGGATTCCCGCCCCTGCGTCGGAGAGCTCTTTCAGGACACGCTTGCGCAGCGCCAGGTACACATCGGCGCCCTCCCGGCCCGACCCCGCGCGCAGCCGCCAGCTCTCGCGGGTCCGGGGCGACACGTACTTCATCTCGGGCTGCTGCAGGATGCGGTCCGCGTCCGGCGCGGCGTACAGGTTCTCCCACAGGTACATCGTCGGCACCACGTAGACGTCGTGATCGATGGTGAGCCGGATGACCTCCGCCAGCCTCGCATCGTCCACCCCGCGCGCGAGTCCTCCGAGGCTGATGGTGCCTGCGTTCACCTGCGCCTGCACGTCGTCGGACGCGATCGCCTGAACGTACCCGTCCAGGTGGTCCACCGTCGACATGCCGGTCTCGATCGCGTGCACGAGTCCGACATCGGCGGGGACGTGTCCGCCCCAGGTGAAGCCCACCTCCTCGGCGACCTCCACCATCCGGTCCCACGCCGCCAGCGGCACCCCCGGGTGGATCTTCTGCAGGTGGTACCCGGCTGCGGCATGTGTCCGAATCAGGGTCTCCGCCTCCTCGGGGGTGCGCGCGGTTCTCCCGTTGAGCGAGGGCGCGCCGACGTAGAAGTTCGGCCCGAGCACCTCTCCGCGTTCGATCTCCGCCGCGAGCGGGATCTGGTAGGCCGATCCGAGCATCCCCCGGATCGTGGTTATCCCGTTGGCGACGTAAAGGAAGAGGATGTCCTCCACCTCCTCCCGGGGAGGGTTCTCGCCTGGCGGTACATGCGCGTGCATCTCGGCCAGGCCGGGCATGAGGTACCGGCCCTCGCCGTCGATGACCGTGGCCCCCCGGGGCACGTCGACGTCGCCCGCCGGTCCGGCCGCGGTGATCACGCCGTCCCGGACCACGACGGTCTGGCCGGCCAGGGCCGCGTCCGAGGTCATGGGCAGTGTGGCCACGTCGGTGAACGCAAACAGGCCGGGGACGGGCTGAGTCGCGCAGGAGGTGAGGGTGGTGATTGCGATGACAGCGGCGAGGACCCCGTGGCGCAACGTCTTCATGGTTTTCTTCCGATCTTGTGTATCGATCCGCGGATGGGCGGCGGTGCCCGGGATTCTCAATGATGATAAGGCGTTGGCCGCCTGGCGACAGGGGGCGGTAGCGGCCCGAACCCGCTGGCTCCGGGGCCCGCCCCGGGTGTACTCTTCAACCCGCCGAATTACCGACACTGCTGCCTGGAGACCCTTATCGCCGCACCAGTAGGGAAGTCCGAACGAATCGTCGCGATCGACGTGCTGCGCGGCTTCGCCGTGCTCGGCATCCTGATCGTCAACATCCAGGGATTCGCCCGGGTAGCCTCCGCGTTCCTGAACCCCACCTCGGGACGGGTGCTCGCGGGCGCAGACCTGTGGACCTGGGGTGCCATCTACCTCTTCGCCGACACCAAGTTCATCTCGATCTTCTCGCTGCTTTTCGGCGCGGGCATCGCGTTGATGAGCGAACGGATGGAACAGCGCGGGGTCTCCGGCGCCTCGATCCACTGCCGGCGCAATGCCTGGCTGCTCGCGTTCGGACTCGTGCACGCCTACCTGATCTGGCACGGTGACATTCTGGTCACCTACGCGGTCTGTGGCTTCCTCCTCTATCCGCTCCGCAACCTGGAGCCTCGAAAGCTTCTCTGGATCGGGGGATGCTCCATGGCGTTCGTGATACCGCTGTGGTCCTTGCTCGGGTTCTCGATGCCCTACTGGCCGGAGGCGGAACGGGCGGCCCTGATGGCCGACTGGGCCCCGACAGCGGATGCCCTCGACGCCGAAATCGCGGCCTTTCGCGGCGATTGGACCGGGCAGTTGCGGGCACGGGCCCCTATCGCGCTCTCACTGCAGACCTCGGCGTTCCTGGGCTTGCTGCTCTGGCGCGCCGGCGGGATGATGCTTGTCGGTATGGCAATGTACAGGCTGGGGGTGTTGGCCGCCGCACGCCCGACGGCCTTCTACCGCCGACTGGTTGTCGTGGGGCTCGCGGCCGGACTGCCCCTCGCCGCCGCCGGCACCGCCTACAAGATCCACGTGGACTTCGCGTTGGACCGCGCCATGTTCCAGGGCAGCCTGTTCAACTACGTCGGGTCGGTCGGCGTGTTCCTGGCATACCTGGGTCTGGTCATGCTGATGGTGAAGGGTGGCCGGCTGCCCCGGCTGCAACGGCGCCTGGCGGCGACCGGGCGCATGGCGCTTACCAACTACATCACCCAGAGCCTGATCTGTTCGCTCGTCTTCCATGGCCATGGCCTGGAATTGTTCGAACGGGTCGGCGGACCGGGCCAGGTGGCCATCGTCGCGGGGATCTGGATGCTGCAGCTGGCCTGGTCCCCCTGGTGGCTGGCTCGCTTCCGGTTCGGACCGCTTGAATGGTTGTGGCGCTCGCTCACATACATGAAAAGGCAGCCCATGAGGGTGTGAGCCTGATGGCCGATGCGGCCGCCGACTTCGAGGCGCTTCGACTCGAGCGAGCGATGGAACGCTTCGATTCGGCTCGTGCCATTCAGCCCGGGGATGCGGAGGCATCGGTGAATCGATCCTGTACCGGTTGGCGCGGGCACCGATTCCAGGCTGCGCTCTTCCGGGAGGAGTCTCTCGAGGCGGTGGAGGAGGCAATTCGCCTTGCCGAAGAGGGCCGGGAGACCCGCGACATGATGAGACGTGCCGTCTGGCAGGTTCAGCTGTACACGGCCAACGACGAAAGGGCACGGCGGTTCGAGGCGAGTGACCCCTTGATCGCGCCCGGCCACGATGCCGCGGCAGCCGAGCCCCCGGGACCGCCGCTTCCCCCCGAACTTGCCGAGCCACTCTTCGTTTCGGCCATGGAGGTGTTGCGGTGGCACCTTCATGGCACGCAGCTGATGGTCCTGGAGAGCCTCATCCGGTACGGGATTCGACCGGAGGTCGTGCTGGAACGGGCCGTCGAGCTCGAAACGGCGCTGCGCGCAAACCGGCCCGGGTATCTCTTTCCCGGATACCAGGGGGACCAGCGGGAGGCGGAGCGGCGCCAGATCATGGACGGAGCCCGGGTTCTGCAGGCCCGTGCACTCACCCAACTCGGCCGGACCGAGGCGGCAGAGGAGCTGTTCGAGGAGTTGGGGAGGGGGGCGCCGGGGCGCCGGACGCTCGGGGAGTTCGGGCGGCACCTGCTGCGCACCGGCCGGGCGGCGGAAGCCCTGGACGTCCTGGTCCGGGCGGTTGCCTACGGCGGGTCGAGGTACCGGGGCGTGGCCGAGTACGCGGCAACGGCCGCCGGCCTTCCGGTTGACGTGGTTGATGAGCGGCTGGCGGTGCAGCGACCCCTGGTGCAGGCGGAGCGGGAACGCAAGGCGCTCGGCGATCGTCTGGGGCTCGCGGCCCCGGAACTCGCCCTGCCCGATCAGCACGGCGTCGAGTGGAGGCTCGGCGACCTGGTTGGGAAAGTCGTGGTGCTCAAGTTCTGGGCCACATGGTGCGGGCCCTGTCTGGCCGAATTCCCTCACTTCGTCAAGCTGCTCGAGAAATACGAGGGGGACGAGGAGGTCGCCTTCCTCACCGTCGCATCGGCGGGTTCCGCACCGGAGGCGGTCGACGAGGTTCGCTCCGAAAACGGTTACACCTTCCCCGTCCTGATCGACACCCGGGGCAGCGCGCTGGATTTCGAGATCCTCGGATACCCGACGACGATTTACCTGGACCCGGAGGGCTTGATCCAGTTCAGGCGGACGGGCTTCGATGAGGCCGGCTACGAACGCCAGACCTCGATTCACATCGATGCACTCCGGAGGTCACGTACGGAGGACCCGTCGCCCTGAGCGCATGCGCTGGACGGCGCAGGATTTGCTGCGGCGTTAGAGTATTTGACAGTCCGCCGAAAACCCCGCGACAACGCGAACGGATCGAATGTTCACCACAAGGGCAGCAGCCAACCGCGGCACGCCCCCGCTCCGGCACACCCGCGAACCACGTGTCGCCGGCTGCCCCCCCGGATCCGTCCCGCTGCCAAGGAGCCAGCCATGAACCGAGTCCTTCCGCCCCTGATCCTCACTCTGTCGCTCACCGCCATGGCCCCTCCCCCGGCCCTGGCCATGCAGAACATCATGGTGGGCGGGCGCGCGGGAACGCTGGGGATCGGACCCGAGGTCGCGCTCGCGCTCAACGACCAGGTCACGCTGCGTGGCGGAGCCGGTCTCCTCGGCTTCGACATGAACCTGACCGGCCGCTTCGGCCTGGCCGACGAACGGACCGCCAAGCTCACCTTCCCGAAAGCCTTCTACACACTGGGCGCCGACTTTCAGCTCACCAGCCTGCGCGTCGGCGGGGGCATGCTCTTCAAGTCGAAGGACCCGACCTACCGGGTCACCCTCGACAGCGGCGCGTCCATCGACATCGGCGAGGGCAAGTACACGGAGCCGGAGGTCAGGACCCTGACCACGACCCTCTCCTCGGGAGACCGGGCGCCGTACCTTCTCCTGGGGTTCGGATCGATGTCGACAACCGGGCTCTCCATCACGGCCGACATCGGCGTGGTGCGGCTCAGCGGCGCCGAACTCACCATGGTCGCCACCGGTGACGAGGAGCTGCTCAAGTCGAACGAGTTCCGCCTCAACCTGGCACTGGAGGAACGAGAAACCCGTGACGACTTCGGCGCTTTCGTGAACTACTGGCCGATCGTCAGCGTCAGCGTGCGCTACGGAATCTCGGGAGGTGGGGGGGCGCGGTGACCAGGGACGGCGCCGACCCCGGTCTGACCCCCCGCGAGGCGGCGCGCTACGCCCGCCACCTGGTCCTCCCCGAGGTCGGCAGGGCGGGGCAGGAGAGACTCAAGACCTCGCGCGTCCTGCTGGTGGGCGCGGGCGGACTCGGTTCTCCGGCGGCGCTCTACCTTGCCGCGGCCGGGGTGGGCACGCTCGGCATCGTGGACCCCGACGCGGTCGACGTCACCAACCTGCAGCGGCAGATCCTTCACGGCACCGCGGGCCTCGGCGCACCCAAGGTCGATTCGGCGCGCGCACGCCTTCACGACGTCAACCCGCACGTCGCCGTCGAGACCGGCGCGGTGCGGCTCACCTCGGCCAACGCGCTGGAGATCGTGGCCGCCTACGACGTGGTCGTCGACGGCAGCGACAACTTCCCCACCCGCTACCTGGTCAACGACGCCTGCGTGCTCGCGGGGCGGCCCAACGTCTACGGGTCCGTGTACCGCTGGGAGGGACAGCTCTCGGTCTTCGCGACGGAGGGGGGACCTTGCTACCGCTGTCTGTTCCGCGAACCGCCGCCGCCGGGGCTGATTCCCAACTGTGCGGAGGCCGGGGTGTTCGGCGCGCTGCCCGGCGTGATCGGCGCGGCCCAGGCGATGGAGACGATCAAGCTGCTTTTGGGTGTGGGCGAGGCGCTGGTGGGACGGCTCCAGATCTTCGACGCGTTCTCCTACCGGTGGCGGGAGCTGGAGATTCGCCGGGATCCCGGCTGCGCGGTGTGCGGGGACGAGCCCACCCAGACGGAGCTGATCGACTACGAGGTGTTCTGTGGGGTGGAACCCGGGACGGAGGAGGCGGGGCCGACGGTGGGGCGG
>VXOC01000352.1 GCA_009840215.1 Gemmatimonadota bacterium | reverse complement strand
CGTCGGTGCAGGTGGTGCTGGCCGCAACGGCGAGGGCGAGGATGGCGAGGGGCAGGATCCGGAGGGGAAGGATCATCGTGTCACCGTCGGGTTCGTGGGCATCCTGTCGACGAAATCCGCAAGATTGTAATCCCGACATGACAAAATGAACACAGCCGGCCGTTGGTGGCGCTTCCCTGCCACAAGCCCGAATGACATCTTTAACCTCGTAACTGAATCCCCCGCGCGCTTCGCGCTTAACCTGCCTGCATCATCCATGAACATCGACCAGCTGAACCACTACAAGACCAGGCTCGCCTTCGAGACCGATTCGTGGGACCTCTACGAGGCCATGACCCGAAACGAGCCCGTCGTCGTCATCGATGGCCGTTCCGCGGAAGCGTATGCCCGCGAGCACATCCCGGGATCGGTCAACCTTCCGCACCGCGAGATCGACGAGAACTCCACGCGGTCGCTCGACCGATCGAAGCTCTACGTGTGCTACTGCGACGGGATCGGCTGCAATGCCTCCACAAAGACCGCGCTCAAGCTCCTGACGCTGGGTTTCCAGGTCCGCGAGCTGATGGGGGGACTCGACTGGTGGAAGCGGGATGGCTACGCCACCGAGGGGGCTGTCTGCCAGGCGGGCACGGAGATCAGCTGCGGCTGCTGAGGCTGCAGGCTGCCCCGTTGCACGCCGGGGCTCTCCTTCCTGCCGGTTCGCCGAAGCGGCGGAATCGCCGCGGCCCCGGCACCTGGAACGGGCTTGGTTACTCCTCCACCACGTACGTCGCCAGGAGCTTGTCGTGCCAGCCCTGGTTCTCCCTGTCGATGAGGATCCAGACGTAGCCCAGGGAAAAGACCATTCCGGAGATCCATTTGCCGATCCACTCGCGGCCCAGCATGGTCCAGAACCCGGCGGTGGCGCCGTGCTCCTTGATCACCCGCATGTGAAGAAGGTGCTTGCCCGGAGTCGACCCCCTGGTGAACAGCACGAGGGCCACGATGCAGTACGCGGCGAACACCCCCCAGGCGATCAGGCTGCCGAATCCCGTGAGGCTGGGCTCGCCTCCGCGGATGGCGAGGTCAATGACGAAGGGTACGACCATCAACCAGACCACCACGAGAGGGATCACGGAGTCGAGCACCCAGGCCCCGAGCCTTTTGCCGGGGGTGGCCAGCCGCCCCAGCGCGGGGTTGTTGATGTTCCTGCGGCACAGCGCGCACCACTGAGTGCCGGCTACGCGGTCGGCGCCGCACGAGGGACAGGAGGTCACGTAGTCCATTGAGTCCTCTTCTCCTTTGCGAATGCGGACCATCCGGTTGAAGTGCGGGTTCCCGCCGGTTCGGCTCCGCCTCCCCACGCGCCGCGCACAACCCGATATACGGAGGAAGGGCCGGAATTGTTCACCTGCGGGCGTGCGCCAGATTGGCCGACAGATTCATGGGAAAATCTGTCACAGACCGGGCGTCACTGGTCCGGGCCGTAGCTCACGCCCCCCATATCGCAATCCACCAGTCCCGTTTCGTCCTCGACATCCCGCGACTCGATCGTCGCCGTCCAGCGCACCGCCGTCCCGAACATGCCGGTCCCGTCGCCAAACACCGACGGAACGGGAACCTCGCCGGCGACGTGGACCTGACCGGGACGGATCCAGTTGGCCCAGTTCCGGTCGATCGCCGCCACGGCCAGATCGACCGTCACCCCCCATGGCAGGCCGGACTCCAGCCTGCGGGCCGCCTTGCGCGCGTCGAACGGCACTTCGCCTTCGATCAGCGTCCGGGGAAACCCCATTTCGGCACGGTAGGAGGGTGCGGCCATCCAGGCGTTGGAGAGGTACAGCGGATCCTGACCCTCCCAGAGGTTGTGCCTGAGCCCCTTGAAGTGCGCTTCCGCGATGTGGGCCCAGGCGTTCCGGATGGGTCCCCAGCGGATCCTGTAGTTGGTTTCCGGGTCGGCCCGGCAACGCCCGTCCATGAGGGATGGTCGCGACGGCGTGAAGAGGCCGGGCATCGTACTGGTCCCGAACAGCTGCCGTCCGTCGGACAGGGCGACCTGCAGCGACAGCTCCGCGAGCGGTGCGAAATGAGCGGACGCGACCGAGGCGGCGTAACAGGTCCCCACCGGGGCAGCGTCTTCCGGGCGGCACGGGTCCCGCGTATCGGGCAGCTCCTCGAGCCGCAACGACCGCCCGGACGACCGGTCGACGATGCGCACCGACGCTCCCGTGACCCGGTCATCGGCGGAGTCGCGGACGAGGAAGGCCAGGACATCGGTGCTCCGGACGGTCGAGTCCATCGGGTCGACGGTCAGGACCACGGTCGCGTTCGCGATTACGAGCGCCGGTTCGCGGACTTCGGTCCAGTCCAGGAAGCAGGCGCCGAGCAGCGGCAACAGCGCCGGGATCGCACAGCGGGAACCACGAAATGACCGGCGCATCAGAAAGACACCTCCAATCCGAGCGTGGGCAGGATCGGCACGAGCGAAATGCCCCGGCGGGCGCGTTGCCCGTTGTAATGATCGCTGTACTCGTAGAACACCACGTTCCTGCGGTTGTACACGTTGAGCACGCTGAGCCAGGGAGTCACCACGCCCCAGCGCTTCCGGATCACCTTGCGCAGGCTGATGTCGAGCCGATGATGCACCGGGTACCGTTCGCCGTTCCTCGGGCCCAGCCAGACCACCGTCTCCCTCTCGCCCGGCCGCAGATCGATCATCCTCCGGGGATTGACGGAGTACGCGATATGGCGCGTGAAAGGGAGACCGGTGCCGAGGCTCCAGCGCAGCCCGCCTTCCACGTTCCAGCGCAGCCGGCGCTGAAGGACCAGGTCCAAGGCCAGGCGCCGATCGAAGGCGGGAGGGTACTCGACGGTCGGCACAACGTTGTCGAGGCCCGCGTGCCCCTGGTCGGGGAACCGCCGCGTCGCCTTCAGCAGGGAGACCGACACCCATCCATTCGTCGCGCCACGGTTGCGCCGCAGCAGGAACTCGGCTCCGAAGGACCGTCCCGTGCCCGACCTGAAGTCGTCCGACCGATCGCCGGGGTCGTCGCCCCAGTTTCTCGCGGCGAGACCCTCGTAGCCGCGATGGAATCCCACCGCCGAGGCGAACCACTCGTCGTCGCTGCCGAAGAAGCCCTCCAGTCCCCCCTGGAACTGGCGGGAGACCAGCGGCGACACCTCGTTGCCCGCGAGCACCCACGAATCCAGCGCGATCGGAATGGATTCGTCCCGTACCGACTGCAGGAACTGGACGTAGCGTCCGGCGTCCAGCCGTACCGCCCAGCGCCCGTTCCACAGGAAGCGCTTGAGGGCGATTCGGGGTGAGGTGCTGGTCCCGCTGTCGAACCAGTGGTCCAGCCGAAGGCCGCCCTCCATGCGCCAACGCGGGCTGGGAGACCAGTTGAACTGTGAATAGGCGGATGCCCCCGCCCCGGTCGACGAGCCGTTTCTGACCAGCGACTCCAGTTCGCCTCTGCTCCTGTCCGAATGTTCCAGTGCCTCGAGGCCCAGCCCCGATTTCCAACGGAGCGCCGAGGTGGGCCTGAGCTCCAGGTCCGCACCCAGCGAGACCCGCCGAATCGCGGTCTCCAGCATCGGCGACCCGAACTCGGACAGGTTGAAGTCGCCCTCGAAGCGCGAGTACGACCCGTGGACATCAAGCGAGCCTCCATTGGCGCCGGGACGGGTCCACGAGAACCCGAGAGCCCTGTTTCCCCAACGCCAGGTGACGTCCTGTTCAGGGTGGAGTTCCGGATCCCACGTAGAGCGGTCGAGGCGCTCCCAGGCCGTCAGGTTCAAGGCGTCCGTCCCCGAATAATAGGTGATCCCCAGCCGGCTTCCGCCCCTGGTCCAGGCCTCGAAGCCGAACTGCCGGTCCCCCAGGTGATAGGGGAATTCGGCCGACAGGAACGGGTTGGCCAGGACGTCGGCGTAGCTGCGGCGCCCGGAGATCCGCCACCGGGCGGCGGCCAGGCCGAAACCGTGTCTGACCTCTTCCGGCAGTCCCCCGGAAACCGCCAGCCGCGCGGTGAGGAGACTGAGTCCCGCGTCGACCCCGAACTTCCCGTCGCCCAGGTCGCTCTCGACGAGAAGCACCGACGACGCCCGGCCTCCGTACTCGGGCGCGAAGCCTCCCGAACGCAGTTGCGTCCGCTTGACCATATCGGCATTGAAGACCGAGAAGATCCCGAGCATGTGGAAGGGATTGAAGATGGGGACGCCGTCCAGCAGGACCAGGTTCTGGTCCGCCGAGCCGCCGCGCACGTTGAAGGAGGCGCCGATCTCGGACACCCGGGTGACGCCCGGGAACGCATCGACCGTTCGGACCGGATCGGCCTCGGCCGCACCGGGGATGGAACGGACGCCGGCGCGGTCCGTCTCCATGGGTGCGCCCGCCGCCGACTCCCGGAAGCGCGCCCGGTCGCGCCCGCTGAGACCGTCTACCTGGATCCCCTTGAGCGGGACCGGCCGCTCGGCCAGCGCGATTCCGACCTCGACGACGCCACCGGACGCTACGGTGACCGCTTCGTCATGGCCCGCGTAGCCGAGGCGGCCGACCGTGAGCTCGTAGGCGCCGGCGGCCAGGTCGTAAAAGGCGAAGAAGCCCAGCCCGTCGGTGAAGGCCATGCGCTCGCCGGTGGAATCGCCCGATGGACGGAGAATGGCGACAGCGTCCTCGAGGGGAATCGCGACCTCGGTGCGGACCCTGCCCCTGATGGTCGCGTCGAAGCGCAGCTCCTCGGGTGGGGCCAGGGGGACGACGATCACCTGCGTTCCCAGTTCGACGTACCCCAGCCCGGTGCCCTCCAGCATGTGGTCGAGGGCGCGCGCAATGTTCAGCGTGGCACATGCGCAGGCGACCCGATGGCCGGTGGGCAGAAGGCTGGGACTGAAGGCGATCTGCACGCGCGAGCGCTCGGAGAGCCGGGTGAGCGCCGCAGCCAGGGGCAGCTGGCCGACGGTGAGGCCGGCGGGGGTGGCGAGCAGGGAGCCCGGTTCGGGTTCGACGCCGGTCTGGCCGCGAAGCAGGGCGACCTCCTGCGATTCCTGCGCGGCGAGGGGGGTCGCGATGACGGAGGTCACAAGCGCGAGCAGGCGTGCCCGCGCCGGGAGCGTCGCCGCTCGAGCATCGGCGGGCCTTGCCCCGCGCGCTCCCCGGCCGATCACGACTGCGCTCCGGCGGTGCGGGCCTCGATCCGGACCGTGGCCGCGCCGATGGTGCAGTGCGCGTCGATCACGCTGCAGACGACGGTCATGACCTGTTCGAGCGACTTTTCGTGGAACCACATGGTGAGTGTCTTCTCCGTCAGGGCGGGATCGCCGATCTCGACCGCCGTGCCGTACCTTTCCCCGATCTCCCGCATCGCCATCGCGAGCGGCGTGTCGTGGAAGATCAGGAAGTCGTGGAGCCAGTCCGCCACCTCCTCGACCCGCGGAGCATCCTCGACCGGTTGGGCGATTCCGCGCACCAGGCGGGTCGCCTGTCCCGCACCGACCTCGACCTCCTGGTTGGCGCCGGCCAGCGCGACCCGCCCCTCCACGACCACGACGGCCAGCTCGTCGGCCTGGGCGGCCAGGTGGAAGCGCGTCCCGAGCACCCGTACCGAGCCGGCGGCCGTGGTGACGACGAAGGGCCGGGCTTCGTCCTCCGCGACGGAGAAGAACGCCTCCCCCTCGAGGGTGACCTGGCGCGAGGGCGCCTCCGCCGAGTGGGTCGCGGGAGCGGTCAGCCGGCTTTCGGGACCGAGCCGGACGACGCTGCCGTCCTCGAGCCGGACCATGGCGGTTTCGTTCGTGGCCGTGAGGAAGTCGCGGGCGGCGACGGTACCGTCGAGGACGGGGTCCGTGGAACGCGCGACGTTCCAGAGGGTGAGGCCGATGGTGACTGCCGCCGCCGCGGTGATCCATGCTCCGTAGCGCCGGATTCGTGGACGCGCGTGCCCGGGAGGCCTGTCCAGCTGTGCCCTCCGGGCCTCCGCTCTCCAGATCAGCTGCTCAACGGGGGGCGCTTCGCCGGGATCGATTGCCAGGTCGGCCGCCTCGCCGGCCCGGACAAGGCGGTTCAGGTCGGCGAGCGCGTCTTCCGCGTCCGCCGTACGGCTGCGCCAGGCCGCGACCGAGCGGTTTTCGTCTTCCGTCGTCCGGCCGCGCAGATATCGGAGCAGCAATTCGTCCATCTTCGTACAATCCTCTTCGTGTTTTCCGGTCGCTTTCCGGGTTCTGTCCAGGAAGCGCACGAGCCCTGCCACGACTACCATCTCAACCCTCCAGCGCCCCCGAATCGGTCACCGCCGCGCGCACGGCGCGGAGAGCCGAACTCATCTGGTTCGCCACCGTCTGCACGGACAGGCCCATCACGGCGGCCGCGTCGGCGTGTGACAGTCCCCGCTGGAAGACGAGCTCGAAGACCTCGCGGCGACGGTCGGGCAGCGCCGCGACGGCGGTCTCGAACACCTCCGTGAGCAACTGCTCGTCCAGGACCTCGTCCGGCGTTGCGGGACGCGGGGAAGGCGCGAATGCCTGGCGTTCGGCCCAGCGCCGCCGGACCCCCTGCCTGCGCTTCTCGTCGATGACCAGGTTGCGCACGATTCGGTACAGGTAGGCCCGCGCCGACCCCCGCGGCTCCCAGGCGCGCCTGCGCTCCCAGACCTGGATGAGGGTTTCCTGCACGATGTCGCGGGCGAGGTCGACATCGCCGAGCTGGCGCGCGGCGTAGCGCACGAGTTCCGCCCAGCAGAGATCCATCAGCTGGCCCAGCGCCGACTGGGAGCCGCCGCGGATCGCGTCCATCAGCGGAGTGAGGGGGTCGGCCTCGCGTAGAGTCGGATGTTCTTCGGGGTCGGTCACTGACGGCTCCCCTCCGCCTCGGAAACCTCCACGGTGTAGACCTTACGCCCCTCCCCGGTGTGATCCTCGCGCAGAATCGCCCCGCCGTCGCTGAACCAGAGCGTGATCTCCGCGGTCCCCGGTTCGTCAAAGACCCTCGTTGTCCTGTGTTCGACGAACTCGCGATGGGTCGAGCAGCCGCCGACAATGAAAAAGTCGGTGGGGATTACCGCAGCCGACCGGCCGTCAACGCTTCCGTCGGTGCGCGCATACTCATAACAGCCGCTGCCCCCTGTCCAAACCGCTATCTCCACGGGGATCCCGACGGTTGCCGTCTCGGGGACCTGCGGCAACGGCCAGGCGGGATCGTCGAAGTCGATCTTCCCGATCACGATGCCGCGCTCCAGCTCCGGATCTTCGCAGGCGGGGAGACCGACAGCCGCGATCGCGAGCGCCACCGTCGCCAGGTGGCGAAGGGCCTGGCGCTTGCGACCCGGGTGCGCGCCAGCGGAGGGAATGCCTGGGGTGAAGGGAGCGCTGTTCATGGGAGCTTCTCTCCTTACGAGGTCGCGATTCGGGTGAGAATGTCTTTCAGGAATAGCGGTTGGGGCGCGGGGTGCTACCATGGACCCGAGGGACAGGCGAGGATCCGTCGGTGGCGCGTTGCGGAAGTCGTGACAGATTCCGTGACAGATAAGGGTATGAATCTGTCACGGATGTCGTGATTGGCTGGCTTGGGACGGTGCCGATGGTTCTCTTGAACGGCCTTCTGGACAGATTCGGGGTAGAATCTGTCACGACGGCCGACCTCTTGCCGGAATCGTTGCGTGAGCTAACGTGGTGTGACGCACCCGCACCAATCCACCGAAGAACGGCTCACCTCATGAAGACTTCGACTCCGCATTGCCAACGCCGCCGCGCCACGGCGTCCCGCGGCCTCCGGGCGCGGGCAGCCGCGCAGGCTCAACGCGGACCAGGTGTCCGACGGTCGCGTGGTTCCCGCTTCGCGCTCGGAGCGGCCGCGCTCTTTCTCCTGCTCCTTCTCCCCGCCACCGCCTCGGCCCAAACCCCTGAGCTGGTCTTCATCTCCGACGTCACCGCCACCTCACGCGGCGGCGATCTCCTCACGACCGTCGAGGAGCAGACCGCCGCCACGCTGGACGCCCTCGGCGAGGCGCTGCGTGCGCGCGGGCTCGGTTACGAAGATGTCGTCGCGATGAACATCTTCCTGCGCGACTCGCGCCACTTCCAGGCGATGAACGGGGTCTACCGGGGGTACTTCGCCGAGAACCCGCCCACGCGTGCGACTGTCGAGGCCGACCTGCCCGACCGGGACGCGCTGGTGCAGATCTCGGCGGTGGCCACGCCGGCCGAGACCGAGGTGATCGCGCCGTCCGGGCTGCAGTCGCCGGCGCTGCCGTATTCGTGGGGCATTCGCGCGGGGGACGTGCTCTTCATCGCGGGGGCGACGAGCCGCGATCCCGAGACTTACGAGCCGGTGCGGGGCGACGTGCAGACCCAGACGCGGCGCGTCTTCGGCAACATCGGGATGGTGCTGGAGGAGGCCGGGATGGACTACGGGGACCTGGTCGCGTGCAAGGTCTTCCTGGACGACGTGCGCCTCTGGGGGGATATGAACACGGCGTACCGCGAGTTCGTGACCGCCGAGGATCCGCCGGCGCGGGCGGCCGTACGCGGCGGGCTGATGAACCCGGACTTCCTGGTCGAGATCCAGTGCGTGGCCGAGCGGTCCGACGAGCGGCGGGTGGTGCTGCGCGAGGGCCAGCGGCTGGGGCGGTCGCCGCTGTCTCCGGCGATCACGACGGGTGAGCGGGTGTGGCTGTCGGGGATGCTGGCGCGCGGCGAGGACGCGGAGGGGGAGGCGCGGGCCACCCTGGCGAGACTCAGGGCCACGCTGGAGGCCGCGGGGCTGGGGTTCGGGGATGTGGTCGACGTGTGGGTGTACCTGACGGACGTGCGGGACGCGGGGACGGTGCTCGAGGTGCTGGCCGAAATGGTGCCCGAGGGGACGCCGACGACGGTGGCCGGACTGCCGCTGGTGGGTCGGCTGGGTGTGGAGATCCAGATGACGGCGGTGGTTCGCTGACGGTTGCGCGCGTGCAGGGTTGACCCGCTACGGCGCTGCCGCTAACGTCGCGCCTGTAGCGAGGGGGCCACCGGAAGTTCGGTCAAAAGCCGACGCGGCCCCGCCACTGTGGGAGGCACGGAACCCGCCAGGAGTCCACGGACTCGCGGGGTTCCGCACGACTTGCTCGATTGCCACTGGGAAGGTTCCCCGGGAAGGCGAGCGAAGTCGCCTCGAGCCAGGAGACGCGGCCGCCTCGTCCTCTGTGCCGTTTCCCGGAAGCTCGTGCTCGAATAGCCAAGAGATTTCCGGGACACGGCACCAACACCATCCTTCGAGGGAGGGAAGCCGGTGTCCGTACAGGCCCGAACGTGGCGCGCCTCCAGCCGGGTCGCCGTTCTTGCGCTCGCGGTCCTGATCGCGGGGGCCGTCAGCCTCTCCCTCGGAGCCTCCGGCCTCGGGCCCGGCGACCTCTGGCGGGCGCTGACGGGGACCGCCGACCCCGCCACCGAGACCATCCTGCTGCGGCTGCGATTGCCGCGCGCGGTCCTGGCCGCGCTCGTGGGCGGGGCGCTCGGGCTGAGCGGCTGCACCCTTCAGGCGCTTCTGCGCAATCCCCTGGCCGAACCGTATGTGCTCGGCGTCTCGGGGGGCGCCGCGGTCGGCGCGGTGTGTGTTTTCGTGAGCGGCCTTGCGGTGACGCTTCCGTGGACTCTGTCGCTCGGTGCTTTTCTGGGCGCGGTCGCCGCGATGGCGCTGGTGCTGGCGATCGCGAGCAGGGCGTCGCCCGGGGGCATGGACACGCGCGTGCTGATCCTGTCGGGGGTGATCGCGGGTGCCTTCTTCAATGCGATCATCCTGCTGGTGCTCTCGCTCGCCGACCTGCAGTCGTTCCGCTCGGCGATCTTCTGGATGATGGGGAACCTGTCCGCCGCCGACTGGGAGGCGGCCGCGGTGCTGGCCGTGTTCCTCGTGCCGGCCTCGGTGGTGGTGCTGTCGCTGGCGCGCGCCTTCAACCTCCTCTCGCGCGGCGAGGAGGTGGCGTACTACCTGGGCGCGTCGGTGCAGCGGGTGAAGCTCACGGCGTACCTGGCCGCGTCGCTCATGGTGGCCGCTTCGGTGGCGGCGGTGGGAGTGATCGGCTTCGTGGGGCTGATCGTGCCTCACGCGGTGCGGCTGGCGTGGGGTAACGATCATCGGCTGCTGCTGCCCGCGTCGTTCCTGGCCGGGAGCGCGTTCCTGCTGCTGGCGGACACGGTGGCGCGTGTGGTGGTGGCGCCGGCGGAGCTGCCGACGGGGGTCGTGACCGCGGTGGCGGGGGTACCGTTCTTCGTGGTGTTGCTGATGCGCGGGGGGCGGCGGTGAGGGGGGGTGCTTCTCCTGACGGCTGGCGTCCGGTGCTGCGGGGACGGGATGTCACCTTTACCTACCCGCGCGCGGACGCTGCGACCGTGCAGGGGGTCTCGCTGTCGGTGACTCCGGGCAGTCTCCTGGCTGTCGCGGGGCCGAACGGGGCGGGGAAGACGACGCTGCTCAGGGTGCTGTCGGGATCGCTGGCCCCCCAGGAGGGGGAGGTGATGCTCGACGACCGGCTGCTGGGTGATCTCGACGACCGGGAGCGGGCGCGGGCGCTCGCGGTGGTGCCCCAGTCGGAATCGTCCCCCTTTCCGGTGACCGTGCGCGAGATGGTGGGGATGGGGCGGTACGCGCACCTCGGCCCGTGGCAAGGAGTCGGCAGCGGGGACCGGGCCATCGTGGACGCGGCGTTGGAGCGCTGCTCGGTCGGTCCCCTGGCCGGCCGGCAACTCGGTGAGCTTTCGGGGGGAGAGCGCCAGCGCGCCCGGATCGCCCGCGCGCTCGCGCAGGAGGCACCGGTCCTCCTCCTCGACGAGCCGACAGCCGGGCTGGATCTGCGCTATCGGATGGAGCTGTTTCACCTGCTCCAGGAACTGCGGGCAGACGGGCTGGCGCTGCTGGTGGTTACTCACGATCTCAACCTCGCCGCCCGGTTCGCGGACCGGCTGCTTCTTCTCGATCAAGGCCGGGAGCGAGCTGGGGGTGCCCCACACGACGTGCTGCTGCGCGAGACTCTGGAAGACGTGTACGAGTGGCCCCTCAGGCTCGTGCCGCACCCCGGCCCCGGGAGTGACACGGGGGCGCCCCAGACGGTTCCTTTGCGGCGGGACGAGATGTGAGACGCCCGTAACGAGGGCGACGCGGGTGCCGAGCCCGGGGCAAACGCCGCGCCCGGCCAAACCGGCGTTTCCCGATTCCCGGTGCCAGGGCGGATTGGTCCGCGGCTTCCTACATTGATGCCGCCGATCCTGACGATCCGGACACTCCACCCAACCGCCGACGCCATGAATCCCTCGATCCGCCACCGCCCCGCCACCGCCGCCGTCCTGGCCCCACTGGCCCTGGCC
>VXOC01000339.1 GCA_009840215.1 Gemmatimonadota bacterium | reverse complement strand
CCCGCATCCCGTCCCCGCCGCCCCCCTCCGGCTTCCCTGCACGGCAGGACCGTCGCGCTGCTCGACATCGGCAAGCACCGCTCCAGCGAGTTCCTGGACCACCTCGAGTCGAGACTCCACGCCATGGACATCGCCACCGCCCGCTTCGCCAAGCCGACCAACGCCAAGCCCGCCGCCACCGCGCTCCTGGACGAAATCGCCGAGCGCGCCGACGTGGTCGCCGAGGCCCTCGCCGACTGAGGATCGTGCGTATCATGCGGTCTGCATGACATCAAGTCGCTCGACGACCGGGGCCTGCCCGGCCTCCTGGTCGCCACCACCGCCTTCCGCGACGCGGCCGCCTTCCAGATCCGGTCGCTGGGCTTCGACCCCGCGATCGTGTGGGTCCCCCACCCCGTCCAGAACCGCACCCCCGAGGAGCTGGAGCGAATGGCGGCGGACGCGCTTCAGCCCGTCATTCGGTCGCTGACGGCGTGACAGCGCCCGCACACACGAGCGTCCGGCCCACCGGGTTCCCTCGCCGCCACCCCGCCTACCCCAGCGTCGACCACACCAGCCCCACAGCCACCACCAGCGTGAGCGGGGTCCCCAGCCGCGCGTAGTCGCCGAAGTGATACCCGCCCGGGCCGTACACCATCAGGTTGGTCTGGTACGCGATGGGGGTCATGAAGGACGCCGACGCCGAGAGCGCCACCGCCACCGCCGCCGCCCGCGCATCGATCCCGAAGGTGCCGGCGGAGGTGAGCGCGATGGGAAGGACCAGGGCGGCGGCCGCGTTGTTGGTGATGATCGAACTGAGCGCGATCGTGCTCACGACGATCGCGGCCATGGCCCCCTGCGCGCCGAAATTGCCGGAAACGGCGGCGATCAGGTCGGCGGCGGACTGCCCCAGCCCGGAGCTCTCCACGGCGGCCGCGAGCCCGAAGGCGGCCCCGATCACCACGATCACGTCGAAGTCGATCGAGTCCTTGGCCTCGTTGGGCGTGAGAATGCCCAGGACGACCAGCGCGAGAGCGCCGAGCAGCGACAGATGCAGGATCGGCAGGATCTGAAGGCCCGCGCCCACCACGACCGCGGCCGCCACCGCCAGCACCACCACCGCGTTGGGCGAGAGCGGCGGTGCCGGTGCACCGAGGCGCGACACCAGCATGAAGTCGTTGCGCCCCCGCCAGCGTTCGCCGAACCCCTGGTCCGCGATCACCATCAGCGTGTCGCCGGGTTTGAGCTGTGCCTGGGCGAGGTGGCCGTGCACGGGCTCGCCGGCCCGGTGAATCGCCACCACGGTGGCCTGGTAGCGCGCCAGGAAGCGGATGTCGATCAGCGACTGCCCGACCAGCCGCGATTCGGGGGCGATGACGGCCTCGAAATACGAGTGGCGCGCACTCCTGAACTCGAAAGGCAGGTGCGGCTGCTGCGACGACGCCAGCCCCGAGATGTCGTGCAGATTCAGGACCACGTCGGTGTCGCCAAGGAGCGTGAGAAAGTCCCCGCCCTTGAGGACGGTCTCCGGATGCGGCTGCCCCGCCCCCTCCCCGTCCCGCTCGAAGTAGACCATCGTGGCCCCCTCGGGAAGCACCGACCAGGCCTCGTCCATGCGCAGTCCGTCGAGCGGTCCCCCCGGCTCGACGATCATGCGGACCGAGAAGCTCCGGCCACCCTCGCGTGCTTCCTGGCGGGGCGGCAGCCGGTCGGGGAGAAGGTTGGGCGATACGAGCACGGTGACCACCAGCCCCACCAGGGCCAGCGGCAGCGCGACCCGCGTCAACTCGAACATGGTGAAGGGATCGTACCCCTGTTCCTCCAGCAGGCCCGAGACGACGAGGTTGGTGGAGGTGCCGATCAGGGTGGTCATCCCCCCGAGGATCGCCGCGAACGAAAGCGGCATCAGGTAGCGCGACGCCGAATCCCCACGCCGGTCCGCCCACTCCCCGATCTGGGGGGACAGCATCGCGATGATCGGCGTGTTGTTGAGGAAGGCCGAAGCGGCCGCGACCGGCACCGTCATGCGGGCCAGCGCGCCGCGCACGCTCCGCGCCGTGCCGAGCGTGGCCCGCACCATCGGCTGCAGCGCCCCGCTCTTCTCGACCGCGCGGGCCAGCACATAGAGCGCGGCCACCGTGATCGGCGCGGGGTTGGAGAATCCCTGGAAGGCCTCGCCCGGAGTCACCACGTCGGCGATCAGCAGCACCACGACGGCCGCCATGAACGCGACGGCCGGCGAAACCAGGTCCCGGGTGAGGACCAGGACGGCCAGCGTGACGACCGCAAGGGTCAGCCATGCTTCCCAGATCATGTCACGGCGATTCTTTCGAAACCCTCACCATCATCGTCGCGCCTCCTTGGCCAGGCAGTCCGTGGGACCCTCTCTACGAGCACCGATAGCGGAGAAGCGCCGGACTGGCAAGGCGGACAGGTTGCCGGGACTGCGGAGCGGACCTCCGTCGGGACGCATCAATGCATCACCGCTGCAACGCCGCGGGGTTTGTGCGTGGACTGCCGGGACAGGCAGTCCCGCAAAGCACTAGGAGAAGATCCTGAAGAGGACTCCCAGCAGCAGGTTCATGATCCCCAGCACGACCGCGCCCATGAGCGCCGCGGGGAAGCTCCGGACCTTGAGACCGCGCACCATGGCTCCGGTGATCATGAGCGCCACCGCGTTCACCACCAGGGCGAAGAACCAGAGCGTCATGATGAGCAGCATGGGGCCGAGGCCTCCCAGCGCCGCCCAGATGAGCCAGTTCGAGAATCCGAAAACCAGGGTGCCGATCACCGCCGCCTTCAGGTCGCGGACCTCGATTCCCTTGACCATCCGCCCGACCACCATCAGCAGCACCGCGCTCAGGAGTGTATGGATGATGAGTTGCACGTTTCGTTCCTCCCGGTTGTAGATTCCTATATATGTAATATGAACGAGACCGCATCGGGCAAGGTTTCGTGACGGCCCCGCCTGCCCCGGTCCCCCGCGGACTCAGGTCGTATACGCCCGCGGCGCTACCGCCCTTCGATCCACCTCACGAGCACGTCCTGGTCCACCCTCAGCACGTGCCCCTGGCCGCGGACCACCTCGTGGGTCACCTCCACCCCCGCCGCCTCCAGCTTCCCGGCGGTGGCCTCCGAGCGCCCGACCCAGTTCGTATCCCCCTCGCCCACCATCATCCACACCGCGGCGTCCGCCAGCACCTCCAGGGACGCCTCGCCCGAGTAGCGGCCCGGCATCGCGATGATCCCTCCCACGCGATCGGGTACCGCCAGCGCCGCGTGGAAGACCCCCACCCCGCCCGCCGACGCCCCGGTCATCACCACCTTGTCGCCCGCCTCCCCCAGATTCTCGTCGATCCAACCCATGACGGCGGCCATGACCTCTCCCCCGTTGCGCTCGAGACCCGGCCCATAGGCCACGACCCCGACCACCGCGTACCCCGCATCGGGTGCCGCCGGATCCCAGTACGACTGCATCAGGCCCAGGAGGAGGCCCGCGTCTCCCGCACCCCATGGGAAGGCCACCACCACCCCCTTCGCCGCGGACTCCGGCCGCAGGACGGCGATATCGAGCGTTCCGCCCGACTCCAGCGTGAGCTGGACCCACTCCACCTGCCGGGCCTCGGGCTCGGTGGCCCCGCAGGCGAGCAGGAGCGCCGCCACGACCACCGCGCCGATACCGATTCTGAGGGGTCCGGTCATGGTCCTCCCAGCCTTCCACGCTCTCCTACGGAATCAGGGCTCGCCTCGCGGTGTTGCGCAGGATGAACAGCCCGTCCCCCGTCCCCGTCGCCACCACGACCCCGCTCGGAAAGTACGGGTAGTTGCTCCACGACGCGCCCCCGTAGGGTGAATTGTCGAAGAAGGCGATCTCGACCGGGTTCACCGGATCGGTGATGTCGAGGATCCGCAGCCCGGCGCCGTAGTTCGACTGGTACATCAGGTTGCCCTTGATGTAGAGGTTGTGGTCGGTGTCGGTCGTCTCGGCGATGTACTCGTTGACCAGCGTCGGATCGTCGAGGTCCTCCAGGTCCCAGATCAGCGTGCGGGTGCCCTCGACCAGACCCTGGGGCTCGTCGCCCTCGTCGTTCATGTAGAAGAACCGGTGGTCGTCGGTCAGCCACCCCTGGTGCGCGTATGCGACGTGTGGGTACGAGGACATCGCGATCGCGACCGGGTTTTCCTTGTCGCTCACGTCGGCGATGCTGAGCGCGGTCTCGTTGGATCCGATGCAGATCTCCTTGCCGCGGTGCTCCTCGTCGGGGCCGTGGTAGATCACGCACTGGGCGTCGTGGGAGTAGCCCGTGCCCCGGCGTCCGGTCTCGGCGTGGGCGAAGCACCCCGCGAAGGCCGGACGCTTCGGATCCGCCAGATCGAGCATGTGCAGGCCGCCGCCGCAGGTCTCCCCTCCCCCGCTGCTCCCCACCACGTACGCGAACGGGGTCAGTTCGTTGATGACGATGTTGTGGGCGCTGGCGATGCCGTCGTAGAGGAAGTCGGGCTCGAAGGTGACGGACTCGCCCTCCACGTCGCGCAGCCGCGTGAGGTCGAAGACCTGGACGCCGTGCTGGCCGGCCCCGTCGGCCACGATGTAGACGTGGTCGCCGTACACCTTCATGTCGCGCCAGATCGCGCTCCGCGAACCGGGCGTCTTGGGGAGGTTGCCGAGCAGGACGGGGTTGTAGGGATCGGTGAGGTCGACGAAGGAGGTTCCGTCGGTGCGGCCCACGATGGCGATCTCGTGCTGCGTCTCCGGATCGGTCCACCCCCAGAGGTCGTTGACGCGCGCGCCGCGCCCGCCAGCCAGCTGGTTGATGGGGAGGAAGGAGATGATGTTGACGTTGTCGCACTCGAAGCCGGCCGCGTCGTTGTCCGCACACTCGACGTCGTCGTCGCGGCCCACGATCGCGGGCAGCCCGCGATGGTCGCCGATCACGAGGTCGCCCTCGCTCCACGTGCCCGCTCCACCCCGTTCGGCGATGACCACGCCGCCCGCGCGGCCGTCGACGCCGCTCGCACCCACGACCGCGACGTCGCCGGCCAGCGCCAGGGCGCTTGCGAAGGAGGCGCGCTCGCCGATGTCGTCCCGGCCGACCCTGACCGCGCCGGTCCAGCCCCCCGCCCCGTCGCTGGTGAAGCGATAGATGCCGCCGTTGCCCCGATTCACCGACGGGGCGCCGACCCACAGATCGTCGCCGTCGAACGCGAGCACCGAACCGAACCCGGATGGCTGCTCCGCGTCGAATGGCCGGAGCGTACCGGACGGGGTCAGGGCACCGGTCTCCTCGTCGCGTTCGAAGAGGACCACGGCCCCGGTACCGTTGGCGGACGGGGCCCCGACGAACGCCAGCGACCCCTTCACCATCAGACTCCAACCGAAACCACTCCCGTCGTCCAGATCTCCGCCCGGCTCAAGCGGGCCCAGATGCTCCAAGCCACCCGTCGCACGATCCAGGCCCAGCGAGTGAACCTCCGCGGGGGCATCGCGGGTGCGCGCCGTGCTCACCAGCACCGACGTGCCGCCCACGGCAACCCCGTTTCCGAATCCCGGGCCGGCCTCCGCCAGCTCGAACCGCGTACCCGCCGACCATCCGTCCCCGGTGCGGGTGAAAACGTAGACCGCACCCGCACCGTCGCCCTCACCCGGCGCGGACACGACCGCCACATCCCCGTCAACGGCCACCGCGGTGCCGAAGCCCGCGTCCTCGGCGAGGTTCTCGGGAGCCAGGCGCCCCACCTCCGTCCACCCCGCCGGCTCGTGCCGGTACAGCAGCACCACTCCGCTGCCGCCATTCCAGCCGGGCGCGCCCACGAAGACCAGGCCGCCTTCACCCGCGAGAGCCCGGCCGAATCCGTCGGGCGGTTCACCCACCGGCGTCAGTGCCAGGCGGGAGGTTTCGGCCCAGCCGCCCGATCCGGCTCCGTAGACATAGACGACACCGGGCAGGGGGCCGCCTCCCGGCTCGCCGACGAGCACCTGCCCATCGCTCACCAGGAGACTGCCTCCGTACCCCTGTGCCGCGAGGCCGGAGTTCGGGGCAAGGGCTGCCGCAAGCGCGACCGCGATGGCCGCAGGCAACGATCGACTGCTGTTCATGTGGCTACTCATGATGTCCTGCATCCTTTCCAGGTTCTTGCGCGGGGCGTCAGGGCCCCGAGATGTAATGCTGACTTTACATCTTGTAATGTATGGTATACCATGCAATATTCACGGGATCAGGGCCCGCCTCCCCTTGTTCCTCACGATGAAGATGCCGTCGCTCATGCTCGTCACCACCACCACCCCGCTCTCGAAGTAGGGGTAGTTGCTCCACGAGGAGCCGGTCGGCGAAATGCTGAACGACGCGATCTCGACGGGACTGGTGCGGTTGGTGATGTCCAGGATCCTGAGCCCGGCGCCGTAGTTCGACTGGTACATCAGGTTGCCCTTGATGTAGAGGTTGTGGTCGGTGTCCGTGGTCTCGGCGATGTACTCGGCGGCCAGGACCGGGTCGTCGAGGTCCTCGACATCCCAGATCAGGGTGCGTGTGCCCTCGACCGCACCGCTCCCCTCGTCGCCCTCGTCGTTCATGTAGAAGAAGCGGTGATCATCGGTCAGCCAGCCCTGGTGAGCGTACGCGGCGCTCGGATAGTCCGACATCGCGATCGCCACGGGATTGTCCTTGTCGGTCACGTCGGCGATGCTGAGCGAGTTCTCGTTGGAGCCGAAGCAGATCTGGCGGCCCCGGTAGTCCTCGTCCGGACCGTGGTAGGTGACGCACTGGGCGTCGTGCGAGTACCCCGTGCCGGCGCGCCCCGTCTGGATATCGGCGAAGCACCCCGCGAACACCGGCTTCTTCGGCTCGCTCAGATCGAGCATGTGCAGACCGCCGCCGCAGGTCTCCCCGCCGCCGCTGGACCCCACCACGTACGCGAACCCCTCGTCCTCGTTGATGACGATGTTGTGCGCGCTGGCGATGCCGTCGTAGAGGAAGTCGGGCTCGAAGGTGACGGACTCGCCCTCCACGTCGCGCAGCCGCGTGAGGTCGAAGACCTGGACGCCGTGCTGTTCGGCGCCGTCGGCCACGATGTAGACGTGGTCGTCGTGCACCTTCATGTCGCGCCAGGCGGCGCTGCGCGAACCGGGCGTCTTGGGGAGGTCGCCGAGCACGACGGGATTGTGCGGGTCCGTGAGGTCCACGAAGGCGGTGCCGTCGCTCCGGCCGACAATGGCGATCTCGTGTCCGGTCTCCGGGTCCGTCCAGCCCCAGATGTCGTTGATCATCGAGCCGCGGCCTCCCGACAGGTCCTTGATGGGGAGGAAGGAGATCACGTCGACCTGGTCGCACTCGAACCCGGCGGACTGTCCCTCGGTGCACGGAGCGTCCTCGTCCATGCCGACGATCGCGGGGGGTCCGCGGTGGTCGCCGATCACGAGCTCGCCTTCCGTCCAGGCACCGTCCGCACCCCGCTCCCGGAGGACGGCGCCGCCCGCGCGGCTGTCGATACCCCCGGCTCCCACCACCGAGACATCGCCTGCCATCGCCAGCGAGCTGCCGAAGGAGGGGAAGTCGCCCAGGCCTTCGCGGACGGACTTGACTACCCGGTCCCAGCCACCGGCACCGTCGCTCACGAAGTGATAGAGGCCTCCCTGTCCCGTGGCTGCTCGCGGCGCCCCGACCCAGAGATCGTCACCTTCGAAGGCGATGGCCGAGCCGAAGCCGCCGAAGCTCTCGCCGTCGAAGGCCGCGAGCGTGGCGTTCCGGGCCCACTCGCCGGTGGCGTCGTCGCGCGTGTAGACCAGAACCCGGCCGCCGCCGTTCGCAAAAGGCGCACCGACGAACGCTCGCGAACCGCTGGCCGCGAGCGTCGAACCGAACCCGTTGCGCTCGCCCAGGTCGTCGCCCGGGGCGAGGAGGCCGAGGGATTCCAGGCCGCCCGAGGCGCGGTTCAGGCGGAAGGCGTGGACGTCGATCGTGAGTTGCTCGAAGGTTTGGCCTGTGCTCGCCAACACCGTGGCCCCGTCGAGGGCGACCGCCGTGCCGAGACCGATACTGCCTTCTTCGCCCTGGAACCGGCTGCGCTGCGACCAGGTGTCGCCGGTTCGCGTGAAGAGGTAGACCGCACCCGCACCGCCAGCGTCTCCGGGTGCGCCCACGACCGCGACGTCGCCGTCCAGCGCCACCGCGGCCCCGAATCCGGCTTCCTCGCCCGCGCCCTCAGGGGCCAGGCGGCCGACCTCACGCCATCCGCCCCCGGCGTCGCGGCGATAGAGGAGCGCGGCGCCGGTGCCCGCGCCGAGGCCGGGCGCGCCGATCAGGACCAGGTCGCCGTCGGCAGCCAGCGTCGCGCCGAAGCGGTCGGGCGGGCCGTGCATGTCGGCCAGCGTGATCCGCGCCGTCTCGCTCCAGCCGTCGGCGGTGCGGCCATAGACGTACACGATGCCGGGCAGCGCCATGTTCGCCGTTTCGCCGATCAGGACGTGGCCGTCGCTGACGGCGACGCTGCCGCCGAAGGACTGGGCCGTGAGGGCGGACCGGGGGGAGAGGGTGGCGGCCAGCGCGAGGGCGATGGCGGCGAGAAGGGTGAGGTGGCGGTGGGGACGGGACTTGGGCATCTCTGGGTGTTCCTGTTCTTCAGGTGTTATCGGGCGAACCGACCGCACAATACGCAACGGGGTGCGGGAGCCGCAACGGTGCGGGCGGCGGCCGCCGGATGATGGGCACGGAAGGGTCCTCGGGCTACCCCAGCACCTGCTCCAGGTCGGCGCACAGATCCCCGGGGTCCTCCAGCCCCACGGACATGCGAAAGATCCCCTCGCCCGCGTACCTGCGGTAGCTCTCCAGCTGCGCGCCCGTCAGCCGGAAGGAGCTCTCCATGAGCGCCCCGGTGTCCAGCCGGAAGACCAGGCTGCGGTGGTGCCCGAGCGAGACCGCGTAGTGGATGACTTTCAGCTCGCGCGCCATGCGCTCGGCCAGTTCGGTCCCGCCCTCGGCCTGGAAGGTGAGCATGCCCGAAAAGTTGTCCATCTGGCGGTGGGCGAGCTCGTGTTGCGGGTGCGACGGAAGACCAGGGTAGATGACGCGGGTGACACGCGGATGCCCCTCCAGCCAGCGTGCCACCGCCAGCGCGTTCTCCTCGTGGGCATTCATGCGGAGCGGCAGCGTGGCGGCGCCCCGCATGATCAGCCACGCGTTGAAGGGCGACAGCACGCCGCCGTAGTGGATACCGGCCTCCAGGCGCAGGGCCGAGATGTCGTCGCGGCTGCCCAGCACCGCCCCGCCCACCGCATCCCCGTGCCCTCCGATGTACTTGGTGAGCGAGTGCATGACGTAGTGCGCGCCCAGCTCGAGGGGGCGCGTGGCGACCGGCGTGGCGAAGGTGGAGTCGACGGCGACGCGGACGCCGGGTTGCCCCGCCGCGATCCGCGCCACGGCCGCGATGTCGGTCAGGCGCACGATCGGGTTGGCCGGGGTTTCGAGCCAGATCAGCCTGGTCGCGGGTTTCAGCGCCGCCTCGACATTGCCCGGATCGGAGGTGTCCACGAACGAAACATCGATCCCCAGCCGCGGCAGCGTGTCGCGCCCCAGTTCGGCCACACCCGCATAGTTGGTGTCCGACATGACGGCGTGGTCGCCGCTCTTCAGCAGCGAGAGGAGGAGCCCGGCCGCCGCGGCCATCCCCGAGGCGAAACAGAGACAGGCCTCGGCACCCTCCAGCGCGCACAGCTTGGCTTCCAGCTGCGCCACGGTGGGATTCGACCAGCGCGTGTAGAGGTAGCCACTGTCCTCGTCGAGATCGTGGGCGGAGACACCGGTGGGGTCCCGGGTGACGAAGGTCGAGGACATGACCAGGTTGGGGGATGAGGCGCCGGTGGCCGGGTCGGGGCGCTCGCCCGCGTGGACGGCGGCGGTACGGAGGCGGGGGGTCATGGGGACGGAATGAGGAGGGGGATGGTGCGACGACCGGCCTGCCGGTAGATGTGGAACCCGGAATCGAGGGTCATGACCGATCCGTTGGGCGTCCTTTCCACGATGCGGACCAGGCAGGCGTCCGCGAAGGACATGGGAAAGCTTGCGTACCGGCGCATCAGACGGACCAGGGCGTCGGTGTCCGCGTCGGATTCGAAGAGACCGGCCACCTCGAGCACGCCCCGCCGCACAAGCCTCGCCGGGAGACTCGGATCCGCGCCCGCGCGCCGCAACAGAAACGACGCCTCCGAGAGGACGGCTTCGCAGGTGAGCAGCGGGGCTCTAAGCTCCTCGAACCGGGCGCGAGCCCAGTCGTGCCGGGCCTCGTCGGCATCGAGGAGCGCGACGATTGGGCCGGTGTCAACGACGACGGTCGGGCGCATTCCGCCGGGCGTCGGTGATCATGGCCTCTTCGAGAAGGCGCTCATGGGTTCCCAGGTCCCGCCGTCCACTGCGAAGGACACCCACGAGGTCACCCGCCAGCTGGGCGCAGCTGGGGGGTGCGGCACAGTCATTGTACTGGAGCGCCTGGTCGATCATCTCGCGAATCAGCGCGGACCTGGTGACGTTGCGGCGTTTGGCCTCGGCAGCCAGCGCGCCGTACATGTCCTCGGGCATCTTGAAGGAGAAGGTGCTCATGGCAGGATGGTAATACGACTTGCTGCAAGTCGCAATACATTCAGTGCGACCGGTAGCAGGGAGGGGAATCCTACCTCCGACGAACCCGGATCATTTCGACCTCATACCGCTCGATCGCGCGGTCGGCCGTGACCAGCGGCAACCCCTCGAGCCGGGACTGAGCCACGAGCACGCGGTCGAAGGGGTCGCGGTGATGGGGTGGCAGCGCCGAAGCAGCGAGCGCGTGGGCATGCGATACGGGAAGCTCCCGGGTTCCGGTCCGGCGCATTCCCTCCGGGACGTAGACCGCAGGCGACTCGGGCAGAGCGAGCCGTCCGGTGGCATGCTTGATGCCGATCTCCCAGGCGCTGGCGGCGGAAAGGAAGAGGTCGACCGCTCGATCGGCCAGCGTGTTCAGCAGGGGGTCGGGAAACCGCTCGGGCTCGGTCTGGAGCCAGAGCCAGCAATGGGTGTCCAGGAGATAACCCACTACTCTCCGCCCTCGAAGTCACGGAGCAGGCCTTCTTCCAGCGGGGCGTCGAAGTCGTCCGGCACGATGAAGCGTCCCCGGTCCTGGCCGAAGCTGCGCCGGCTCTCGTAGACCGGCGACAGACGGGCCACTGGCAGTCCCGAGCGGGTGATCACCACCTCTTCGCCGGCTTCGGCGCGCCGCAGCAGACGCGACAGGTGCGTCTTGGCTTCGTGGACGGTGTAGTGTCTCATGGTTCATGAATGTAGACTAACCTATTGACTAAGGTCAACGGGATTGCTCACCGGTCCCGCGGGTGGATACCCTTTGAGGAGCGCTGGCTGTCATCCCCCCACCCCACCCCACCCCCC
>VXOC01000085.1 GCA_009840215.1 Gemmatimonadota bacterium | reverse complement strand
CCCCCCCTCCACCACCCCCCGAACGAGGGCCGGCCGGGTATTTTGTTAATAACACCCCGGCCGTAGGGAGGACACACACCTCCCACGGCCGACTCCTACATCGAGTCGCCCCGGAGCCAGGTGATTTTCGCGGCAGGGGTCAGTCCCGTGCGCCCTGTCGCCCCCGAGAACAGTTCGATGATCAGTGTGTCACCCTGCAGGGTATACGTCCCTTCGAACCTGATCCTGTTCAGGGACATGAACATCTGCCCGGTCGCGTCGTGCGCGTATCGACCCCCTGCGCTGGTTGACATGCTGCCACCGGAGTACCCTGTCCGACGCATCTGGAACCGCGCACCCCCTCTCGCCGACCGGTCTCCGACTTCGTCTTGCGACAGCCACAGAGCCGCTCTGACCAGGGGAGGGGTCTCCGTAAGGCCGTCCACGGTGTACGATGCCAGGGTGTAGGCCCCGGTCAGATCGGGCGCGGGTTCGGATGGCTCCGTTGAATCACAAGCCACCGCAAGCGCCAACAGTACGAACGCGAGTCTCTTCATCGAGTGCCTCCTGTTCGGAATGGGGTCCACCGGTTCATACACTTGGGTATACCCGCCGTTCCTTCCCGGTCCCGTACGGTGGGTTCCGGGTAGAATACGCACACGCGGCGGATTCGGCCATCCATCTGCGATGTTCGGAGCAATGGCCGAAACCGCCCCGTTGCAGCTCCGACTTGCGACGATGCGCGGCCCGTCTGACCTTGGTTCCCATCACGAACCCGGGCTGACGAAAGGGGTGAGCCGGTGAACGAGCGGCCAACACGATTCTCCGACGCGCAGGTCACGCATATCCTGAAGCGCGCGGCGGAGATCGACGCCCGCGGGGATTCGATGAGCGCCGAGGACTTGCGCGCCATCGCCGCCGAGGCCGGAATCGATCCCAAGGCGACCGAGACCGCGATTCAGGAGTTGCTGGCGGAAGGGGAAAGCGCGCCGGAGACCTCGCCCGAGCCGGGATCGTCCGTGGCCGGGCGGAGTCCCCGGGTTCCCGCAACGAGGACGGGCCTGTCGCTGCCCTGGCGTATCGCGGCGGGGGGAGCGGTCGGTGCTGCCTGCGGATTCATCTATGGGTTGTCAGCCGCGGTAATGACCGATCCTCTGCTACCGCTGACCGCAGGGGCCATGGTCGGACTTGGGACCGCCACTCTCTACCTCATGGCACGCGGGGTGCTGTGCATGAAGCGCGGGGAGCAGCGCAACTTCCAGATTGAGAACCTCGCGGTGTGGACCGGCGCCGCATTGGCAACCCTCCCCCAACTCCTCCCGGTTTTCTTCCTGGACGACATCCTGGCCCCGCTGATCGTCGCGTGGTTCCTTGTCGCGGTGGTCGGGGGACTGATGGTACGGCTCGGCTCGAAAGAACGGAGCGAGCCGGACGATCCGCCGAGGATCGGGGCCGGAGCGGGCTGACCGCGCGGGAAAACCCCACTCGATCAAACTCCTTGACCCGGGTGTTGGCTGTCGTTACTCTGTGTTATAGAGTACTCTGCACTCGTATCACACGAATCCGCAACCAGAGAGACACGCCATGCCCGACCCCACCCCGCGCCCCGAAGACGACCTCGCCTTCATCCGCCGCGTCATCGAGGGTGCGCGGGAGACCGCCTCCGACGGCAGCGGCCACCTCATCCTCTGGGGCTGCCTGCTGGCGACCGCCCAGACGCTGACGTACCTGGTCCACCAGGGCCATATGACCGTCTCGGTCACCGCCATCTGGGCCGTGACGGTCGCCATCGGTTTTGTCGGCTCGTCCCTGCTCGGGAACCGCAACCTGAAGCGCGCGCCGGTCAACTCACTGGTGAACCGCATTCTGTCGTCGATCTGGATCGGGTGCGCGCTCTCCCTGTCGCTCATCGGCTTCCTCGGCCTGGGATCCGGGTCCTTGCCGCAACAGGTCGCGCCCGGACTCCAGGCCGTTGTCATCGGCACTTCGTTCTTTGCATCGGCGGTGCTCCCCAATCACGCGATCTACTGGCTGCTCGCGGCCGTGTGGTGGATCCTCGGAGGCGCGCTGCTGCTCCGGCCGTCTCCGGAGTCGAACCTGGTGATCGCCGGTGGGCTGGTCCTGTTGATGGTGGTTCCCGGGGTGGTGCTTCGCGTCCGCCGGGGCACGTCCTTCCAGCTCCACCTCGTCGCATGAAAACGTACGACTACCGCCAGTTCGACCCGCTCGTCCACTCGCGGATCCGGCTTTCCGTGCTGGCCATCCTCGTCAGCGTCGACGACGCCGAATTCACCTACCTGCGCGACCAGGTCCGCGCGACCGACGGCAACCTCGGCGCGCACCTGCGCAAGCTCGAGGACGGCGGTTACGTACAGGTGACCAAGCACTTCGTGAACCGGAAACCGCACACGCGGTACCGCGTCACCGGTGCCGGGCGGGACGCGTTCCGGAAGTACGTGGACAACCTGGAGCGGTTGCTGCATTCGGCGCCGGAAGATCTCGAGGGAAAGGCGGCGGGGTGAGGTGGTGATTCGGGTGGGGGTGGGCCGCACGCGGCGCGGGCGCGCCGTGGCCTTGCAAGTCGCGGTCGCCGGTGTCTGTCTCTCTGCGTCCCTCGGGCCCCTGAGCCCGGCAGCCCATGGAGCGAATCCTCCCGGCACTCGACCGGGAATGCGCGGACTGCCACGAGCCCAGGAACCGTCTATCGTCACCGGAACCGTCCGCGATCTGGCGGGGCGTCCCCTCGCCGGAGCCGACGCCTTCCTCCTGGAAACGCTGGAAGGCGCGAGCGTCGACTCGGCGGGGGTCTTCCGTTTCCCGACCGCCGCACGCGGCTCCGCGACGCTGGTGGTTCAGCATACCGGCTACCTCGAAGTCCGCCGCGTGGTCGCGCTTCCCCCGGCCAACCCAATCCCGATCACGCTGCAACTGGCGCCCGTCTCCCTGGAAGCCATCACCGTCGAGGCGGGCACATACCGGCTCGGCAACCTCCCCGACGTCACCCTCGACGAACTGGAAGTCGTATTCACACCGGGGGCGGCAGCCGACCCCTTCCGCGCGATCCAGACCTTCCCCGGACTGCAGAGCGTGGGCGAGGGAGCGGGACTGTTCGTGCGCGGTGGCGACCTCTCCGAGACGCGGGTGCTGCTCGACGGCGCGACGGTGCTCTCACCCTTTCGCCTCGACACCGACCGCACCGTCTCGTTCGGCCGCTTCGACCCCTTCCAGCTGCGCGGCATCCGGTTTTCGGCGGGCGGCTTCGGCGCCGAATACGGAGACGCGCTGTCGGCGGTCGCGGACCTCGAGAGTGTCGACAGACCGGCCGAGAGCGAACTGGGAGTAACGGCAGCAATCGGAGCCCTGTCGGCCGGGCTGCACCTCGATCTGTCGGAGACTGCAGGGCTGCGCGTGACCGCGACGCGCACCGACACCGAAATGCTCATGCGCATGACGGGCCGAAGGGACGAGTTCGACGAAGTCCCCAGCTCCAGCGATCTGAGCGGCGGCGGGCAGTGGCTGTACCGTGACGGCGGAAGCCTCAAGGCCTTCGCACTCCTGCAGACCGATCGCGTCGGCGTCCGGATCGACGACCCCGGGTACTCAGGCATCTACCGCTCCGATGGCCGGGCCGACCTCCTCGCTCTCTCGGGGCTGGAGGACCTGCGGGGATTCGGTCTGACGTGGGGACTGGCGACGAGCGGCTCGCGAAAGGACGAGGACTTCGGCGCGCTGCGGCTGGAGCGGGGGGACCGGTTGACCCAGGCGCGCGCAAAGGTGGAAGTGCCGCTGGGACGCGGAGCCTCCGTGGCCGCGGGGACCGAGTTGGAACATCGCACGGCCGACCTCCGGGGGTCGATCCCCGTACGGTCCCACGACAACGCGCCCGGCGCGTCCACAACCGTCTTCTCGGCCGACGAGCCGGGGGTGCGCGTGGGAGCCTTCGGTGAACTCGAATTGCAGCCGTCGAACGCCCTTCGCTTCCTGCTCGGCCTGCGTACCGACCGCTCTACCTTCACGGGGCGTGTCACCGCCGCCCCCCGCCTGTCCGCCTCCTGGCGACCCACGGCACACCTCGCGCTGACCACCGCGTGGGGCGCCTTCCACCAGGTCCCCGACCCCCTGCTCTACGAGCCGACGCTCGGAGACCCCACGCTCCCCGCCATGCACGCCCGCCACCTCATCGCCGGCGCGACCTGGGACGACGGGGCGCGTCTCATCCGCGTCGAGGCCTACCGCAAACGCTACGGTTCGCTCGCGGCGCGGACGCGCGAGGGCGTCACCCGCGGTGGCGGGACCGGTGCGGCCACCGGCGCCGATGTCTTCGTCAAGGAGGAGTTCACCCTACTGGGGCTCGACGCGCGACTTGCGTACAGCTTCATTCGATCCGAGCGCACGGACCCGGACAGCGGGGAATCGGCGCGGTCGCCCTTCGATGTGACCCACACGCTCCACATCGTTGTGAATCGCGGTTTCGGTGGCTGGCTGGAAACCGGCGTGGCCTACCGCGCCGCAACGGGCGCCCCCTTCACCCCCATCCGGAGCGCGACCTTCGACTCCGGCCGCGACCTGTGGCAACCCCACTACGGCGCACCCATGTCGGAGCGGCTGCCCACCTACAACCGGCTCGATCTGTCCGCCACCGTGCTCAAGAGTCTCTGGGCCGACAACCTGACCGTCTTCTTCGTCTCGGTCATGAACTCGCTCGATCGGGTTAATGTGCGGGATTACCGCTACAGCGCCGACTACTCCGAGCGCATCGCCCTCAAGACCCCGTTCCCCCGCACCATCTACTTCGGGGTGACGACCACCCTTCCCTTCTGAACCCGAATCTCCCAGGAGAAACAAATGTCGATACCGCGCAAAGCGACAACGACCCTTGCCGTGCTGGCCTCGACCCTCATGTCGGCCACTCCCCCCAACCTCACCGCCCAGGATCTCGACCCCGTCACCGTCGCGGAACGCCTGCGTACGGGACTGCGCGAAGCCGATATCACCGGCGACAACGACGCCCTCGCACGGATGGTGACTCTGGCCCGCCGCGCCGTGACCGCCCTTCCCGACGACGCAATCATCAATCACTACATGGGCTTCGCCCTCTATCGCCTCGCGGGTCCCATAATGGATACGGACGTGGAAGGCGCAATCGTCATTGCCAGGGAGGCGCAGTCGTTCCTGGAGCGCTCGATCGAGATCGCGCCCATTCCCGAATCGCATGCACTTCTGTCCTCCGTCCTGGGCATGCAGATCGTCAGCGACGCCGAGGCGATGACACTGGGGATGCTCTCGGACAGCGAGTTGGCGAAGGCCAGGCGGCTCGGGCCGGACAACCCGCGCGTCAGGCTGCTGGAAGGGATCGCGGCCTTCCACAAACCGGAGATGTGGGGTGGCGGTCACGAGGCGGCGCTCGTCCATTTCCTGGCCGCGATCGAGTTGTTTGCGGACGACGATCCGGAGACTCCGCTGCCCGCGTGGGGGCACGCGGAGGCGTACACATGGCTGGGGCGGACGTACGACGCGATGGGGAAGGCGGACGAGGCGCGCGCGGCGTATGAACGTGCGCTGGAGGTGGAGCCGGGATATGCCGCAGTCCGAGGGCAAGTGAGGCGCTCAGCACAGATGCATCGCCGCTCGAATGCCGGGGGGTCTTGACCACGGGCTGGCAAGGCGCATCCGCCCACGGTGACGGCCGACGCGGCCCGGCTCGTCAGAACCGGAGGAGCAACCCCACGGTCAGACCGACCTCGTTCGTATCCATGCTCGAATCCACCATGACCCCCACTTCTTCGAAGGGCGTGGTCCACTCCTCCCTGCCGTATGCCGAATAGCTCGCTTCGGCACGGATCGCGACCCCTTCGTTCACCTGCTTTTCGATTCCCAGACCCGACTTCCAGGCGGTCAACTCCATATCCCGGTTCTCTGCGCCGGACCTGAACTCGGAGTGCTCGCAGGCTTCCGGCATGAAGCACCCGTTGTAGTGGTTGGTGAACTGCAGACTTGCCAAGCGCACTCCGGCGAGCAGGTAGAGACTGAGGTCATGTTGCCGGAGCCGGCCCGGACCGCCCCCGAACCTGAGCGTGGCTTCGTAGTTCACGTCCTTCGTCAGGCTCCAGCTGTCCGGCCAGCTTTCGCCAAGTTGCCTGCGCTCGGGAGAGACACCCACCCCGTCGAACTGTGCCTCGGCGGCACCATTCTTCCATCCGGCGCCGATGTCGCCGTCGACGTACCACGGACCGTCGCCAAGCGGGAGGCGATATCCGACGACCAGTCCGACTCCGTACGCGGCGGTGCTGCCCGAAACCTCGTCGCGAAAGATTCGTCCGCGCCTGGGATCGGGTACCAGGGTGTTTGGTGCCGTGTTGTCGACGGTCTTCTGCATCGTGGCACCGAAAACCCCGGCTGGAAGGGCGAGGCCTATGTACAGACCGCCCGACGCCCCAGATGACTGCTGGCCCAGGGCGGGACCAGACGACTGAGACAGTGCCAGTGCCAGCAACGCAAGACGCAGCGGACCGCCGACCCGTCGTGGCCGGTTCCGATTCATGCGGCCATACTCCCTCACGATCACCGAAGGTTTCACTCGCCCGGCCCGACTCCCACCTGCCAGGGTACGGCGGCAAGCCGGGGATGTCCATGACCCAAGATACCCGAAGTGGCGGACAATCTGTCATATTACACCTGTGCGCGCGCTTCCAGCTCACGATACTCCGTTGCGCGCCCCACCCATTCCCCCCTACTATCGGTCCGGCTATAACCCCAGACCAAGACTTCAGATCCGGGAGACCCACATGACCTGGTCCCGCAGAGACTTCCTGCGCACCGGCTCCGCATTCGCGGCAGCCGGGCTCGTGGGCCTCGACGGGCGCCTGCTGGCCGATCCCCTTGCGGCCGCCCGCAGCTACCGCCCCTTCAGGCCCCTCTTGGACGACCCCGACGTGCGCGCCATCGCGATGGCGGCGCTCGACGCCGCGAAGGCGGCCGGAGCCCGCTACGCCGACGTCCGCGTCGCGAGCGGCATCACACGCACGACGATCGCATCGGACCGCCGGATTTCGACGCAGGCGATCCAGGGATCGCTTCACTTCGGGGTTCGCGTCCTCGTGGAGGGAGCGTGGGGATTCGCATCCTCCACGATGGTCACGGAGGAGGAGTCCGCGCGAGTCGCGCGGCTTGCGTGCCGCCAGGCATCGCTGAATCCCTGGGGCTCGAAGCGCACCATCGAACTGGCGCCGGCTCCGGTCGTCGAGGACGGCAAGTGGGAGACGCCGATCGACATCGACCCGTGGAACTACACGATCCAGGACCAGCTTGAGCTGCAGGTCGAAGCGAACGAAGCGATCATGAAGCACGCGGAAAAGTACCCGGGCGTCGGGTCCTTTTCGTGGTTCGAGTTCGGCAAGTCGGACGTCGTCTTCGCCTCGAGCGAAGGATCGTACATCGCGCAGCGGTTCCACGGCTTCGGCAACACCTACAGCGTCCAGGTGGTCTCCGAAGACCGCATGGACTTCGCTTCGAGCACCCCCTTGTCCTTCAAGACCGGCGGCTACGGCTGGGAAGCGATCCAAGGGATCCCCTTCGCACAGGACGCCGAGCAGACGATTCAGGAAGCCCTGGAGATGGTCGGCGCGAAGGATCCGGATGTGGGGCGCTATGACGTGATTCTCGATGCCTCCGCCGTGTCGTCGGTCTTCAACTCGTCGATCGTGAACGCGCTGGAGTACGACCGGGTGCTCGGCTACGAGATGCACGCGGGTGGCACGAGCTACCTGAGCCCGCCGGAGGAAGTGCTGGGACAGTACGACTTCAAGAACCCGATGCTCAACGTGCGGGCAACCGGAGAGGCGCCGCGGGCCGGCGGCATGTACAGGTGGGACGCGGAGGGGGTCCCGCCGGCGGACTACCCGCTCATCCGCGAGGGCGTTCTGGTCGATTACTTCACCACGCGCGAGTTCGCGCCACACATGAAGTCCTACTACGAAAGGAACGGATTGTCCCAGGGGTCCCGGGGGACGGCCGGGTCGGGGGGGTCGGTGGTCACCCAGCTCGTCGCGCCCAGCATCGCGATCCTGGATCCGAATCCGGAGGACGTGACCATCGACGACATGATCGCCGAGACGGAGGACGGCATCTACATGCACCGGGGCGGTTTCGGCTCGGTCGATCCCTCCATGCTGAACATCAGCTTCACGGGCGGCGGCATGGCCCACGAGATCAGGGACGGCGAACTCGGTGAGCCGGTGAAGCGGCCGACGTTCCTGGCGCGCACACCCGAATTCTGGCAGTCGATGGACATGCTGGGAGGTGCCGGCACCTTTGACTGGGGCGGCGGCGGGACATTCAAGGGCGACCCCTTCCAGCAGATCGGGCGCACCGTCGGAGCTCCGGCGGCGCGGTTCCGCGGGGTCAACGTATTCACCTACAGGAGGCGGTCATGAGCAAGCGGACTTCGCCGGCTCCGGCCGGCCTGACCACGGGCAAGATCCTCTCGAAGGAAGAGGCCGAGACGATCGCGCAGAAGGTGCTCGCCTTCGCCGATCCGAGCGCGGACACGGTCGTGATGGTGCAGTTGAACAGTGCACAGAACTCACGGGTCGCGCGCAACGAGATCACGACGCAGCTGGACGCGTCTCTCGGCCAGGTGGCCGTCACGTCCATGATGAACGGCAAGACCGGCGCGGGGGTGACCGAACGCTTCGACGACGACGGGCTCATGCAGGCGGTGCAGTGGGCCGAGGAGGCCACACGCGAGGGGCCCGGCGAGCACGGGACGAGCCGCCTGATCAAGCCACGCACCTATCCCGTTCCCCCGGGCCTCTGGTCCGAAGTGACGCATGCGGTCGATATCGAAGACCGGATCGCGAAGGCCGTGAAGGCGGTCGAACGGACGGAAGGCTATGTTTCGGCGGGGACCCTCGACCTGGCTGCGAGTTCCATGCTGGTGGCCAACTCGGCCGGGCTGGTGGCGTACTGCCGCAGCACGACAGGCACAATGTCGCTGACGGCACGCACCGCCGACAACTCGGGGTCGGGATGGGCCGGCAAGGCTGTCAACAACTTCGACGAGCTGGACACGGTGGCGGTCGCCGCGCGGGCAACGGACAAGGCGGACCGGACCCGCGATGCGTCGGCGATCGAGCCGGGACGCTACACGATTATCCTGGAGCCCGACGCGTACGCGCAGATGATCTTCTTCATGATGCGCTACCACATGGATCTGGAAGGGGCCGAAGCGGGGTTCACGGCTTTCACGAACCCGGCCGGCGGCTCCAAGATCGGCCAGCAGATCTTCGACGAGAGGGTGTCCTTCGTCTCCGATCCAATGGACCCCTACGGACCCTTCTGCCCCTTCAACGGGGCGGGAGTACCCTTCGACCGCACCTACTGGTTCCGGGATGGAATCCTCGAGAAGCTGAGCTACGGGGACGACACCGCGCTGGAGCGGGGCGAGGAGTATCCCCTGGCCAACCCCGTACGCGTGCGCCTGGAGCCGAAGGCGGGAACCCCGCTGCTGACGCTCGACGAGATGATCGAGACCTGCGAACGCGGCGTCTACGTGAGCCGTCTGACCGCCGGGTTCGCGGATTTCCGGCACCTGGTCTTCACCGGCGTGACCCGGGACGGGACGTGGCTCATCGAACGGGGCAGAATCACGCGGCCGATCAAGAACATGCGCTACGTGGACTCGCACCTCTTCTTCCTGAACAACCTGGAAGCGATCGGCGAACCCGTGCTCACCTCGGGCGGCGCCTTCGTGCTGCCGCCGGTGCGGAGCCGCGACTTCAACTTCACGGCGCTTGCCGATGTCGTCTAGCGCGGCGGTTACAGCAGCGGCCCCCGCAGCCGCCACGGCCGACGACGGTCTGACCGTACCGTTTTCCGACACCGCCAAGGAGGAACTGCTTGACCGGGTGACGGGGCTGCGGGGGGAGGTGGCCAAGGTCATCGTCGGGCAGGAACAGGTCATCGAAGAGGTCCTGCTCGCGATCCTGGCGGGCGGGCATGCATTGCTGGTCGGGGTTCCGGGGCTGGCCAAGACCCTCCTGATCCAGACCATCTCGCGGGCCATGTCGCTGGACTTCCGGCGGATCCAGTTCACCCCCGACCTGGTTCCGAGCGACATCACCGGAACCGAGGTCATGGAGGAGGACACGGCCACCGGCCACCGCGCGTTCCGCTTCGTGCCCGGGCCGATCTTCGCCAACATCATCCTGGCCGACGAAATCAACCGTGCCCCGCCCCGCACCCAGGCGGCGATGCTCGAAGCCATGCAGGAGCGACACGTTTCGGCCGGCGGCGAGACCATGAACCTGCCACGGCCCTTCTTCGTGCTGGCCACGCAGAACCCGATCGAACAGGAGGGGACCTATCCGCTGCCCGAAGCGCAGCTGGACCGCTTTCTCTTCGACATCCGGGTGGGGTATCCTGCGCAGGGAGAAGAAGTGGGGATTCTGCGGGCGACGACGGCGGTGGGGGATGCCGATGTGCATCCCGTGCTGGACGGACCGGGTCTGCTGTCGCTCAACCAGCTCATCCGTGAGGTGGCCGCGCCCGAGCCCGCGCTCGAATACGCGGCCGCGCTGGCCCGCGCCACCCGTCCGGCCCAGCCCGAGGCGCCCGAGCTGGTGCGCCAGTACGTGCGCTGGGGGGCGGGTCCGCGAGCGGGGCAGGCGCTGATCCTGGGGGGCAAGGCGCACGCGCTGCTCAACGGGCGGCTGAACGTGTCTCCCGAGGACATCCAGCGGGTGCTGCACCCGGCCATGCGACATCGTGTCCTCCCCAACTTCGCCGCCGAGGCCGAGGGAATCACGATCGAGCATATCATCGACCACCTCCTCGAGGCGGTGCCGCCGCCGAAGAGCAACATCCCGCTGTAGTCGTTCATGAACGCGGCCGACGGAGCGCTCCTCGACGCCGTGCGTTCGCTGCGCTGGCCCGCCCGCCGCAAGGCCCCCGCAGGGCTGGCGGGGGATCACCGTTCGTGGATGCGGGGCATCTCGACGGAGTTCGAGGACTACCGCGCCTACCGCCAGGGTGACGACGTCAGCAAGATCGACTGGAAGCTCCTCGCGCGGCGCGACCGCGCCTACATCCGTCTCTCCACCGAGCGGACCGTGCTGCCGACCATGATCGTCCTGGACGCGTCGGCCTCCATGGCATTTCCGGCCGCCACGCTCGAGAAGTGGCATTTCGCCCGCCACGTTGTGCTCGGCCTGGCTTCGGCGGCGCACAGCGGGCGCGACCCCGTGGGCATCGCTGTCGCCACCGGACAGCCCGGCGGCCACTATCTCCCGGCACGAACCCGGCGCGGAATCGTCCACCAGATCCTCGCGCTCCTGGCGCAGGTCGAGCCGGGCGGCACCCCGCCCGTCGCACCCGTCTTCGACACCGTGGCGCGCCGGAATCGCCGCGCCCGCATCGCCATCGTGAGCGACTTCCTGGGCGACGCCGACGAGCTGCTCAAGCGCGCCACACAGCATGCGGCCGCGGGGCGCGAGGTGCACGCAATACACACCATACACACCACCGAGATGTCTCCCCCCACCCGCCCCGCCCTGGTCGTCGACCCCGAAGCGGCGCAGCTGAAACGCCCCCTGACCGACCTCTCGCGGCAGCGCTACCTGGAGAACTTCGGCGACTGGCGCGAACGGCTGGCCCGGGACTGGCGCATGGCCGGTGCGTCCTACACCCAGGTGGTGACCTTTCAGGGGGCCCCTCAGGCGGTGCGCCGGATCGTGCGACCCCCCGAAACCGCGAGCCGCGCGTGATCTTCCTCGCCCCCGTCTACCTGATCGCCGCCGGGGCCATCGCGGCCGGCGTCGTGGCGCTGCACTTCCTCTCCACCCGCGAACCCGACACCGACCTGCTCCCCACCGTGCGCTTCATCCCGAAGGTTCCGGTGCAGGCAACCGCGATTACCGTGCGTTTCACCGACCCGTGGCTCCTCGTGCTGCGCGTTCTGTTGATCCTGCTGCTCGGGGCGGCGCTGGCGCGGCCGCTGATTTATCCGCTCTCGGCGCCCGTCGCGCGCATCGCGGTGGTGGATGTGTCGCGTGCGGTGCGGGACGCGCGTGAGTTGGCGGACAGCGCGCGGCCGTACGTGGAGGGGGCGGCGGCGGTGGTGTTCTTCGACCGAGAGGCGCGAGAGATGGAGGTTGGGACGGTGGATTCGCTGGGGGCGCTTGCGGTGGAGGCCGCTGCTGAAGACACCGGGTCCGAGGGGACGCGGGGGATGCTCGCCGATGGTGTGGCTGATGAGCGGGGCGCCGGCGTCGGGGGGGCGCAGGGGACCCGCACCGCGAAGGGATCGCTCTCCAGCGCGATGATCGCGGCCTTGCGGATCGCCTCCAGGCTGCGCGACGGGGCCGACTCGCTGCAGCTGGTGGTGATTTCGCCGTTCGCGCGGGAGGAAAGGGACGCCGCGACGGAGAGGATCCGGGCGCTGTGGCCGGGCCGTATCGAGGTGGTGAGGGTGGGAGGGGCCGTCTCCGGGCCATCTACGGAGGCCGCTGATGCCGTGCAGATCGAGTGGGCCGATTCCACGGCATCCGCATTCTGGTCCGAACGCGAGCCCCACGACACCATTGCCGGAGTGCGCGCCAACGACGCCGTCATGGTCTATCCCTTCGTGCGCCGCTGGCGGCCCGCGCCCGCAGCGCTCTCCTCTCCCTCCCCGGACAACTCGTCACCTACCGTCCCCGCCCCCGGCACCCGCGTCTACGCCCGCTGGATGGACGGCGAACCGGCCGCCTTCGAGCGCGCCACCGAGGACGGTTGCATCCGCTCCCTGGCGGTCCCCCTCCCCACCGAGGGCGACGCGATCCTCCGCCCCGCCTTCCAACGCTTCCTGGCGGGCCTCCACGACCCGTGCGGAGAACCGGGCGACCCGGCTCCCCTGTCGGACGACTTTCTTACCGCCTTCGCGGGCGACGGCCCCCTCGCCCCCACGTCGGAGATCGGCCGACAGGTGCGGCGGGTGACGCCTGCCGTGCCCTGGATCCTCACACTGGCCCTTCTCGTCGCCCTCGCCGAGCACTGGGCCCGGCGAAGGCTGGCGAGAGGGTCCGGCGAGGGACCCGCGGGCGGGCGGTCACGGGGCGGCGATCGCGACGGAACGACCTCACGCAAGCGCAAGAGGAGGGCAGCATGACGCCCCTGCAACAGGTCCAGCGCACGAAGCGCCGACTCGGCGTCCTCACGGCCCTAACGGCCCTGTTCCTGGGCGCGGGCGTCACCCTGGGCGTCCTCGTCGCAGCGATGCTCCTGTCCCTCGCCTTCCCCTTCCCCCCCGGAGTCCGCAATGCGGTGCTCCCGGGCGCGGTGGTCGCGGGAGTCGCAATCTTTACGCTCCTCCTCTGGCGCCGCCGTTTCGTCTGGTCGCTGCCACGCGTTGCGCTGTGGGTCGAAGAGCGCGCCCCCGAACTGCGCTACGCCCTCGTCACGGCCATCGACCCACACTACACCGACCGCCTCGCGGACCGTTTGGCCCCCATCATCGCCCGGGTCGATCCCGGATCCTTCGTCAGGCGGGCCGCGCTGCGGTCACTCCTCCCGGCCGCGCTCCTCGTACTCGTCACCGGCGTCTCCTACTCGGCCATGCCGCAGAACTGGCGCGACGCCGCGGTCGGCGGAGACCCCGGGACGGCCACCGAAACCGCCGAAATGCCCAGCCGCCTCAACGAGCTCCGAGGTTCCGTCACCCCGCCCGCCTACGCCCTGCGCAGCGGTCTCCAGCGGGAGGCATTCGACGACCCGGCAACCATCACCGGCCTTGCCCGCAGCACCGTCGACCTGCACGGCAACGGGATTCCCGACGGGATCGAGATCCTTCTCGGCGACACGCCCGTAGAGCCCGGGCCGGACGGAGACGACGGCTGGCAGACCACCTTCACCCTCCCCGATTCGGCCGTGGCCCTTGAACTGAGGGACCGCCAGTACCACCGCCTGGTGGTCATCGATCCCCGGCAGGACGAGTCCCCCTCGGTGGAGTTGCTCCTCCCCGCGCGCGATACCACGGTACGCGTCATCGAAGGCGACATCCGGCTCCACGCGAGCATGAGCGACGACATCGGCCTGGGCGGCGCCTTCTTCGAGTCGATCGTGACCATGGGACAGGAGGAGGGACATATCAGCTTCCGGCGCGACACCCTCGAACGGCAGACCCTCGCCAACGCCGGGAGCGGGGAGATCTCGCTTACCCTGCCTCTCGCGCACTTCCGACTGCAGGAGGGCGACATGCTCTCGCTGCGCGCCATCACCTACGACAACAACACGCTGACGGGTCCCAGCTACACCACCTCGGAGACACGCGTCCTGCGCCTCGCGACCTCGTCCGAGTACGACTCGCTCGCGATCGAGGGCGCTCCCCCACCCGACGACAGCCTCCTCCTGACGCTCCGCTTCGTCATCCAGCTCACGGAGGAGGTCCACGCGGAGCGGCGCACCATGGACCGCGACCTCTTCGTGGACACGACGCAGTCGATCGGGAGGCGCCTCCGCCGCATCATCTGGACCGTCGAACAGATGCAGGACCAATGGACCATGGAGGGCGTCTTCGACCCCAATCCGCTCCTCGCCGAGGCGCACGAAGCGCTCTGGGAGGGCGCGCGGGCACTTTACATCGCCGAGACGGGAGACGCGATGCCCCCCATGTGGGCCGCGCTCAAGCTGCTCCAGGAGTTCGCGCTCGCGGAACGGTACTACTTCCGCGGCCAGCCGCCCGAACTCATCGTCAACCTGGGGCGGGTGCGCATGCAGGGGAAGGATACCGGATACGCACAGCCCCGTGCGCGCCGGGAGATGTCCGGCGAGCGGCGGCGCGACCTGACGGCCCGCTATGCGGAGGCCGTGGGTCTGCTGGAGGCGGCCCCCGATAGTGCCCTCAACACGCTCATGCGCATGCAGGTGGAGGCGCTACGCGAGTTCACGGATCTTGCCTCGGTGCTGGGCGAGGCCATCGCGGTCATCCGGGTCGGCGAGGACGCGACCGGGCAGTTGAACGAGGTGCGACGCGCGCTTGAGGGCAGGACGATCATTCGCAGAAGGCTTACATCCTGGAGTGCACTATGGGAGAAGCAATGAGGCATTCGGCAGCGGGTATTCCGACAGCGCTGGCGTCCGCCATTTCGACGGCGAGAGGGACCCGCGGTCCGGCGAGGGCTGCGGCCGCGCTGCCGCCCAATCCGGCCGTCGACCGGCCGACCGGAAGGGAACTGCAGCGGGTGACGCATCCCTGGGTCCGCAAAGCCGGCAACCCGCCAGTCTCCAACCCGGGCGGGGGCGCCGCGGCACGCGCCGCGAACCCGCACCATATCCCCCTCGCGCCCCCCCTCCCCGCGCAGGAATTCCGCTGGACCTCGGTCCAGTACGAGGTGGGCGACTGGGAGAGCGGTCTGGGGATGGTCGCCAACCTCATCGACACCATCGCCCGCTACACGGTGCTGCCGGTGGCGCCGCGCGGGAGCATCGTGCCGCTGGGCAGCCGGCAGATCTTCGAGCACCCCTTCTTATGGTTTACGGGTCACTTCCCCCTCGCCTTCACCGAAACGGAGCGGGAGAACCTGCGCAAGTACGTCGACCGGGGCGGGTTCATCGTCGTCGACGACCACAACCACGACATCGACGGAGAGTTCCACAAGACCGCCCTCGAGGAGTTCGCCCGAATCTTCGGCCCCGACGCGCTCCAGGAAATCCCCAACGACCACGAACTCTACACCAAGTTCTTCGAGTTCGACCGGGGCCCGCCCGCCACCACACACGAACTGAACGGCTGGGGCGACAACCTCCTGCACCGGCACCTCTTCGGCATCTACCGCGACGAGCGCATCGGGCTCCTTTATAGCAACAAGGATTACACCTCGGAATGGTCCTTCCGCCCCGACACCAAGCGTTTCATCGGCGTCGATCCCACGCGCTTCGGCGTCAACCTGGTCGTGTATGCCCTCACCAGCTGACCCTTCCGGCCGCGCCCCGTCGCGGGAAGACCCCGCCGCGCCCCGCGACCGCGATCTCGAAGCGGCCATGCGCCGGCGCCACCGGCTCCGCGTCTTCTTCGAGCGCACCTCGCGCGCGGCTTCGCTGGCGCTGATCGTTCTCCTCATCGGCCACGCCTTCTATTCCTTGCGTGAGCGTCCCTCGCTACGCGCGGAGGGCCCCGCCGTCGAGGACGCCCTGGCGCGCTGGAGCACCACCGAGACTCCGCGCCGGATCCACGTCGGGCTCGACTCGCTCCCCGCCCCCCACCTCCGCGACTGGCTCGCGGCCTTTCCCGGCGCCGGCACGGGGGCCAGCTGGGACGGCGAAACACCCGCGCCGAGCGCCGTGAGCGTGGAGCCGGTTGCCGATCCGCGGAAGCCTTCGAAGGTGTGGGTCGCCGCGCGGCCGGGAACGCGCGTCGAACTGCGTGACGAGCTGGGCGCGCTGGACGGCACCACCGCCCAGGGTCATGGCACCGTCTTCGTCCTTCCCCGCCTCGAGGGCCGCGTGCAGGCGAGCATCGACGGAAACGGCCTCGCCACCAATGACCTGCAGGACTCCCTTTCCATCAAGTCGGTGCTGGTCGTGTCCATGGCCGGGTGGGAAGGGAAGTTCATCGCCGCCGCCCTGGAGGAGCGCGGCTGGCAGGTCGACGCCCGCTTCGCCGTAGCCCCCTCCGGGGACGTCGAGCAGGGCGCCGGCCAGGTTCGGCTCGACACGGCCCGCTACTCCTTTGTGGTGGCGGTCGACTCGGTGATCGCACGTTACGCCGACCAGCTGCCGCGGTACGTCAGGCAGGGCGGAGGCCTCGTCGCCGTGGGAGAGGCATCCTCGGTCCGCGCGCTTGAGCCGCTGCTGCCCGCGCGCCGGGGCATCCCCACCCGCCCCACCGACTTCAGGCGGGAGACCATCGACGATCCGCGCCAGTCGTTCGCGCTGGGAGACCTCTATCGTCTCAAGGAAGGCGCGATGGTCCTGGAGACCCGGGAAGACAAGATCGCCATCGCCGCCTGGCGGGTCGGAGATGGACGCGTCATTCAGGTCGGCTACGCGGACACCTGGCGCTGGCGGATGGCGGGTCTTGCCGACGATGCGGTCGAGGCGCACCGCCTGTGGTGGTCGGCGCTGGCGAGCGGAGTGGCGTATGCACCGCGGTTCGACCGGCAGGTGCCCGGACGGGTGGAGCCCACGCCGCTCGCGACACTGGTCGAGAGGATCGGTGCCCCGGCGCCGCGGGAACTCGAGCTTGCGGGCATCCTGGATGATCCGCGGCTGTTGCCGCTGTTGTTCGGGGTGCTGGTTGGGTTGCTGATGCTCGAGTGGATGTCGAGGAGGTTGCGGGGGGCGGGGTAGGGCGCGTCGCCCCGCCCGGGAAGGTTGCCGCGGAGCGCGTTCGGTGACACCGTTTGACCACGTCGCCCGTTCTGCCAATTGTCCCCTGCCGAAAGCCGCCCGCCTGGAGTTCAGCCCATGACGGAAGAACCAACCAAGATCTCCGCATCCCAGGTCTCTCTCATCCTGCAGCGCGCGGCGGAGATCGACGCCCGGGGAGACACGCTCACCGTCGACGAACTGCACCGTATCGCGGCGGAGGCCGGGATCGATCAACAGGCGACGAGCAGAGCGATCCGGGAAATCCTCTCCGACGAGGAGCCAGGCACCCAAGTGGAGCCGGCGGAGCCCGCCGCCGTACCCGCCAGGCCACCGAGATACCCATCCCCCGGCCGGGTCCTCGCAGGGGGCGCCATCGGCACGATCCTGGGGTTTCTCACCTCGCTGGCCAACGAGTCCGGCGACCTTTTCGCCATGGCCTGGCTGGGCTTCGGGGGATCGATGTTCTACCTCCTGGTGCGCGCCCTCCACAGCATGAAGCGCAAGACCCAGTTCGTCTTCCAGATCGAGAACTTCGCCCTCTGGTTCGGGGGCGCGGTGGGGGCCTGGGCCATGGACATCCTATGGGCCGGCGACGTTTTCGGGATTGCTCTGGTGGCCTGGTTCCTGACCTCGATCGTGGGAGGGCTTTTGGTGAGGCTCGGGCCGCGTGAGGAGGAGGACTAGGAGTGCGGACAGATGGGGGGTCAGCCCATCACCCGCTTCAGATACTGGTCGAACAGGGGCACCGTGAAGGCGGTATCCCCATGCGCCGGGCTGTAGATCATCCCCTTCTTCACCTACCTGGCGTGGGTCGGGGCCACCCGCTGAACCGGCCTTGCCAGAGCCTCCGCAATCGTCCCGGATCGGTGGGGACCGGGTCCCAGTTCGGCCATCGCACGCAGGTATTGCCGTTCGAACGGAGCTCCCAGTCGGGGGGGGAGGGGTGCCCCTGTGACCTGGACCCGACGCTACCGATCCTCCGCCCCACCCCTCCCGATCAGCCGCTCGGCAAAGTCCAGCCGCTCTTCCATCAGCGTCAGCCGCTCGTTCATCGTCTCGACCGTGTCGCTGAGGCGGCGGTTTTCCTCTTCAGGGGCCTTCGTCTTCTGGAGAACCAGCACGTCGAGCAGCGCCCCGAGCCGCTTCATGACCGGGCGCAACAGGATGACCCCCCCTACGGTGAGGATGAATACGGTGGAGATGATCATCGGCGCGATGAATTCCCATTCCATGACGTGTTACCCCGGTTTGCAAACGGACAAGGAGCGGACGCGAGTCGGCCTCGTGGATGAAGGGTACTACGAGCCGAAGGACATGGAGGTTCACCCCCGCCACAGCGGCAACGTCAGACAGGTCGGCCCGCCCTCGCACGGCAGGCAGAGCGCATCCGCCATGAAGCAGGTCACCTCGCACCCCGCCTGCTTCATGGTCCGCAGCGTCCGCGGGAACCCCGCCAGCGTCAGACACTTGCGCGGCCCCAGCGCCAGCACGTTCACGCTGAGTCCCCCCGACGCCATGAACTCCTTCTCGCCCGCCTCCAGGCACTCGATCCCCCGCTCCAGAAACATCTGGTACAGAGCCACCGGCATCAGCGGCTTGTAGACCAGCGCCAGGTCCCGGTCCAGCGGGCTCATCAGCGACAACAGGTGCAGGCAGGCCGCGCTTCCCCGCCACACCGGCAGATCGAACACGTGGATCTCGACGCCCAGCGGTCGCAGGATGTCCCCGAGCTGGTCGATGCCGGTCTGGTTGGTCCGGAAGCCGCGGCCCGCCAGCAGGGTGGTCTCGTCGAGCCAGACCAGGTCGCCGCCCTCGGCGGTGCCCGGTGCCTCGATGGTGCCGATCACGGGGATGTTCAAGCGTTCGTAGAGCCTCTCGTGGAGCGCCGTTTCGGGGAGGCGCAGCGACTTGGAGGGACGCAGGACGATCGCGCCGTGCGGCGTCATGAAGGAGGGGTCGAAGACGAAGATGGAATCCGCAAGCCCGTCGTCCGCGGCGGGGATCCACTCGATCTCGGCGCCCGCGTGCTCGATGTGGCGCGCGAAGAGGTCGTACTGGTGAGCCAGCCGGGTGGCGTCCAGCCGCCGCGTATAGTGCCAGAGCTCCGGGTCGGCTTGGAAGGTCGCGGGTCCCGGCCGGCGCATCGCGACGCGGCGCAGGGGAGCCACCATGCTGTCTGTGCCGAAGCTCACGGGCTTGCCCCGATCGTCGATTTGTCGGCCACTAAGGCATCAAAGTGGCGGACAACGATCGGAAAACGACAAGGCGGCGCTATTTCAGCAACACGCCAAACTCAGCCGACCCTCACCGACCGGACCAGCGTCCCCGACTCGTAGCACTCGGGCTTCCGCTCCCCGGGCCCGGGCCCTCCGTCACTCCGCATCTTCTCCCACTTGGAGGGAACCGTTCCTGCATAGGCGAAGCAGCGGTAGATCGTGCGTATCGGCTCGTGGTTGCCCTCCGACCAGTCCTTTTTCGGCTCCAGCCGTGCCTGCCAGCCGTCGTCCGTCCTGCTCAGGTTGAGTACGAGGTAGTACGGCAGGCCGTAGTCGGACAGGGCGCCGAAGTCCGCCAACTCCTCGACCCGGGCGGCGTACTGTCCGGTCCGGTCCCGGTGCCGGTCCTGGGCGGCAACCAGCGCTTCGAGCGCGGCGATCCGGTCCTCGCGAGTCTGTTCGACCCATCCGTTCGTCAGAACGTGGGAGCCCCCGGAGCGCACCTTCACACCGTAGTTCAGTTCGATCCAGCGCCAACAGACAACATGCACCGAGTGGATGTCGTCCCCCAACGAGGTGACCTGGAATCTCACGTCCTCCCCGTCACCCTCGAGAACCTCGTGGTCGAGGAGTATGACAGCGACCGGCATGCCCGGATTGCCACCGGGCCTGACCCCGCATTTGAGCTCGTCGGTCGATGGTGCGAATCCGCCCGCCGGGGACACCAGGGTGGAAATCAGGAACGCTGTGGTCAGGAAACTCATCATGGTCATCCTCCCGAGGTGGCCCCACGGAGTCCGTCGTCCATGGTGGCGTCTGACTGCCTTCAATATGGGATTTCGGTGTGGGACGCGGCAAGCGGCGTTGCCCCGGAACTGAGCGGAGGCTCCCAAGAGCGGGCGTTTCCGTGGACCGAATTCCGCGCGGGCACCGGGACACGCCTACATTCAATCCCATGTCCCTCTTCGCTTCCAACCGGGAACGGCGCCTCTGGATCTGGACGGCGGTCGTCGTGGCGGCCATCTACTCGACCCTTGGCCTCGCCCGCACCCTGACCGACAGACTGGGCAACGACTTCTTCGACGTGTGGCTCTTCGCGCTCGGGTGTATTCTGGTGCTTCTGACCGTCATCACGCAGGGATTGAAGGTGCGGCCCGGGGGCGCCGAGATCGCGGTCGCGCTGGGCGTCGCGGCCGCCTACCTGCTGATCCTCGTTCGCATGTCGGCCGCGACGGAGCGCTCGCACCTGGTGGAGTACGGGGTGGTGGCCGTCTTCATCCATGAGGCGCTGAGGGAGCGGGCCGGACAGGGTCGCCGGGTTCCCGCGCCGGCCCTGCTTGCGATCGTGGCCGCGTCGCTGGTGGGCGTGATCGACGAGGGGATCCAGAAGCTGATTCCCAGTCGGGTCTTCGACCCCGTCGACATCCTCTTCAACGTACTGGCCGCGGTGATGGCCGTGGGCGCGAGCGTGGCGCTGCGGCGGGCGCGGCGGTGGGGGTCGTCGCTGGTGGGGCCCGCGATGGGGCCGCCGGACCCCCCGTAAGCGGATTGCCGCTCGTTCATCAAGCGGCTTCCCCTCGAACTACTCCCCGTCCAGCGCCACCAGTCGAATCACCCGCACTCTCTGAACCCCCACATCGTCGGTCTCGATGAAGGCGATGAGCCCGTTGGGACCGAACGCGTCCGGAATCGACAGTCCGCCGGCCGGCAGCGTTCCCAGATAGTCCCCGTTCGGGGTCAGAATGTCGGTAGGCGCGTCGCCGCCGACCACTGTGGGAGCGCGCGTGATCCAGAACCGGCCCTCGCGGTCCACGGCCATCCCCGCGATCACCGGAATCTCGTCCGCGAAAACCATGGTCTCGACCTGCGTCAGGAAGGTCTCGCGCATCTGGGCCGACTCGGCGCTGGACATCTCCTGTCCCATGAATCCGATGGCCGTCGTGGCGCTGTACGCTTCGATGCGCTGCGCTCTCGTGGCTTCCCTGATCTCCTCCGTCACCACCGTGGGTGCGATGGGCCTGCCGATGGTTCCGGTCACGTTTCCATCCGCGTCGACCAGCTTCACTTCATAGGTGGTCGAGTCCACGACCGCGAGCCGGCCATCCACGTGAACAGCCAGGTGGAGACCGGGTTCAAAGGCGCGCATCCGGTTGATGGTCATCTCCGGCCGTCCCTGCTCGTCTTCGATGGTCACCTCGGACTCCGTGGGAGGAAGGTCCCACGCCCTGTAAAGGACTTCGGTGTCATCGCCGGCCAGCGAAAAGACGTGGATATCGCGCCGGTAGACCTCCTCCGCGGCCGACTCGTCATCGGGCGAGGGGAAGTTGAAGCGCGGCCCGCCGGCGGACACCAGCCGTCCATCGGCCAGGGGGAGCAGCAGGCTCCCGGGAACGCCCTGCATGATGTCGACCGTCACGCCCGTCTCGAACGCGCCCACCGCATCGTAGATCTCGAAGGTGCCGGGGCGGCCGAAGTCGAAGATGACCGCGCGCCCGTCGGAGAGAACGGTGAAGGCGAGCGGGAACTGCAGTTCACCCGGGCCCTCGCCCTCCCTGCCGAAGGTGCGGAGGTGGCCGCCATCGGCATCGACCACGATGACCCGGCGGCTCTGGCTGTCGAACACCGAGAGTTCGCCGGCGGCGTTGAATGCGACCGTACCGATCCCCCCGAAGGTCTCCCAATCCTCTCCGGCGCTCGTGCCCACCGTGTAGATGTCCTCGGTCGTGGCGGTCAGGGGTGCGTCCACGGCGGGATCGGTGGGGGCGGGGCCGCGGTCGCAGGCGTGGATGACGGGTAAGACGAAGGTAAGAGCGAGGGGGCGGAAGTGCTTCATTCGGGATTCCTCGTGCGTGGGTTGTGGAGCGGACTGGCGGGGCCGCGCGCAAGCCTCAGAACCGCGCCGCCACCGCGTCGCGCACCCGCGGCGGGGCGAAGGTCCGCATCAGCCGCGCGAACCAGGCCATGCTGGTAACGTAGTAGCGCGTCCGGGGCCTCGGGCTCTCGAGCGCATGGACGAGCCTGGCCGTGACCGCTTCAGGGCCGAGACTGAAGGGGGCCCGCGACGGATTCGCGCTCGACATGCGGGGCTTCATCTTCGACTCGTAGAAGTCGCGCCAGACGCTGTCGTTGTCGTCGATCCAACGCTCGATGTGCGCGAGCGCCTTGCCGTGCAGGGCGGTGCCGTGGATGGGCCCCGGCAGGATGAGGGAGACCTTGATGTCCGTGCCGCGCAGTTCGAGGCGCAGCGTGTCGGTCAGTCCTTCCATGGCGTGCTTGGTCGCGGAGTAGGCGCCGCTGAAGGGGATGGCGGCGAAACCCAGCACCGAGGAGCAGTTGACGATCCGGCCGCGGTTGCGGGCGCGCATGGAGGGTAGCACCCGGCGCACCAGCTCGTGCGGGCCGAAGAGGTTGACCTGGAAGATGGTCTCCAGGGCGTCGCGGCCGAGGTCCTCTACCGCGGCGGGGATCGCGAGGGCGCCGTTGTTGAAGACCGCGTCGAGGGCACCGTCGCACCTTGACAGCGCTTCGTCCACCGCGCTTTCGATCGACGCCGAATCGCCATAGTCGAGTGGGAAGCTCTCCAGGCCCTCTTCGCGCAGCCGTTCGCCGTCCTCCTTGCGCCGGCAGGTGGCCAGCACGCGCCAGCCGCGGCGGGAGAGCGTTCTGGCCGCGTCGAGGCCGATTCCGGAGGAGCAGCCGGTGATGAGGAGGGATTTCATGTGCTCGAGGGACCGGACTCCCGCAGCTCGACGGGCTGCCCGTGCGGCGTGTGGCGGTACGCGTCGGCCCACGCCTCCTTGCGTATCTCCAATGCGGACCCGTCGCTCAGGCCTCGGTCGGTGACGAGGCGTTCCAGCGCGGCCACCCAGTGATGGTAGTACCGTGATCCGTCGTCGGGCTCGCCACGCGCTGCCGCGGCCGCAAGTTCTTCCGCCAGGGCCTGCGCCCAGGTCTTCCAACTGAAGTGGCCCTGCTCCGACAGCTTCACCGCCAGCGCGAAGGCCTGGGCCTGCCAGGGCTCTTCGAAGACGGGACCATCGTCGTCGCGCGGCAGGGGTGGGAGCGCCGCCAGCCGGTCGGGGTCGAGGCGGGGGGACGTCGTCATCGAGACCTCACGCGGTCACGCCGTTCACACGGACTCCAGGTAATCTTCCCAAAGGTCCACGTAGACCGCGTCCCGCGCGGCCGCCCGGTCCCCCCACAACTCCCGTGCCTCGAAACGCACCGAGTAGACATGTTGAGGCCGGTCACACGGCTGCCGGCCGACCTCGTCGCTGTCCTGAAGCGCATACACGCCATAGTCCTCGACCACCGTCCCCACCCTCCCCCGCACGTATCGCGGCTGACGGTTGTGAGCGACCGGATGGAGATTCCGCGCCCGCACCCTGTCTTCAGGACGGAACCGGGCGGGCACCGCCACGTCGAGTCGGCCAAACCCCAGCGAACCCGTGTCCGTAGGCGGCAGAATGTCGGGCGTCCGGGCACCGGGATCCGGCCGGCCACTCGCCAACTCGGTCCCGCTCACCAGCCCACTCCCGGTCAGCCAGCTCACGATCATGTGGAACCAGCGCTCGTAGTACGACATGCGCAGGTAGTCCGCAGGCGGAATGTTCTCGAGCACGAACCGGAACCCCGGCCAGTTGCGGCCGACCCCCCACCGCCGCACCGCCCGGTTCAGCGCGTACACCCTGCCCTCCCAGCGGTGATGGAAGACCGGTTCGTCCTCCTCGCGCTCCACCGGCCCGAAGCCGTCCATCCCGCCCATGTCGTGGATGCCGTTCACGGTGACCCCTCCGCGGACGACGGCGCGGCGACCCTGGCCACACCGATCATCGAGTCCCGCGTCACCAGGTCGGCGAGTTCATCTTCCGTCAGGTCCTCCGTGCCGGGCGGCCTTTCGGGGAGCACCAGGTAGCGGATCTCGGCGGTGCTGTCCCAGACGCGCACCTCCACCTCGTTGGGCACGTCCATGCCGAATTCGCGCAGCACCTCGCGCGGCTCGATCACGGTGCGGGCCCGGTACGCCGACGACTTGTACCACGACGGCGGCAGGCCCAGCGTCGGCCACGGATAGCACGAACACAATGTGCACACAATGACGTTGTGCACCCTGTCCGTGTTCTCCACGACCTTCATGTGCTCGCCCTGACGGCCCAGGTAGTCCAGTTCCGCGATGGCGGCCGTGCCGTCGGCGAGCAGGCGCTCCCGGTATTCGGGATCGACCCACGCGCGCGCCACCACCCGCGCACCGTTCCGGGGCCCGATCCGGTTCTCGTACCTGTCCACGATCTCGTCGAGCTCCGCCGGAGCGACCATCCCCTTCTCGACCAGCACCGACTCGAGCGCCTTCACGCGCAGGGCGATGTCGGCGGGGACCGCCTGGTGGTCGTGATCGTGGTGGTGATGGCCGTCGTGGTGGTGGTCGTGGGTGTGGCCAGGGCTGCGATCGTGGCCGTGGCCGTCTTCGTGGTGAGCGTCGTGGCCATCGCGCGTGTGGTGCTGACCGCGGCCCCGACCGTGTTCGTTGTCGCTCATGCGCTCCTCCTGCCGCCCATCGTGGCCGGGCGCGCGGAGTTGCGCAAGTTCGCGACCGCACGGACCCCCGCTCGCGCGGACGCACCTCTCCGGTCCCCGGAAAACCATTCGGTCGCGCGATGGCATCAAACCATGATAACTGGACCCCGAATCGCGACCCACGTCGAAAGCACGGGTCCCCCATCACCGCGAGCACCCCCGACAGGGAGGCCCAGAATGCGCAAGTCCGCAGCCGTGGCAACGGCGCTCATCGTTTCCTCCGCTCTCGTGTTCCTGGTCTCCCGCGCCGTCAACGGCCCCTCCACCGCCGGCGCGGATGTGGCGATCGACATCCCCGCCGCAGCCCTCACGATGTGGTATCCGCCGGTCCAGGAGTTCGACAACGGCGGCGAGCTGCTCGAAGACGGGCGCTTTGACGCGCTCATGGCGGCCCTCGACGAAGCGATGACCGCCGAGGAAACCCTTGCGGATCCGGGACGCAGCATCTATCCGAATGTTCAGGGCTTCATCCGCCGAATCGCCATCCCGTGGCTGTCGGATGAACAGACCGGGCGGGCGTCCGCGTACCTCACCAGCCTCGTCGACCGCTTTCCGGAGCACGAAAGACAGATCCGGAGGCAGATCTCGGCGCTCGAATACAACGCCCCGGCCCGCAGGACGATCCCCTCATTCTGGGTGTCGGTCCAAAACCACGCCTATCCCGGCAGCCTATATCCCGAGGACGGCTCCTTTGCCGACGAGCATATCGATCGACGGCTCGCCGGGCTGCACGCCTTGCTGGAGCTTCCCGAAACGTTGAACGACCTGGAGAGGGAAGCCGGACGGATGCTCAGGAACTTCACCCAGCTCCTGCAGGCCGCTGAGGTCAACGACGAGCAGGCGGACAGGATCATCGCATATTTCGACGCCGTCGCCGGGAGACACCCCGAACTCGCGGAGATGATCGACGAGCAGCGCCGCTACGTCGAGTATCTGCTCCCCGGCCGGGTGGCCCGGAACATCGTCGGGACGGATCTCGAAGGGGTCGAGTTTTCGCTGGAGGACTATCGCGGCAACATCGTGGTCCTCGTGTTTTCGGGACAGTGGTGCGGTCCCTGCCGCGAAGAGTACCCCTACCACAGCTTCGCGCTGGAACACTACAGGGACGACCCGGTCGTGTTCCTCGGGGTCAACAGCGACCCCGACATCGAGACGATGCGCGATGCGAAGGCCAACGGGGAGGCGCCGGCGTACCGCAGCTGGTGGGACGAGTCGACCGAGGGGCCCATCGCAACGGACTGGCAGGTCGCCGCCTGGCCCTCCATCCATGTGCTCGACCCGGAAGGCGTCATCCGTCACACGAACACGCGGGGCGCGGGCCTCATCATGACGCTCGACGAGATGCTGGCGGACATGCGGCGGGCCGAGTCCGGGCAGGCGGCGTCCCTCGAGGACGAGCGATTCGAAGCGCTGCCGTACCCGGACGACTGGTCTCCCGACGGCTGGTACTTCACCGACGAGCAGATCGATGGCATGCTCGGCGCATTGGACGCCATCCTCGGGCGTCCCGAAACCGTAGAGGACATCGAACGCAATGCGGGCCCCGTCTTCGCGGACTTCACCGCCCGCCTGCAGACGGGCCGGATCAGCGACGAGCAGACGGAGCGGGTTCTGGCCTGGTTCGACGCCTTCGTGGAGGACCACCCGGTATTGGCGCAGATGGTCGACGAGCGGCGGCGCTACATGGAACACCTGATCCCGGGGCGGGTGGCGCGGAACATCGTCGGAAAGGATCTGGACGGGGCCGAGTTCTCGCTGGAGGACTACCGCGGGAGTGTCGTGGTGCTGGTCTTCTCGGGGGAGTGGTGCGGGCCGTGCCGCGACGAGTACCCCTACCACCGCTTCGCCATGGAACTCTACAAGGACGACCCGGTCGTATTCCTCGGGGTCAACAGCGACGCCGACATCGAGACGATTCTCGCGTCGAAGGCCAGGGGCGAGGCTCCGGACTACCGCGCCTGGTGGGACGGTCACGGCCAGCCCGACGCAGAGGGCGCGGCCGCCGACGGCCCGATCGCGAGGGCCTGGAACGTGCGGGGATGGCCATCCGTCTTCATGATCGACCAGGATGGCGTGATCCGCTACATCAACAAGCGGGGCGGTGAGCTGATCCAGGTGCTCGACTGGATGGTGATGGAGGTTCGCCGGGCCGGGTTCGAGCCGGAGGGGACGGCTGGCTAATCCCCCACTCCCACACCATGTTGAAGGCATCGGCGGCGCGACAGGAGAACCGAGAATCCGTCCCCGGTCCTGGTGCGGACGCACGCCGACGCCACATGGAGGTCCCCGCAATGCGCAAGTCCACCGCTGCGGCCGCAGCGCTCATCGTCGCCTTCGCCCTCGGCTACCTGGTATCGCGATCCACCGGCGAGGCCACGGCGGCCGACGCGGATCCGACGGTCGACATCCCCGCCGTCGCGCTGAAGAGCTGGTATCCGCCGGTCCAGGAATTCGAGAATGAAGGGGAGCCGCTCGACGACGAACGCTTCGACGCGCTCATGGCTTCACTCGACGAGGCGATGACCGCCGACGAGACCCTGGCCGACCTCGAACGCAGCATCGAACCGGCGGTGCAGGGGTTCTTCCGCCGGATCGCGATGCCCGAACTGTCGGAGGATCAGTCCCTGAGGGCGAACCACTACCTCATGGGACTGGTTGAGCGGCATCCGGAGCAGGAGGCCCTGATCAACCGGCAGGTCTCGATGCTCGGCATGTACGCCCGGGCCTATCCCGTGATGCCTGCCTTCATGACGGCGGTCCGGTCCCACGTGTACCCCGATGGCCTGTATCCCCCGGACGGGGTCTTCGACGACGCGTGGATCGATCGAATGCTGGCCGGGCTGGACGCAATGCTGGAACTGCCGGAAACGGTCAACGACTTCGAGAGGGAGGCGGGCAGTCTCCTGCGGAGCTTCACCCAGCGGCTGCAATTCGGACGGATCAGCGACGAACAGACCGACCGCGTCCTGGCCCACCTGGACGCCTTCGCGGAGAAGCACCCCGAACTGGCGGAAGTGGTGGAGGGTCGGCGCAACTACATCGAATACCTGGTCCCGGGCCGGGTGGCCCAGAGCGTCGTCGGGAAGGACCTGGACGGGGTCCAGTTCTCGCTGGAGGAATACCGCGGCAACATCGTGGTGCTCGTGTTTTCGGGCGAGTGGTGCGGTCCCTGCCGCGGCGAGTATCCGTACCACCGCTTCGCCATGGAGCAGTACAAGGACGAGCCGATTGTGTTCCTGGGCGTCAACAGCGATGCCGACCCCGAGGTGATCCTGGCGTCCAAGGCACGCGGCGAGGCGCCGGAATACCGCACCTGGTGGGACGGCCACAGCCAGCCGGACGCCGAAATCGTGGCGACCGACGGTCCGATCGCCACGGCCTGGGAGGTGCGCGGCTGGCCGGCGATCTACGTGCTCGACCAGGAGGGCGAGATCCTGCACATCAACAAGCGGGGCGGCGAGTTGATCGCCGCGCTCGACGATTTGGTGCTCGACATTCGCCGGGCCCGGTTCGATGCGGAGCAGGCGGCGGCGATCGAGGCTGAGGCGGCCGACACGGAGACGGAGGACGGAACCGAATGACCGCCGTGTACGCATCACGCGAGAGGGGCATGCCGTGAAGAAGACGTTGGCCTTCGCCGCAGGGGCGATCGTTTGTTTCGCACTGGGCTTCGTCATCGCCGACGCGCGTGGCGGCACGGCGGCGGACCGGGATCACCCACCGATCAACGTCCCCGTCGCGGCCACCGAAGTCTGGTTCCCGCCCCTCGGCGACTACGACACCGGCGGCGAACCCCTCGACGACGAGCGCTTCGAGGCGCTGATGTCCGCGCTGGACGAGGCACTGACGGCGCGGCCGACCCTCGCCCGTTTCGACCGCGAGGCCCCGCTCCACATCTGGAACTTCATCCGCCGCTTCGCCAGTCCCTGGATCACTCTGGAGCAGCGGAAGGCGGTCACGGCATATGTGGCGGCGTTCGCGGAAGAGCACCCGGAGCGCGCCGAGGTGGTCGAAACCAACATGGCGGCGCTCGAACGCTACGCCGGTCCGTCTGAGAAGGTCCCCGCCTTCGCGTCCAAGGTCTCCAACTACAGCTATCGCAGCTGGTTCAGCGCCGATGGCGAGCCGTTCTCGGACGCTCAGATCGACGGCATCCTGGCTTCACTCGACGCCATGCTCGAGCTGCCCGAGACCCAGGCCGATTTCGAGGCGGAGTCCGAACACCACTTCTCGCTCTTCGCCAACCGGCTCAGGCGAGGCCGGATCAGCGACGGGCAGTTCGCGCGCGTGGACGCCTACTTCGACGAGGTCGAGGCGAATAACCCCGAGATCGCCGGGGCGCTGGCGGAGCACAGGTACAGGGTGGCTTCCTTTACGCCGGGCAGGGTGGCGCCGAACATCGTCGGGAAGGACACCGAGGGGGTGGAGTTCGGGCTGGAGGACTACCGGGGCAACATCGTCGTTTTGATCTTCTCCGGGGAATGGTGCGGGCCGTGTGTTGGGGAGTATCCGTTTCACCATTTCATCGTGGAACAGTTCGAGGGCGATCCGGTCGTTCTGCTGGGGATCAACAGCGACGCCGATGTCGAGACGATCCGCAGCGCGAAGGCCAGCGGGAAGGCGCCGGCGTACCGCACCTGGTGGGACGGCCACGCCGAGTCGAACACGAGCGGGCCGATCGCAACGGCCTGGGGGGTGACGACCTGGCCGACGATCTATGTGCTCGACGAGAAGGGGGTCATTCGCAGCATCGGGGACCGGGGGGGACACCTGATTGCCAAGGTGGGCGACATGCTGATGGAGATGCGGACGCGTGAGATGGACCGCTCCAGGACCGTGGAGTCCGTTCCCGCGATGCGGACGGTTCCGGCGAAACCGCCGAACGGGTAGATAGCGGCAGGTGGCCGAAGCCGGTCAGGGACGCCGGATCACATGGCCAACCACGGTACGGGACATCCGAAATCCGGCGCGTTTGGTCTCCCTCCCCGTGGACTCTTCCCCATCCCCTGTCGCCGCGACAAATCCGGGTCCCAAGCCCGCTACCCGCATCACTTCTTCAAGTAGATCAGGATCACCCCACCGGCGGCCTCTTTTCCATAGAGCATTACCGCCGCAGCACCCTTGATCACCTTGAGTCTTTCGATGTCCCTGGGATCCGGCATCGGCGTTGGATCCGGCCACGGCGCTGGATTGCCGTCCTCGTCGAGGGTGTCCGCGTGGACCGTCACCCGGACGCCATCGATGATGATGAGAGGAAAGGGGCGCGACCCGGTCATCCCCGAGAACTTGCCCCCCCACAGATTGTCCCGGTCGGATTCCTTCGGACTTTCGGCCACGGCTTCGACGATCTCCTCCTCCACCGACCGGCCCTTCGTGAAGATCCGGATGGCGCCGCTGGCGCCTTCCTCGCCGTAAAGTTCCAGGGACCTCGAACCACCGATCACTTCGACGCGGTCCACCAGCCCGTCCCTCCTGAGGCCGCTCTCCGACCAGAGCCGGACCGATTCCGGCAGATCCTCGTAGCGCTCGGTACGGACATCGTCCACCAACACCAGCGGAGCCGGGTCCGAGACGAACCATTTCGCCAGATAGCCGTCGTAGGAGTCCTGGGCCCATCTGGCAAGTGTGCCGCCCCGGAACTCCCGCGCCTGAACCTCGATCGCCTCGTCGACCACGTCGCCGATTTCCGTCGGCAACCGCGCGTCGCACGCCGTCACCAGCGAGCCCAGCGCCACGCAGGCGAGCATGGCCGCGCGGCCCGCACCCAGCTTCTGTTGTTTCTCACTCATCGTCTTCAATCTCCTTTCAAGCAGGCTCCTGGATTTCCCCATCGCGGGGGCGAATCCCCACCAGCCACGGGACCGGGTTCCCGCGTTCAGGAGGACCGTGCCGTAATCGGCGACTCCGATCCCCGACGCCAGGACCCGTTCATCGCAGTCCATTTCCACTGCGGCGCGAAGCCGCCGGCACATCCACCAGATCGCCGGACTCCACGGGAACACCGCCGCGGCGACGCCGCCGTAGAGCAGCGCGATGTGGTCCCGCGCACGCGCATGTTCCTCCTCGTGCCGGATGATCGCGTCCCGGGCACCCGGCTCAAGCTCCGACACCCATGCGGGGACGACCACCTTCGCTCTGGCGACGCCGACCAGAGCCGGGCCGAAGCGGCGGGAGACGTAGACCGGCGTTCCGGCCACCCTTGTCCGCTCCCAGCGGCGTCGCCTCCAGGCCACGACCAGCAGCACGCAGCCGAGAACGAAAAAGGCCGCCAAGGACGCGGTTCCCCATGCAAGAGCCGCGATCCTTCCCGAATTCGCGACCCCGGGGCCAGGAACGGGCGCAACCACGCTCCGACCATCCGCCACTGGTGCCCCGCTGACCAGCGACACGACGGCCGTTGTGGCCTCCTGCACCGGCGGCGCAACCGCCGCGCGAGTCCGTCCAGTCAGAGGGACAGCCACCGCCAGGGTCAACGCCGCGAGCCAGGCGAACCGGCGCGGCCATCCCGCGGAGGCCGCCAATCGCTCCAACGCCCATCCGCCAATCGCGACGGTCCCGCCGACCAGCACCGCATACACCATCCAGGCGATCATGACCGCGTCGCCCTCTTTCGCCGCAGCACACTCGTGGTGTCGAGTCCGCAGCCGGTGATGCCGCTCGGTTCCCGCTTCTGTCGCTTGCCGGTCATTCCACTGTCTCTTCCATTTGCCCCGTCGTTCGTGGCTTCTTCCGGTGGCCACTTCCAGTTGTACCCCTCACCGGTCACGAAGGTTCTCGTATATAGTAGAGCCCGAGGTGCGTGTTATCAACGACAATCTTCGTAGCCGATCTCGGCTACAGGTGGGCAAAGGGCGTCGGGCGACTCTCACCACTTGGATCAGGTTTCGATAAATGACAACTGTGATTTCCAATATGGAAAGTACACTTGACATTTCGGAGCGCGAGTCACTGCGGTCGGTGGTCATGAGCCGAAGAACCGCCTGGCAGCGCCCCGGGTGCCGTGACCATCCCCTACTTCAACTCCACCAACCGCTCCGGATCCACCCGCACCACGATATAGGTGATCGTCTCGGTGATCTCGCTGAACCCGTGCGGCGACCCCGCCGGAACGATCACCATGTCCCCCGGCCCCACCTCCCGGCTCTCGCCACCCTCGATCCCCCCCACCGCACTCGGCCCTGTGAGCGTGCGTACCACCACACCGTCCGGGTCAAGCTCACGCCCGTTCGTGAGCTCCCCACCCGTCACCATCGTGCCCTGCCCCGACACCACGTAGTAGACCTCGGTCTGCTTGTGGTGCTGAATCGCACCGAGCGATGTGCTGGGCGGACGCTGCACGACGCCCACGCCCACATTGTGCCCACCCGCGTCGATGTGCCGGATCTGCTGGTCACTGACGCGTCCGGCCGGGGCGTTCTCGATCGTGGCGAGGATGTCGGCGGCGGAGATGTGGGTGGCGGGGGGATTGTCGCCGGGTGGGTTGAGCAACCAGGCAATGGACAACAGCGAGGCGGCGAGACCGAGTGCGAGCAGTCTTGGCATTTTCAGGATCCTTCAGGAGTCTATGGTCGAATGCAGCGGCATTACCGCGACCCGTTCCAAGGCAACCTATCGCAACTCCAACGCCCGTCGAAAGGTTGCCCGCGCCCCCGACGAGGTTTCACCGCAGGCGGATCGGCTGCATGTTGAACCTCTGGAAACCGAAGCCCACGAGGAGCCCCGAGACCGACAATGAACCACTTCCGCACCTGGACCGCCGTCCTCTCCATCGCCCTGGCCGCGGCATGCGGCGGACGCGCCACCACCAACGCCGCTCCCGCCACCCCCACCCCTTCCCCCGGCGAGGACACACCCGACCGCCCCGGCTCCCCCGGCCAGGACGAGTCCCAGCAAACCACCTACGAAGACGTCATCAAGGACGCCGAGTCCGACGAGGGCCTCTTCACCGTCCACAAGAAGGACGAGGACTACCTCTTCGAGATCCCCGACTCTTTGCTCGGCCGCGACCTCCTCCTCATCAGCCGCATCGCCGGCAAGATGGACGGCATGGGCGGCTTCACCCCCGCCGGGTCCGCCGTCAACCGCCAGATGCTCCGCTTCGAACGGCGCGGTGACCGCATCATGCTGCGCAAGCACTACGGCACGGCCGTCGCCGACGACACCCTCGCCATCGCGGCTTCCGTCGAGGCGAACTACTTCGCGCCGATCCTCGAGTCCTGGGAGGTCGAGGCACGCGGCCCCGATTCGGCCAGCTCGGTCATCGACGTCACCGACTTCTTCGGCGGCGACACGCCCTCCATCTCGGGCCTCAGCTCCTTCCAGCGCCGCGACTACCAGGTCCGCCGCCTCGACGCCGACCGCAGCTTCATCAGCCGTGTGCGGAGCTATCCGCTCAACATCAACGTGCGGCACACGCTGACCTACGACGCGGGAGCGCCACCCAACGACGCGCAAACCAACACGGTGTCGCTGGAGATGAACCAGTCACTCGTGCTACTGCCGGCCGAACCCATGCGTCCCCGCTACTCGGACCCGCGCCTCGGCTACTTTACCGTCAGCCGAATCAATTACGGGCTGAACGAGCAGAAGGCCGCCACCGAGACCTTCATCCGCCGCTGGCGCATGGAGCCCTCCGACCCGGAGGCGTACGCGCGCGGCGAAGTCGTCGACCCCGTTGACCCGATCATCTATTACGTCGACCCGGCCACCCCGGAGCGCTACGTGGACGCGGTCAAGCGCGGGATCGAGAACTGGCAGGCCGCCTTCGAGACCGCCGGGTTCAGCAACGCGATCGTCGCCCGCGAGGCCCCGTCGAAGGAGGAGGACCCGGACTGGGACCCCGAGGACGTGCGGTACTCGGTGGCGCGCTGGTCGGCCAGCGAGGTGCGGAACGCGGTGGGGCCGAGCACGTCGGATCCGCGCACCGGCGAGATCATCGAGTCCGACATCGTCTGGTTCCACAACCACATGCGCTCCTACCGCAACTGGATGATGGTGCAGACCGGCGCCGCCAACCCCGACGCGCGCCAGCTCCCGCTCACCGACGAGCTGATGGAAGAGGCGATGGAGCAGGTCATCACCCACGAGGTCGGGCACGCGATCGGGCTGCCGCACAACATGGTGGCCAGTTCGTCGTACCCCGTCGATTCGCTGCGTTCGCAGAGCTTCGCCAGCAAGATGGGCGTGGCGCCGACGATCATGGACTACGCGCGCCAGAACTACATCGCGCAGCCGGAGGACGGGCTCGAGCCGAAGGACTTCCTGAGGCGGATCGGGGTCTACGACCACCACTCTGTGAACTGGGGGTACCGGGTGATCCCCGGCGCCGAAACGCCCGAGGACGAGATCCCCACACTCAACCAGTGGATCGTCGCCCGCGCCCACGACCGCATGTACAAGTTCCTGCCGGGCGGACTCGGGGTGACCGACCCGCGCGCACAAACCGAGGACATGGGCGACGACCTTGTGCGCGCCAACACCTACGGCATGAACAACCTTCGCCGCATCGTGCCCAACCTGGTCGCGTGGACCACGAAGCCGGGTGAGGACTACAGCGATCTGGCGGAGATCTACGGCGAGGCGGTCACGCAGTGGACACGGTACGTGCGGCACATCGTGACGCTGGTGGGGGGTGTGCATGTGGATCTGAAGACCGCCGATCAGGACGGGGCGGTGTTCGACGGGCTGCCGCGGGCTGAACAGAAGCGGGCGATGGAATGGCTTGCGCGCGAGGCCTTCACCGCGCCGACATGGCTGAACGATCCCGCGATTCTGGAGAAAATCGGTCCGAACGGGGCGAGTGTTGCGAACATCTCGCGGCTGCAGGCCTCGGTACTGAACCAGCTGCTTTCCACGTCGCGGATGTCGGCGCTGGCGGAGCTTGAGGTCACCCAGCCCGAGGACGCCTATCCGCTTGCCGAGTTTCTGGACGATGTGCGGGCGGCGGTGTGGGAGGATCTCGCGCGGGTTTCCGAGATCGGTCCGTACCGGCGGGCGCTGCAGCGGGCCTACCTGGAGCGCATGGAGTCGCTGATGACGGAGGAGCCGCCGACGTTCCCGTTTGGGCCGGTTACGCAGGACGTGAGCACGTCGGACATTCGGCCGCTGGTCCGGGAGCAGTTGCGTTCGCTGAGGGACGGGGTGTCGAGCCGGGTGAATCGGGGTGGTGGGGATCGGGTGACGGGGGCGCATCTTGCGGATATCGTCGCGAGGATCGACGCGATTCTGGAGTCTGGTTCGGGGTGACCGCATTCGACAGGGTGCATCAGCACGGTTTGTCCTGCTCTCAACCTTGCCCCACATCCGCCCCATCGGCTAATCTGTAGGCGGAATGTCCCGGACCCGAATCAGGAGCAGAGTGATGTCCGACCTGGCCCGCAGAACCACCCGAAGTGCGTTCCTTATCGTGGCTTTGGGCGCACTGGCGGTCGTCCTGGGCCTCCGCTACGGCGGGACCGCCACCGTCACGGGCACCGGCGAACCCGGCGATCCACGCATCGATTCCAGGGCGGTGGCCGTTCTCGAAGCCAGCGACGAATCCTTCGCCAACAGCCAGTCCCTCCACGCGGTCTACGAGATGAAGGGGTCCTCGGGGTCCACCGAGCAGGCCGAAACGACCGTCCTTCGCCTGGCGCGTCCCAACCTCTTCCACATCACCGCCGAGAGCCGCTTCGCGTACGAAGGGCCGACCGGTCCGGACGACCCCACGCTCATGCGCAGGGAGTCGAAGAGCACCCACGTCCTGGCCTCCGGCGGCGAGACGAAGTGGAGCATCAGGACCACCGAGGGTTCGCCCGCCCCGTACTGTACCACCGCCGAGATGGGCCCCCCGGACAGGATGCGCGAGGTCGACAGCTTCAATACCATCCACTGGAGCTTCTTCGACTTCGGGCCGTGGCTGATCCGTTCGGCGGTCCCCGGGCACTGGTCCACGAAGTGGCGCCTGGAGGACCCGGGGCTGCGCTCGGTGGACTACGTCGGGAAGGACGAGGTCGACGGGGTCCCGGTGGACGTGATCGACTGGCACTACAAGATCGCCTACAACTACCCCGACGACGATCCGCTCTACAAGAGCCGTCTCTACATCGGTGAGGACGGGTTCACGCGCAAGATCGTGACCACCACCGAGGGCGAGGGCGGCAGCGTGTGGACGACGGCAAACACCGAACACCTGGTCACCGAAATCCGCGAGGGCGGCAAGGCCGATCCGGCCGACTTCGCCTTCAACCCGCCGGAGGGCACCGAGTGCCGGACGGTCGATCCCGACCACGGGCTCTCGAGCGGCAAGTACGCCGATCTGCCCATCGGCACCCCGGCCCCCGACTTCACCCTGGAATCGTCGCTCGGCGGCACGATCACGCTCTCCGAGCTGGCAGCCGAGAACAAGGCCGTGCTGATGATCTTCTGGGGATACTCGTGCGCGGGCTGCCGGGTCGAGATGCCCCACGTCGAGCAGCTCCACCGCGAGCTGAACGACAAGGGGCTGACCGTCCTCACGGTGACCTACGACGAGATGGAGACGGTGCGGCGCCTCGTCGAATACAACGGGATCACGCACCCCATCGTGAGCGACGCGAGCGGCGTCCTCGACGAGAACGGCTACAGCTACCTGTCGATGCCCGAGGTCTACGAGAACTACAACGCCTACGACGGCAAGCACTACATCATCGATCCGGAGGGCAGGATCGCGAGCGCCTTCTCGAAGTTCGGCGTCTCGATCCCGATCTTCCGCGAGGAACTGAAGAGGTTCGGGATCGAATGATGCATGAAATCACATGATTCATACAGGAAACCATATGGGTCATATGGGAAACCATACGGGAGACGCGAAATGATATCGAAAACTATATCGCTGGCGGCGCTGTTCCCGGCGCTGGCGGTCTCGACAGCGCTCGTGACGGGCAGCGCCCAGGCCCAGGATCCGGTCCACTGGAGCGCGGAGATCGAAGAGCAAAGCCTCGCGCCGGGTGCGAAGATCACCGTATCCGTGAAGGCGACGATCGACGCGGGCTGGTACATCTATTCGATCACGCAGGGCGAGGGCGGCCCCGTGCCGAGCAAGATCTCGCTGAGCGCGGATCAGCCGTTCACCCTGGCCGGCAAGGTCGAGGGCACCAAGCCCAAGGTGAAGTTCGACCAGAACTTCCAGATGCAGGTCGAGATGCACGAGGGCAAGGTCTCGTACACGGTGCCGGTGCAGGTGTCGGTCGAGGCGGGCTCCGACGTCAGCGAGATGGAGGTCCGCGCCCGCTACCAGGCGTGCACCAACCGGGTCTGCCTCCCGGCGCAGACCGAGAAGATCTCGGTGCCGGTCAAGATCATTCCGAAGAAGAAGGGATAGTCGATGATCGACGGCGCCTTCTTCTGGCTGGCCATCTCGGCGGGGGCCTTCGCGCTCATCACGCCGTGCGTCTTCCCCATGATCCCCATCACGGCTTCGTACTTCGCGAAGCACGGGGGCGAGAGCCGCCAGGCGGCGGTCAAGAATGCGCTGCTCTTCGGGGTGGGGATCATCGGGACATTCACCGCGGTAGGGCTCGCGACGTCGGTTCTGGTCGGTGCCGCGGGGATGGCCCGTTTTGCGGCCAGTCCGTGGACCAACATGGCGATCGCGGCCATGTTCGTGGCCTTCGCGCTGAACTTCTTCGGGCTCTACGAGATCCGGATACCGTCCGGAGTACTCACCCGCCTCGACCGGGTCAGCCGTGAGCGGGGCTCGGGTGGGGGGGGCGGCGGCGCGGTGCTGATGGGTGGGACTTTCGCGGTCACCACCTTCACCTGTACGGCCCCGTTCGTGGGCACGCTGCTCGTGCTGGCCTCGCAGGGACAGTGGCAGCAGCCGGTGGTCGGGCTGCTCGTCTTCTCGACGACCTTCGCCGTCCCCTTCTTCTTCCTCGCCCTCGCCCCGCGCATGCTGAAGCGCATGCCGAGCTCGGGGGGCTGGCTCAAGTCGGTCAAGGTGGTGCTGGGTCTCGTGGAATTGGGCGCCGCGCTCAAGTTCGTCTCGAACGCGGACCTGGTGCTGGGGTGGGGAATCTTCACCCGCCAGGTGGTGCTCGTGTCGTGGGCGGTGCTGTGCGTCGTGATCGCGGCCTACATCCTGCTCAGCGCGCGGTCCGCCGTGGCCGCGGCCGGCGCGGGCGGACCGGCTGCCCGACCCAAGCCCGTCCGCCTCGGCTTCGCGGGCGGATTTGTCGTCCTGGGCATCTGGCTCACCCTCGGCCTCGACGGGCGTCCCCTCGGCGAGATCGAGTCCTTCCTGCCGCCGCGCTTCGAGGACACTCCGGCAGGCGCGCTCGCAATGGCCGAACGGGGCGAGGAGCACGACGGCTTCCACTGGTATCAGAACGATCTCGACGGAGCCCTCGCCGCCGCCCGCGAGAGCGGCAACCGCGTCTTCATCGACTTCACCGGCTACACCTGCACCAACTGCCGCTGGATGGAGTCGAACATGTTCACGATCCCCGAAGTCGCGGAGCAGCTGGAGCGTTTCGTCCTGGCCCGCCTCTTCACCGACGGGGAGGGCGAGGTCTACGAGGACCAGATGGACTACCAGAAGGAGAAGTTCGGCACGATCGCGCTGCCGCTTTACGCGGTGCTGGACGGCGAGGGTGAGACGATCGCGACGTTCCTCGGGCTGACACGGGATCGCGAGGAGTTTCTGGAGTTCCTGAAGGGGGCGCTGTAGGGGTCCGCGGCTTTCCGCTTGCGGACCTCCGGATCGCAGAGTGCGCCGAGAAAAGCCGCCCTCCAAGGCCGAAGTCGTTGCCGCCGTTAGCGAACGGGTGCAAGATCAGAGGAATCGAAGAATGTATGCCGGGTCGGGCACGCTCCGCGACCCGGAAGCAGTCCGGACGCTGAGATAGGAGCGTCCCCCAGGGAAGAAAGGTCCCCAATGAAGAAGCCCCAGGCAGTCCTGATGGTCGCGGTCGCATCGTTCATCCTCGGCGTGGTCGCGTCCGAGTTCATCATTTCCGGCGCTCGCGCCGCGGCCCCCGCCGAATCCGAGTGGCAGCTGCCGATCGCGGCGCAGGAGCCGTGGTTCCCACCGATCAGCGACTACGCGACCGAGGGGGGAACGCTCGACGACGAGAAGTTCGAGGCGCTGATGACCGCGGTCGACGAGGCCATGACCGCCGACGAGACCCTGGCCGATTTCAAGCGTGAAGCCGAAGTCCATCTCATGAACTTCATCCGCCGCCTCTCGCCCTCCGAAATCAGCGACGAACAGAAGGAGCGGGTCAAGTCGTATCTCGCGGATCTCGCCGAGGCACACCCCGATTACGCGGGCATCATCAACGGCAGGGCCTCACTGGTCGACAGCTACTCGGAGCCCAATGACCGTCCACCCCCTTCCCTCTCCGGTTCGCTGATGCTCTTCGGGGAGGGCGACGAATTCAACCCGGACGGCGACCTCTTCGAAGACGGCATGATCGACGAGATGATGTCTCGGCTGGACGTCGCCCTGAACATCCCCGAATCGCTGGCGGACTTCGAGGGTGAAGCCCGGCTCCACTTCTGGCGCTTCGGCCGCCGCCTGCAGCAGGGTCGCCTGTCGCCGGAGCAGGTCCAGCGGGTCGTGGGCTACTACGAAGGGCTCAAGGAGAAGCACCCCGACGCCGCCGAGATGCTCGACGACGAGATCTTCGTGGTGAGCAATCTCGTTCCCGGCAACGTCGCGCCCAACATCGTCGGGACGGACACCGACGGCGTCGAGTTCGAGCTCGAGGAGTACCGGGGCAAAATCGTGGCCCTGATCTTCTCGGGGCAGTGGTGCGGGCCCTGCCGGGGCGAGTACCCCTATCACCGCTTCGTGCTGGAGAACTACCAGGACCGCCCGATCGTGCTGCTGGGCATCAACAGCGACGCCGAGCTCGAGACGATCCAGCAGGCCAAGATCGACGAGCGGCTCCCGTACCGCACCTGGTGGGACGGCCACAGCCAGCCGGATGCCGACGTGGTGGCCGCCGAGGGGCCGATCGCCACCCGCTGGAACGTGACTGGATGGCCGACGATCTACATCCTCGACGAGGAGGGTGTGATCCGGTACGTGGGCAAGCGGGGGGGCGAGTTCATTGCCGCGCTGGACGAGCTGTGGATGGAGAAGCTGATGCGGGACTATGAGACATCCGGGCCGGTGGGGATGACGCCGGCGGCTCCGGCGGAGGAGGCGGGGGAGGGGGCTGAGACGGACGCCGGAAGCAGCTGACCCTGGCGGGAGGAGGCCTACCATCGCCACCGGTTCTCTGATAGAGTATGAGCCATGAGCATCAAGGCCGAGTATAGGGATGGGGTGTTCGCGCCCCTGCAGGAGGTGGAGAAACCCACACCCGGCGAGATCTACCAGGTCTTTTCCGAGAGTGAGTTGAAACGGCTTGCGGCTGCGGTTCCGTGGTTGAGGGCTTCGGAGCGTAGCTTCGAGTTCTGGGAAAACGAGGAGGATGCCGTCTACGATGCCCTATAGGCAGGGCGACATCGTTCTCGTCTCCTTCCCCTTCACCGATCTCAGTTCATCCAAGAGGCGCCCCGCGCTGGTCCTGTCCCCGGATTCCTTCAACGCCGCCGGTGAGGACCTCGTACTGGCAGCGGTGACCTCTCAAATCACGGATGACCCGAACGCGGTGCCCCTCTGGCAGGGCCACTTCGCGGAAGGTGGGCTTCCCAAACCATCGATGGTGAAACCGACCAAGCTGTTTACGATGCACTCCTCGCTCATCGCCAAGCGAATCGGTGCCCTCAGGATCGAGAAGATGGAGGAAATCCTCCGGTCATTGCGCCGTTTCTTCTCCTGAGGGCCGGTGGGAGCCGGCAAGGCCAGCGCTCTGACGGCGCTTGGGCAGTCTAATCCCCGCCCAATACCCTCCCAGCCCGCCCATCGGCGGACACCCCAACCCACGACGCCATTTGCCGGTACGCCAACCGAGCCGTACTCTCAGTATGGTTCCGTAAACCGGTCCCCAAAGCCGCATCCGCATCCCGCAGAGAAAGAGGTCCCCCCATGCGGCAGCCCCTGGCAGTAGTGTGCGCAGTAGTCGTTTCCTTCGGGCTGGGAATGCTCCTGGCCGGCAGCCGTGGAGCCCCTGACGCGGACGAGGGGTCGGCACCGCCGCTCGCCCATGTCCCCGTCGCGCTCCAGGAAATGTGGTTCCCCCCCATCGCCGACTACGACACCGGAGGCGAGCCCCTCGCCGACGAGCAGTTCGACGAACTCCTCTCGCACCTTGACGCGGCGCTCACCGCCGACGAGACGCTGGCGGACTTCGAGACCGAGGCGGACGCGCAGCTCTGGAGCTTCATCCGCCGCCTCGCGGTCCCCGAGGTCACCGAAGAGCAGAAGGCGCGGGCCACGGAGTACCTGGAGAAGCTGGCCGAGCAGCACCCCGACCACCGCACGGTCATCGAGCGGCGCGGGCAACTGCTCGAATCCTACGCCGCTTCAATGCCCAGCGCCCCGCCCGCCACCCTCAGCGTCATGTTCTTCGGGATGGCCGACGAATACGACAACGAAGGGGAGCCCTTCGAAGACGCCCAGGTGGACCGGATGCTCACCACGCTCAAGGGCGCGCTCAATCTGCCCGAGGTGGGCTCCGACATCGAGGGTGAAGCGGGCACCCTCTTCTGGCGCTTCGGCAACCGTCTGCAGCTGGGCCAGGTCAGCGAAGAACAGACCGCGCGGATCGTGGCCTATCTGGAGGGACTCAAGGAGGAGAACCCCGACGCCGCGGAGTTCATCGACCGCCAGCGTTTCCTGGTCGAGAATCTCATTCCGGGCAACGTCGCGCCGAACATCGTGGGTACCGACACCGAGGGCGTCGAGTTCGAGCTCGAAGATTACCGTGGCAAGATCGTCACGCTGATCTTCTCCGGGCAGTGGTGCGGCCCCTGTCGCGGGGAGTACCCGTACCAGCGCGCCATGCTGGACCTCTTCGAGGATGAGGACGTGGCGCTCCTGGGCGTCAACAGCGACGCCTTGCTGGAGACGGCGGTCGAGGCGAAGAAGGAGGAGCGCCTGGAATTCCGCACCTGGTGGGACGGGCACAGTCAGCCGGACGCCGAGGTGGCGGCCACCGGGGGGCCGATCGCAACCGAGTGGAACGTCAGCGGCTGGCCCACGATCTACGTCATCGACGAGGAGGGCGTGATCCGGCATGTGAACAAGCGCGGGGGCGAACTCATCGCCGCCGTGGACAGGCTGTTGATTGACAAGAGGATGCGCGCGTGGGAGGCGGAGGCGGAAGCCGAAGAGGCCGAGGCAGAGCCCACTGACGACGCGGACGCCGAAACCGAAGCCGAAAACGCTGGCGATCCCGTAAGCGAAACCGAGAAAGGACAGGTCCCATGAAGCAGCCCCTGGCGGTAGTCTGCGCAGTCGTCGTTTCCTTCGGACTGGGAATGCTCCTGGCCGGAGGTATCGGTGCCCCCGACGCCGAGACCGACGTGTTCGAACTCGACCTCCCGGCCGCCGCGGAGCGCATGTGGTTCCCGGATGCGGCCCAGTATGACAACGACGGCGAACCCTTGTCGGATGAGAGCTTCGAGGAGTTGATGTCCTCGCTCGAAGTCGCGATGACCGCCGACGAAACCCTGGCCGACTTCGAACGCGAGGCCGACCTCCACCTGTGGAACTTCATGCGCCGGCTCGCCGTTCCCGAAATCAGCGACGAGCAGAAGGAGCGGATCAACGCTTACATGGACGCCCTGGCCGAGGAGCATCCCGACAGCCGCGCAATCAGCCAGCGCAGAAGGCTCCTCGACGGCTATGCCTCGCCCATGCCGGCGATGCCGTCGTTCGTCGGATTCGCCACGCTCTTTTCCGACCCGGAAGGGCTGCCGAGCGACGGTGAACCCTTCGAGGACGCCCAGGTGGAGCAGCTGCTCGCGCAGCTCGAGGCCACCCTCAACGTCCCCGAGGCCTCGGGCAACTTCGAGGACGAAGCGTCGGTTCCTCTCTGGCAACTGGGCATGCAGCTGCAACGGGGGACCCTCAGCGAGGAACAGTCCCTGCACGTGTCGGCCTTCATGGACAGGCTCGCGGAGAAGTATCCGGACGCCGTGGAGAAGCTGGACCAGCAGCGGTTCGTGATCGAGAATCTCATGCCGGGCAAGGTGGCGCCCAACATCGTCGGCAAGGACACCGAGGGGGTCGAGTTCGCGCTCGAGGACTACCGGGGCAAGATCGTCGCCCTGATCTTCTCGGGGCAGTGGTGCGGACCCTGCCGCGGCGAGTACCCGTACCAGCGCGCCATGCTGGAGATCTACGAGGAAGAGGATGTGGCGCTCCTGGGCGTCAACAGCGACGCCGTGCTGGACACGATCGTGCAGGCCAAGGAGAGGGAGGGCCTCGCCTACCGTACATGGTGGGACGGCCACAGCCAGCCGGACGCCGACCAGGTGGCCGCCGAGGGACCGATCGCGGCGGAGTGGAACGTGCTGGGCTGGCCCCAGATCTATGTCCTCGACGAGGAGGGTGTGATCCGGCACACGGACAAGCGTGGGGGGGCGTTGATTGCCGCGGTGGACGAGCTGCTGATGGAGAAGCGGATGCGGGAGTGGGAGATGGAGTCGGAGGCTGCCGAAGTGGAGTCGGAGGAGGCCGAGTCGGAGACGGACGATGAGGAGGACCCGGAGGCCGGAGCGGAGGCCGAAGCCGAGAAAGGACAGGAATAATGCGTAGATCCCTGGCAATAATCGGTGCCGTGGTCGTTTCGTTCGGGCTGGGCGTGCTGGTCGCGGGGACCACGGGCGCCAGCACCGGCGATGACGCCGTCATGTCCACTGAATTGAATCTCCCGGCCGCCGCGGAGCGCCCGTGGTTCCCGGATGCGGCCCGTTACGACAACGGAGGCGAGCCCCTCTCCGACGAGAGCTTCGAGGAGCTCATGACGGCCCTCGAGGCGGCGATGACCGCCGAGGAGACGCTGGCCGACTTCGAAAGCGAGGCCGACTTCCATCTCTGGAGCTTCACGCGGCGCATCGCGATCCCCGAGGTCGGCGAGGAGCAGCAGGAGCGGATCGGCGCCTATCTGGAAGCCCTGGCCGAGCAACACCCCGACGCCCGGGACATGATCGAGCGGACCACGAACATGCTCGAATACTACGCCGCCGCCATGCCGACGATGCCCGACTTCGTCGGCCGCGCCCTGTCATGGCCCGGACTGATCACATACCCGGCTCCCGGCGAGGCGTTCACGGATGCCCAGGTGGACCGCATGCTCGCGGCGATCGACGCCGCCCTTTCCCTCCCCGAATCGACCGCCGATCTGGAGCGCGGCGTCGAGGTTTCCGTCTCGGGCATCGGCTGGGGTCTGCAGCGGGGCCGGATGAGCGACGAGCAGACGGCGCGTGCGGCAGCGGGGCTGGCGGCGCTTCAGGAGTCGTACCCTGCAGCCGCCGAGGCCCTGGCCAGGGTGCGGTTCCACATCGAGTACCTGATGCCTGGCCGGGTGGCCCCCAACATCGTCGGCAAGGACACCGAGGGCGTCGAGTTCGAGCTGGAGGAATACCGCGGCAAGATCGTCGCGGTGATCTTCTCCGGGCAGTGGTGCGGGCCGTGCCGCGGCGAGTACCCCTACCAGCGCGCCATGCTGGATCTCTTCGACGAGGAGGACGTCGCGCTGCTGGGCGTCAACAGCGACGCCGAGCTGAAGACGATCGTCGAGGCGAAGAAGGGGGAGCGCCTCGCCTACCGGACCTGGTGGGACGGTCACAGCCAGCCTGACGCCGACGTGGTGGCCGCCAATGGGCCGATCGCGACCGAGTGGGGTGTGTACGGATGGCCCACGATCTTCGTGCTCGACGAGGAGGGTGTGATCCGGCACACGGACAAGCGCGGGGGGGCGTTGATCGAGACGATCGACGGGATGGTAATGGAGAAGAGGATGCGGGAGTGGGAGGCGGAGAGCGAAGTCGAGGAGGGCGAGGTGGACGCCGAAACCGAGGGTGGACCCGTGGACGAGGTGGGTACGGTCTGACCGGATTGGCAACCCCGGCACGCTCGTCTGCATTCGAGCGGCGGTGCATCCGTTCTGGATCAGTTCGCCTCCCTTGGTGGACGCTCATTCGAACAACTCGGCGTGAGTGCCAGCGCGGACGAAGTTGATCAAGCCGCCCGGTTTCGGCGAATCGTCCGCTTACTGGCCGCCGGCTTCCTCAAGCTCCGCAAACATCTCGTCCGCGCTGGCGAACCGGGCCGTCCCCCTTCTCATCATTTCCTCCGACTCGGCCATGGCACGGCGGGTCTGTGAGTTCGGTACCTTGAGTTCGAGCGGGAAAGCCTGATCGACCGCGATTCGGTGGCAGAATAGCCGCACGGCCTCCGAGGCTGTCATCCCCACGGCGGCGAGCGCCGCCGTCGCCTTCCGATTCATCTCAGTGTCCATCCGGACGTGAAGCATCGAACTGTGTGTCTTCATCCGAAGTCTCATGTATCGCAATTGCGACACTAGCCTGTCCTTCATCGTGGCATCCGGTCAACCCCGGCGGCGGGTTTGCGGCGTCTGTTTGCGTCAGATCACCTTCGCCACGCCTCAGCGTCCGGAATCCCCAGGCTGAAAAGCACATCGAAGCGCCGATCCGCCGCCAAGGCCGCAACCGCATCCATCCGGGTCAGCACCGTCGCGGGCAGGTCGCTCAGGATACCCCGAATCCGGCCGGTCCGCGGGTCGCGCAGGATCGCCATCGACCGGTCGCTATCACCATCCAGCGTGACCGACCCCCCGGGACCCGACAGCGTGATGCTGGAGAGCGCACCCTCCCATCCGGACTCCACAGGGAGCACGAAGGCGAAGCCGGAACTGCCGTCGCCGTCCGCCACCTGGCGCATGTCGAAGCGAAGAGAGAACAGTTCGGCACCGCCGGCGGTGCTTCCGGTGAGCCTGTACGCTCCGCCGGTTTGAGGCAGCGCCGACGGCGCGTCAACCACGAACGCGGGCTCCAGGAACGGCACGCCGTCGGCACCCACTCCACCCCAGAGCAGCAGCGACCGGCGCGGCCCCGAAACCCGCGGCAACCCCACGCTGTCCGCGTCGCTCAACCGGAAGCGCAGCGCGTTGGTGAAGTGGTAATCGCTCATCCACGAGGGCCGGCAATACGACATCAGGTCGGCCGTGGACGGGCGTACCAGGCTCCCGCCGTCGCGGAGGTCGTAGCCCCAGGCCCCGGTCGATCCGTCGGAGTGCGGGAAGTTGGAGTCGAGGCCGGCGGGATCACCGCACGGGGCGTGATAGAGACTGATGTTGTGTCCGAGTTCGTGGGCCACGATGTATGGATAGGGCTGCGAGAAGCTCGACCTGGCGGGAGGGCCGAAGGAAGCCCCACCCACCAACCTGACAGGCGGTACCATCATGCCCATGTAGTGTCCGGTCCCACCCTCCATGGCCCGAATGGCCCCGGTACGGAAGAGCAGCACGATCCCGTTGTTGGTCGAACTCAACACGGGTTCGTGTGCCGTGACATCGAGTTCGCCGATCGGCAGCAGCGTGCGGGTGTCCTCGAGCATCTCGTGGTTCTCGGGATCCGCGGCCATCGCCTCGACGAGGTCCACGATGGAAGAGTCGTGGGTCTCGGTCCAGACGAACGGAATCACGGTCAGGTCGAAGGTGGGCATGTCGCGCACCTCCACCGCCAGCCGGCCCGAAGCCGGAATCCGTCGCGGGACCCCGAGATCCGGGTTCAGCGTCCCATCCGGATCCACTTCGACCACCATCTCAAGCCCCGGCTGAATCACATGCGCCGGGATCTCCGCGTTCGCCGACTTCCAGAGACGACTCTCGTCCACCTCGGTCGGGATCGGATCGGACTTGCCCGGGATGTCTTCCACGTGCGTCTCGCGGCCGTCCACATGGAAGCGGGCCACGACCCGCGGTATTCCTTCGCGGGTGGTCTCGCCAGCCGTCACGAACACCCGCAGCAGCGCCCGCTCGCCCGCCACCAGCGGAACGGGAAACTCACGCGACTGGACCGCCTGCGTCAGGTAGGCCGCCGGCAGTCCTTCGGCGCAGTGGCGGATCCTGCGCCTGGCTATCCCTTCGAGCCAGGTCTTGAAGTCGCCGTCCGTGGGCGCGCACAGGTCCGTGCCGCCAGCTATGAGCGCCTCCAGTTCGTGGAGACCGGTCAGATCCGCGGGGAGGGCTCCTGACATCGCGGTGTTGTTGGCGACCGAAAGCTCCCGCAGGCTCGCCATGCCGCCAAACTCCGGGGGCACCGAACCCGTCAGTTCGTTGTTGTTGAGCAGCAGCGCTTCCAGCCTCGAGAGCTCGCCGAGCCGGGGCGGGAGCGGGCCGGAGAGGGCGTTGCCGTCGAGTCCCAGGGAGGTCACGCGGGCAAGGCCGCCGAGTTCTCCCGGAATGACGCCGGAAAGTTCGTTGTCGCTGAGCGACAGGCGGGTGACGCGCGCGAGGCTGCCGAGTTCCCCGGGAATCGGGCCGGTCAGGTTGTTGCCCCATAGGAACAGCCAGCCAAGGCGGGCCAGATTCCCGAGTTCGGCGGGAATCGGACCTTTGAGCGCATTGTCCCCGAGGTCAAGCACTACCAGACCCGGCAAGCTCCCGAGCTCCCGCGGGATGGGGCCCGTCAGCCTGTTTCTTGAAAGCTCGAGCCACGTCAGGTTGGCGAGGGCACCGAGTTCCGGCGGGATCGGACCCGTGAGTTCGTTGTCCTCCAGGTAGAGGCGCTTCAGTTCGACGAGGCCGCCCAGTTCCCGCGGAATCGGGCCGGAAAGACTGTTTCCAGGCAGCTCGAGCCACGTCAGCTTGCCAAGGGAGCCCAGTTCCGGCGGGATCGGGCCGGTGAGTTGGTTCCAGCCGAGATGCAGCTCGGTCAGCTTGGCGAGGCTGCCCAGTTCCGGCGGAATCCGGCTGGTGAGATCGTTTCCCGACAGAGTCAGAACCGCCAGGCTGGCGAGGCTGCCGATTTCCGGCGGGATCCGGTCGGTGAGCCTGTTTTGCCTGAGATCCAGACCGACTACGTGGTTTTCGCTGTCCACGGTGACCCCTTCCCACTCTCCCAGCGGCGCGTCGGTCAGCCAGTTGTCGTTGCGCGCCCAGTTCGGGCCGCCAGCCGAGTTGTAGAGCGCCTCAAGGACATCGCGATCCGACAGCGGGGCACACTCGATACCCGTCCCCTCGTGCGACGAAACGCCGTCCAGCCATTCCTGGAAGGACTCTTCGGACGGGGCGCACAGGTCCGTTCCCGCGTATCGGAGCTCTGAGAGGGCGAGGCGGGTCAGCGTAAGCGGCAACCTGCCCGTGAGTGCGTTGTCTCCCATGCGCAGGACGGTCATCCGAGCCAGGTCCTCGATCAGTGGCGGCAGGTGTCCGGCCAGGCCGTTGCTCGCCAGGTCGAGTTCCGTCACTCGGCCGATGGAGTCCATCGTGACCCCGTGCCATTCCTCCAGGTCGCGATCGCTCAGCCAACCGTCGGAGTCGATCCAGCCGTCGCCGCCCGCGGCGTCGTACAGTGCCTCGAGCGCGGCAATGTCGGCGGCGTTGCAGGGAGTGAACACGGCGAAATCGCGGGATCGGATACCCTTGAGCCATGCCGAAAAGGCGGAGATGCCGGGGACGCAGAGATCGTTTGCTGAAGCGTAGAGACGCTCGAGCCGGTCGAGCAGCAGGAAACTGTGCGGGAGCGGGCCAGTGAGGCGGTTACTGCGAAAGTTAAGCCACCTCAAGTTGGCGAGGTTGCCGAGTTCCGGCGGAACCGGGCCGGAAAGACTGTTGTCTTCCAGGTAAAGCCCCGTCAGGTTCCCGAAACTTCCCAGTTCCTGCGGAATCGGGCCGGAAAGAGCGTTTTCACCCAGGTCGAGCCGCCTCAGCTTGACAAGGCCGCCCAGTTCGGGTGGAATCGGGCCGGAAAGAGTATTCCCAGCCAGGTCGAGCAACGTCAGGTTGGCGAGATTGCGCAATTCCGGCGGAATCGGGCCGGACAGATCATTGCCATTCAGGTTGAGAACCGACAGACTGGCGAGGGTGCCCACTTCCGGCGGAATCGGGCCCGTGAGTTCGTTGTCACTCAGGTTGAGGGCCGACAGGCTGGCCAAGGTGCCCAGTTCCCGCGGAATCGGGCCCGTGAGTTCGTTGTCATTCAGGCTTAGTACCGACAGGCTGCCGAGGGTACCCAGTTCCGGCGGAATCGGGCTCCTGAGTTCGTTGTCATTCAGGCTTAGAGCCGACAGGCTGCCGAGGGTGCCCAGTTCGGGCGGAACCGGGAAACATTGATCGGACAATTTCTCAACTTGTTTTCGGACAACAACTTACACAAACTATCCATCGGGCTGTGTATCACTTTGAATATGCAAATGTGAACGAGAATCTATGCGCCCGTAACGGAAACTATTGGACGATTCTCTCAAGCTGCCAACGCAGACCTACCGAGTGTTTCCAAACGAGTCGCCGAGCGCCGTGCTGAGCTACAGCTCGAACGCGACGGCCGCCAAGAGCGAGTGGGCACTGAGATTGGCGGCGGTCTGGTTTATTCGGATCAGATTCTCTCCCCAAGTCCCGTCATTTCGATACCGAACGACGGTCATCTCGCCAATGTCCGTCTGGATCTCTCCCAAGCCGGCATATCGGTAGCTAAGGACGAACTGGATACTACCCTCCACAAGAGGCACGGCCAGACCTGCTGCCAGCATCCAAGAGAGGTTCCTCCCGCGTCCCCCGGGGATGGCGGTGTAGGGGATCTCGCCGCCCGGACCCCGACGGAGGCGGCCGTTGGGATCGACCGGATCGGGAAACCGTTGAACATAGCCGCTCAAGCGGTAGGTGTTGATCCCCGCTCCGACGCCCAGAAACGGCCGGACTTCGCGGCCCGGATCAAGCGTCCAGCCTGGCAAATCGTAGAACCCGGCGAGAAGGAGCTGCCAGGCATCCAGCTTTGCCTCGGACGGCTGCTGCTCCCCAGCGATCAAGTAGTTGGTGTTGCCTCGATAGCCGAGCCGCCGAGCCAGACTGAGTTCCAACTGAACGCGGAGTCGGGACGGCACCTTCGCACCCACGGCGAGACGACCTTGCAGGCCGGTCGCGAAGGCTCCGACATCGAACAGATCCTCGCTTCCGTACAGCGCGTAGTGCCCGGAGTCGTGACCATCGCTGAACCGTGTGGTCGCCGAGCGTATGATACCGAACCCAACGACCATATAGGGCTCGAGGGCGGTCTCCTCCGGGGCCGAGGGGTGATTGACTACGAACGGGCGAAACTGGACCGAGGCGGCCGCCGGCGCGACTTGGGCAACCATGCCCCACAACGCCGAAAGGAGCACGATGGCGAAGGCGCGGGCCGTGGCGGTCACATCGCCGGGCTGGGAACGCGCATGGGTTCCGCCGTCTTCTCTGCGGCGCGCATCCTTGCCTTCGGGACGGGCGGTGGCCATTTCGTGCAGCTTGCGAGGCAAGTGTCTCCTCTCCGTTGATTTCCTGCACGCGGCAGTCCTTGCCACCGTGGATGCCGTCCGGATACTGGCCTGCTTGGGCAGCTTGAAGAGCGTCGGCAACAGCGAGCCCGGCTCTGGAAGGCCAGCGGGTCGAGCACCGCATCGCCGCTTGATCGAACCGTCCAAGCGATCCAAGACCTTGACGCCGGCCCTCGGTGCGGGCGGACCGTAGACCGGGCGCAGTTCATCCTGTGAGTTGCCAGCCACTTTCGCCTCCTTCCGGACTGAGCGATGCTTGATTCGGTAAGATACACGTTGAGGAACGAACGGAGACCACTTCGCTCCCCGCGCTACTCACCGGCTCGGACCGGCATCGCGGTCCGGCCCGTGCGTCGGCGGCCTTATCACCAGCCGCGGTCGCGCGGTCTCGCGGCGCCAGATGTCCCGTAGTACTCGGTCAAGCCTGTCACCTGCTCGTCGAGCCGCTCGATTCGCCGCCTCAAGGTGGCGTTCTCCCCGGTCTGCCGCTCGACTTGCCGCCGCAAGGCCTCGACCTGTTCGGAGTGCCGCCGCTGTTCCCGCTCGTACTGCTCGGACAACCTCCGCAAGGCCCTCGTCAACTGCCCCTCTAACGCGCTCATACAGCCTCCTCACTCGTTCGACAGCTTCAAGGCCGGACGGTCGTCCACCCGCCACGGCGGACGGTCCAGCACCCCGTCCGGCAGCACGACGAACCGCTCGCCCTTGATCTCGTGGAACACGAGCCCCCACGTGTCCACCTCCAGTTGGGCGAGCGTCCGCCGTGCGTCCTCGATGTCCCGGCCCAGTTCGGCGCGGGCCTCGATCCGGGTCTGGATGCTCCTCGACAGCCAGCGCATCGTCGCCCAGCTTCCGCCGAAGGTGCCGAGCGAGAGGCTCAGGCCGACGATAAGGGGCCTCATCCAACCCTTCATCAGCAACTCGCGCATCCGCCCGGTCGCCACCTCCGTATCGCGCCTGATGGTACGCAGCGCGTATCTGACGGCGCGCCGCGAGTTCCCGGCGAGCCGTTCGAGCTCGTCGGCGGTCAACTCCTCGATCTCCCTGCGCTCGGTCTCCAACTTCTTCCGCAGCCGCTCGGTCAAGTCGTTCGCGTTGGAAATCAACTCCGTACAGTTCTCCTTTCAGCCGCCACCGTTTCCCCGTCTCGGGGTCCATGGCGGTCAGGTAGTCCATCCCTTGGCGGGGCACTTCAAGCCCCGCCTCCCGTAGTGCGGCAACGACCTCGTGGCGATCACGCACCGCGCCTTGCTCGACGCGCTGGAGCAGGTAGTCCCGGATCAACTCTCGGGGTGAGGCTTCGAGCCGGAGCCCGGCCCTCAGCTGGGCGGCCTCGACGTAGGCGCGGTGTCCGGGCTGCTGCACCCTGGCCCGGGCCGGATCGTCCGGCTGGCTCCAGCCGTGTTCGTGGTTGAAGGCGTCCTGAAGCGCGCCGAACGTCTTCTCCCAGCCGGGCGGGGCGACGTTCAGGCTGCGGTCGGTCTCCAAGTCGCATCGGGCGGCAAGGACATGAACGTGCGCTCCGCCGTCCTTCTCGCGGTGGAGCACCGCCGCCCATGCGTAGCGGTCGGGTTCGAGCCCCGCCCATGCCGTCTTCTCGAACTCGTCGAGGACGGCTTCGATCTGTTCTTCGGTCGGCTCGTCCTCCGGCGCCCACGCGATCACGCCGGAGGTGTACTTGTGGTCGAAGGGGAGCGTATCGGCCACGGCGGCCACTTGGTGGGGGTCTCCCCTGAGCACCTCGACGCCTTCGCGCTCCTTCCCGGCAGCGTCAAGCTCGCCGAGGAGGTACTTGGCCGCCTTGCGGGCCGACCCGGTTCCGTGCGCGAGGAACTTAACGAGCATCGGTGTCCGGGCTTTGAGCGGGCACCAGCGCGCGGAGCGCCCGCTCGACGGCGATCAGGTGGACGATCACCTCGACGGCTTCGATGGCGGCCTTGTGGGTGTTCACCCACCGGGCGATCTGGTTGAGGTTGTTGCCGATGCGCGCGACCTGCTTCGTGCGCTCGCGCTCGACCTCGGCCGCCGGGGCGGTCCATGTGCGCGTGCGGGCCATGGCCTCCCGGACGAGCGCCGACAGCGGAACGCCGGCGGCCGCGGCCTTGGCCCGCCAGTCGGCGAGTTCTGCCGCCGACACGCGGGCGGAGACGGTTGCGGGGCGGCGGCCGCTCATCGGACGACCGCCCGACACGGGGGACGGGGGGCGGAGCCCCCGCCCGCGCGCTCCAGCGGCGCGCGGATGTTGTTGGGGTTCGAAGGGGGGCAGCGCCATCCCCTCGCCAGCCCCCGTGTCCTACACGGGGTACGCTGGCTTGCCTCCCCAAGGCAAGCCCAAGACGCCGTTCCCCGGCCGCTTCGAGCGCGCCGCATCACTGCACCGGGCGGGTCTCCGCCGCCCGCCAACCGGCCTCGGGGATCCGGTACGCGGCCTCGACGCGCTCACCGGCCCGCTCGCCCACGGATCGGCTCTCGGCGATCCGCTCGGCGACCCACTCCTCGATCTCGGCCTCGATCCAGCCCACGGCGCGCCCGCCCAGGGCGACGGGCCGGGGGAAGCGCCCCTCGGCCAGCCGGACATAGATCGTGCTCCGCGACAGGCCCGTGCGCTTCATCACCTCGGGCAGCCGCAGGAAGCGGATCGGTGGGTTCGTTCTCTCGTTCCTCGGGTTCTCGGTCATCATCCTGCTCCTCCTCGTTGTGCTCTGCTTGCTGGTCGGTCTCCGGTGTCACGACCGTCGAGGGGGATCGCGTCCACCGCCCGATGCCCCGTCGTGCTCGGCGATGAACGCGAGAATCCGGTCCGCCGTCCTGAGCGACGGCGAACGGCCACGCCCGATCTGGCGCATCAGATTCGGATCGCCCACCGCCATCTGGCCGAACGCCGTCGGGCTCACGCCCGAGCGCCCGAGAAACGCGCCGATGCGTGAGATGAACTGTCCCTCCAGCGTCTTCTCCATGCCCGAACGCTGAACGAACGCAGACAAGCCAGTCAACCCAAAGGGAATCCCCTATATGTCTATGGTGTCTATAGTTGTCCGATGTTGTCCGGGGCTCGTTCGGGGTCTCCGCCAGCGGCGCGGCAAGACGCCCCCCTTGGCGAACTGCGGGGTGAACGTCCAGAGGTGTGGAATCCGGTCCGGCAAGGCCGGTTCGGCTCGGCTTTGCCGCCGTGGATGGCGGCAATGCGGTCGCGGTCGCCCGCCGACGGCGCTACGGGAAGAGGAAGGTTTGTGCGGATCGGGGTTGGGGCTGGCTTGCAGCTACCCGAGGTACTCGCCCCATGCCTGCATGACTTCGGCGCGGCGTTTCAGCAGGTCGGATCGCTGATACGCCTGAACGACTTGGCTTCTCGGGACGTGGGCAAGGCAAGCCTCCGCGACCTCCGCCGGGACGCCCGACTCGGCCATCCACGACCGGGCGCTCGACCGGAATCCGTGCAGCGTCGAGGCGACACCGGCGCGCTTGAGCACCCTGAGCGGCGCTTTCGGTGGCAGCGGCCCGCCGGTCCGCGACGGAAACACCAGCGGCGATTCGCCCGACAGCTTGCGCGCCCGTTCGAGCACATCGAGCGCGGCGGTGCTGAGTGGGACCGTGAACTCGCGGCCCGCCTTCATCCGGGATGCCGGTATCGTCCACGTCGCCGCGTCCATGTCGATCTCGTGCCAAAGCGCGCCCCTCGCTTCGCCGGGACGAACGGCGGTGAGGACGATCAGTTCGACGCACAGGGCCGCCGAAGGGTGTGTATCGGTGGTCCGGCGAACCGCTCGGAGCGCGGCGGCGACCTCTCCGTGCGGGAGCGCGCGGTGGTGGGTTGTCGTGTGGCCGTTCGCCTTCGGCAGCGCAACGACCGCCCGGTCCACCGGGTTGTCCGCCCGGTAGTTTCGACCGATGCACCAGCGGAAAACGGCGGTGATCCGATGCTGGGTCTTCCGCGCCGCTGCGGGCTTCGAGTTCCAGATCGGCGCGAGACACGCGAGCACGTCCGCGCTCTCGATCCGGTCCACCCGCTTGTCGAGGAGCGCCGCGGCGTGAAGGCGGAACGTGGACTCCCACTGCTCGGAAAGCGGACTCCCCTCCTTCCACGCCTCCCGGTGGAGCTTGATCGTCCGCTCGGCGGCCTCGGCGAACGTCGGGACGCCACGCCCGCGCGGGTCCTGGCCCAAGAGGACGCCCCGGCTGTTGTCCAGTGCCTTCTGACGGGCCTCGGCGAGCGTCACCTCGGGGTACGGCCCGAGTCCGATCGAGGTGAGCCGCCCCTCGATCCTGACACGCTGACGCCATGTCTTGGTGATCCGGCCATCGCGTGTCCGATGTACGCGAAGGCTCAGCCCGCGCCCGCCCCGCCCGTCGCCGTAGACGCCGGGCCGGTTGACCGTCCGCACGAACGCGGCGGAGAGTGTCCTCGGTCGCTTCATGGTGGGTTCCGTCCTTGTAGTGTATCACTCATTGCAGCACTACATCGGGAAGAATACACCGGATGGCGATGGATCGCAAGGGACGATCGGAGGCTGCATGTCCTACTGAACACGTTGTCCAATAACGTGTTATGGCCTACATAGTAAACCTTGCCGGACTATACTGGAAGACGTGTGCCGCGTTCGGGCGGAATCGGGCCCGTGAGACTGTTCGCACTCAGGTTGAGACCCGTCAGGCTGCCGAGAGCGCCCAGTTCCGGCGGAATCGGTCCAGAGAGCGTGTTTCCACCCAGGTGGAGCCACGTCAGGTTGCCCAGGTTGCCCAGTTCCGGCGGGATCGAGCCGGTGAGACTGTTCGCATTCAGGCTGAGACCCGCCAGGTTGCCGAGGTTGCCCAGTTCCGGCGGGATCGGCCCGGTGAGTTCGTTCCCGGCGAGGTGAAGCCGCGTCAGGTTGGCGAGGCTGCCAAGTTCCGGAGGGATTGGTCCCGAGAGGCCGTGCGGCACATACGTTTGCGCTTCCCCATCCCACCGGCCGCCGAGATCAAGCTGCACGACCCGGCCACTGCCGTCCGTTTCCACACCGTACCAGTCCCGTAGCGGCGCGTCCGTCAACCAGTTCCTGCTGTCGACCCAGTTCGGCCCGTCCGTCGCCTCGTAGAGCGCCACCAGCACCGCCCGGTCCGGGTTGTCCGGGTCGCTAACCGCGATCGCCGATGTTCCCCGCGCATCCCCCGCCGTCGCCGCAATCGTCGCCACCCCCTCGCCCACCGCCGTCACCAGCCCCGACCCGTCCACGCTCGCAACCGTGGCATCGCCGCTCGTCCAGGTCACCACGGCCCCGGTCATCACCTGGCCGTACTGATCGCGCACTTCCGCCGCGAGCTGAACGGTAGTCTCCAAGGCAGCAAGCCTGACACTCGCCGGGCTCACCGTCACCGTCGTTGGACGGGGCGCGGGGGGCGGGGGTTCGGTGTCGCCGCAACCGCCGGTCCAGTATGCCAACAACAGCGCCGCCATGGCGAAGGAAACGTTGCGAGGCCAAGTCACCGGATCCATCATGATGTCCACTCCGGTTTACATACTGTAAAGTATGGTTGACATCGGATCCTCTCCGCGAAGTTCCAATCAGGTGCGCCCGGGGTGTTCTCGCCACCGGTGCCTACCACGGCTCCAACTCCGGCAATCCATAGCTGACCACCAACCGCTCCCGCTCCAAGGGCACGTCCACTGCGGCGGCGGCCACAACCGCCCCGGCCGCGTCGCCGCGCAGGATGGATCGGATTCGCCCGGTCTCCCGGTCGATCACGATGGCCACCGGTGACACGCGCGTCTCCCGATCCAGCGCCGCGGAGCCCTCCGGCCCGGTCAGCACGATGCGCTCCAGCGACGCGATGCGGTCTTCGGCGAGCGGGAGGAGGAAGAGGAAGCCACCGCCGCCCTCCGAGACCGCCTTCATGTCGAAGTCCAGTGAGAACGCAAGGTTGCCACCCCCACCGAAGCCCTCGATGCGGTATGGGCCGGGGCCCGATGGCAGCTGCGCCGGGGCGTCGAGCGCGAACGCGGGGTCGAAGTGAAGCGCACCCTCCGCGGTCACATGGCCCCGCAGCAGCAGCCGGCTACCACCGGTTTCGACCTGGGCGGCCCGGGCTCGGGGCTGTCCCTCTTCCCGGATCCGGTACTCCAGCGCCTTCGTGAAGTTGTAGTCGCTGATCCATTGGGGACGACAGTAGGACATCAGGTCGGGTGTCGAGGGATCCACGAATGCCTCGGACCGGGGGTCGTAGCCGAGGACCCCGATATTGCCATCGGGATAGGGGAAGTCCGGATCCACCCGGGCTGGCGACCCGCAGGGTGCATGGGTGAGGCTCATGTTGTGGCCCAACTCGTGCGCGAACACCTCGGCGTGGGGAATGCCGGCGCCCGCGCGACCCTCCACATAGGCGATCCCGGCAATGCCCTCGTCACCGTCGCGATTCACAACGGCGTACCAATACCCGCTTCCGTTCTCGGTCGCCCGCAGGAGTGCGATGTCTTCGAGGAGATCCAACCAGTCGTCGAAGCTTGCTGCGTCCGGCGCGTCAGCAATGGTGAGCGGTTCACGAATCGTCAGATCCAGTTCGCCAACCGGGAGCACCGCGCGCATGAACTCCACCGGCGCATCGTCGGCGCTCCGGATCCATTCCAGGACCTCCGTGTCACCGCTGGACCCTGTCACGACGGGTACGATCGTGAGCTCCAGGGGCGGTACTTCGCGTACGTCGAGGGGTACGTGCACTTCGTCCAACGGGTATCTGGGGACGATGCTGTCGGGATCGACCTGGATCGCCATTTCGACGCCGGGGCGAAGCGCCGCCGCGGGGATCCTGGCGTGATACCATTGGTCCAATCGCCCGGGAAGGCCCTCGGTGAGGCCCCGGGAAGTGCCGAGCGGCATCTCCACCGTGTGAAGCCCTCGGCCATCCAGGAGGAACGCGGCCCGCGCGCTCGGCGTGTGATCGTTCGCGCGGTCCGCGGTCGCAAGGATCCGTACCAGCGCAGGCCGCCCCGCGATGAGGGGAACCTCGCCGCCGATATCCTGAGCCGCTTGCGACAGGTGGGCGGCGGCCACCGACAGCGAAAAGAGCCCATTACACGTCGGTCCGGAGCGGGTCGCGACCGAACCGAGCCAGGTCTGGAACCACGCGGCCTCGGGGGCGCACGCGCCGCTCGCGCTCCAGTTGAGGTCCGCAAGCGACTGCAGGTTGACGAGGTCCCCCGGCAGCGCGCCCTCCAGCTGGTTGTCGGACAGGTCCAGGCGCTCCAGCGCTACGAAGCGCCCGAATTCGCGCGGGAGCCGTCCCGAGAAGCGGTTGGTCGAGAGATCGAGTGCTCGGAGTTCAATCAGGTCCCCGAGGTCTCTGGGAAGACCGCCCGTCAGTGCGTTGCGCGCCACGTCCAGACGTTTCAGGTCCACAAAGTCGCCCACCGCGGGAGGGAGCATGCCCGAGAGTCCATTGCCCGGAAGTTCCAGGGCGGTGACCAGACTGTCTTCCACGGTCACTCCAAACCAGGACGAGACGGGCGCATCCGTGAGCCAGTTCGAATCGCTTGTCCAGCTCGAACCGCCGGTGGCCTCGTAAAACGCGGCGAAGACCTCTTGCGGTATCAGTTTGCAGTCTCCGGCGCCATTTTGGTACCGAATGCCCGCTAGCCACCCTTGAAACCCACGATCCTGCGGGGCACAGAGGCTGGTGATGTCCCAATAGAACTCCTGCAATGGAATCCGGGTGATTTCGCGGGGGAGCGGCCCGGCGAGGTCGGGGTTCCAGAAAACCGACAGACTCCTCAGATTCGTCAGATTCCCGATCTGGGACGGAAGCACGCCGGACAGTTGGTTCACCGCCACATTGAGCTTTTCCAGGCCGGCCATGCGACCGATCTCTGCCGGGATCGGGCCGGAGAGCCGGTTTTCCGATAGGAACAGCTTGACCAGTTTGGTCAACGCGCCAATGCCCGGCGGAATCTCCCCGGTCAAGAAAGGGTTACCACTGATATCGACATACTCCAGGTTGGTGAGCTCACCGAGCCATTCGGGAAACTCCCCATCGAGCCGGTTGCCGAACAGACGCAAGAAGCGCAATTCGCGGAGCTTTCGCAGTTCCGACGGAAGCGTGCCGGTAATCCGATTGCAGGCGAAATCCAGGTATTGCAGTTGCACCAGCCTTCCGAATACCGGCGGGACCTCCCCGGTGAATCTCTGTCCGAAGAGATCCAACTCCAGCAGGTTAGTCAGCTTCCCAAGCTCCGGCGGGAGTGGCCCCGACAGGGATGCTCGCGGGCCCCGGGGGTCAAGTGAACGGTCGTAGCTTACGGTCAGGACCAGCCGCTCAAGGCGGGTCAGGTTGCCGAGCTCGGGTGGGAGTGAGCCGGTCAGCAGGTTCCCCGGGAGCCACATCTTGGTCAGGTTGACGAGCTTGCCCAGCTCGGGCGGGAGCGGCCCGGAGAGTTCGTTCACGCCGAGGCCAAGCGATTCAAGGTTGGTCAGGCTGCCAAGTTCTGGTGGAATCCGGCCCTTCAGTCGGTTGCCGGGACCTTGAACGCTGGTGCCTGCACTCGCGAGTGCACGCGGCGGAACATCGTCGGCTCCGAGCGTACGGTTTCCAACGCTGTGCGTGACCTGCGAGCGCAGGTCGTAGTCTTCCACCTCGCTCGCGGATTCGGGCCAACCGGGGCCACCCCTCTCGCCTGGACGTGTGAGTGAACACCACGCACCGAAGGCGGGTGCTCCGCTCAGTTCAAGGTTCCGGAGCTGATCGAGCCGGCCGAGCGCGGCCGGTATGTGGCCCTCCAGATTGTTGGCGATGAGTTCCAGCTCCACTACCCGGCCTCCCCGGTCGGTGCGGACACCGTACCATTTGCTCAATGGCGCATCCGTGAGCCAACCGTCGTTGTTCGCCCACGCCGAGCCACCGGTCGCTTCGTAGAAGGTCTCCAGTATCGCCCGGTCCCTGGCAGGACCGGTTAGAACCGTCACCCGAACCGCAGCGCTCCCGGACGCTTCGCCGCTTGCCGCCGTCACCACGGCGTTTCCTTCGCTTACCGCCGTGACCAGGCCGGAGTCGTCCACGCGTACTCCGAAGGCGCTGCTGGACCAGTCGAACTCGGCATGCGCAATTGCATGGCCGTTCGCGTCCCGCGCCTCGGCCGCCAGGCGCACGGTGTCGCCGATCGCGAAGAGCAATGCCGACTCCGGAAGGACACGCACCTCTGCCGCCCTCTGCTCCACCGTCACCGTCGCGCTCCCGGACACGTCACCGCTTGTGGCCGTCACAACCGCCGACCCGTTGCCGATGGCGATGATCAGTCCCGTCGTGTCCACGGTCATCACCGAATTGCTGCTCGACCAATCGAAGCCGGCGCGCGCAACTGCATGGCCGTTTGCGTCCAGCGCGTTGGCTCCCAGGCGCACGGTGTCCCCAAGCGCGAAGAGCGTCACCGAATCGGGCGAGACGCGCACCTCCGCCACCCTTTGCTCCACCGTCACGGTAGCGCTTCCGGAGGATTCACCGCTTGTGGCTGTCACCACGGCAATCCCGTTGCCCACGGCGGTCGCCAAGCCGGACCCGTCCACAGTCGCCACCGAATCCGTGCTCGACCACGTGAATTCGATGTTCGCCACCTCGTGACCATTCGCGTCCAGCGCCTCGGCCACCAATCGCACCGTGTCTCCAACCGCAACGAGCGTCACCGTGTCCGGCGACACGCCCAGCTCCGCCACCTTCTGCCGCACGGTCACGGTGGCGCTCCCGGACGCTTCACCGCTTGTGGCGGTAACAACCGCGATCCCGTTGCCCACCGCCGTGACCAGGCCCGTCGGGTCCACGGTCATCACCGAATCGATACCCGACCAGTCGAGCCCGGCCTCTGCAACTGCATGGTGGTTCGCATCCAGCGCCTCCGCCGTCAGACGCACGGTGTCCCCGATCGAGAACAGCGCCACCGAATCCGGCGACACGCGCACCTCCGCTACCTTCTGCCGCACCGCCACGTTTGCGCTGCCGAACACATCACGGCTTGTGGCCGTCACCGCTGCAGTCCCGTTGCCCACGGCCGTCACCAGGCCGGCATCGTCCACCGTCGCCACCGAATCCGCGCTCGACCATGCGACCTCGGCGCCTGCCACCTCGTGGCCGTTCGCGTCCAGCGCCTCGACCGCCAATCGCACGATGTCCCCCAACGCAACGAGCGTCACCGAATCCGGCGACACGCGCACCTCCGCCACCCTCTGCTCCACCGTCACCGTCGCGTTCCCGGACGCTCCGCCGCTCGTGGCCGTCACCACTGCGGTCCCGTTTCCCACAGCGGTTACAAGGCCGGAAACGTCCACCGTCGCCACCGAGTCCGCGCTGGACGAGTATGCCACCAGAGCACCCGTCATAACCTGACCGTTCTGGTCGAGCACGGTCGCGGTGAGTCGAGTCGTATCTCGCAATGCGGACAGTGTCACGGCCGATGGCGCCACGATCACCATGGTGGCAACCGGCTGCGGCGGCGCAGTGGGCGCCCCCTCTCCACAGCTCATGCACAGGCACAAGATGGAGAGCAGCCATGGGGCAGCTGCTCTGCGGTTGCCCGGCGTTCGAGCCTTCTCGTCCACCACGTTTCTATCGCCGCCAAGGCCAAGCCGCGGATCGTCTTGCAGGGACCGTGCGGAAAGAGTCATCCCTGCCAATGTGTCACTCGCAAATCAACGGATGCAAGTGCGCTGATTACCATGATTAGATCTTCGTGCCCTGTCTCACGATCTGGCGTTCCGGGTGTGAGACCAAGTCCAGCCAGAAAGCCGCCGACGGGCTTCCCCTACAAATACGTCGCCGGCGGCATCCCGAAGATGTTGTCGATCAGTTCGCGCGCGTGGGGTGGCACGCCCTTGAGCGACGAGGGGATTCCCAGCGTCCGCATCTCGTCGACCGCGCGCTTGAGCACCAGTGCGCCAGTCAGATCGATTCGGCCGAGGCCCTCGAGGTGAATGACCACCTCGGACACGCCGCCCGCATCGGTCAGCCGGCCCATGAGCGCCTCCTCCAGCCGGGGCGCCGAGGCGAACCAGAGTATGCCCATGACCTCCAGGTGGAGAACGTCGCCCTCCATCCAGCTGTGGAATCCGGCGCGCCGTTCCCGCCAGACGTGAATGGCGAGCGACATGAGGATACCAAGCAGGAGAGCCTGTTCGATTCGCGGTGCCAGCAGCAGGCACAGCGCCAGGGTGAGCCAAACCACCAGCGCCTGGATCCGGGACAGCGTCCACACGTTCAGCAGCAGGCGGGGCCGGACCAGTCCGCCCACCGCCGCGATCACGACTCCGGCCAGCACCGCCTTCGGGAGCGCCGTCAGCACCCCGGCGAAGGGCAGAAAGACGAGCACTGCAAGTCCCGTGACGGCCCCCGACCACCGTGACCCCGCGCCGGACAGGTGGTTGAGGCTGCTGCGCGAGAGTGATCCGTCGGCGGGCATGCCCCCGCAGACACCCGAGACGAGGTTGGCCGCGCCCTGCGCCAGAAACTCGCGGTCGGGACTCCACCGGGCCCGGTCATTCGTTGCGAAGTTGCGGGCGATGGCCGTGGTCTCGGCAAAGCCCACCAGCGCGATCACCACGCCCGGCACGACCAGCGCGGGGAGCATCCCCCAGGGCAAGGCGAGGCTGATGGGAGGCAGTGATCCCGGGATTTCGCCCACGATGGGGCCCCGGTAGCCGGCCAGTTCCGAGAAGAGCACCCCACCCAGCACCGCGACCAGCGCCCCGGGGAAGAGGGGGTGGATCCGGCGCGCGAGCAGGGTGATCGCCACGGTCAGGACGGTCAGCACTAGGGAGGCGAGGTTCCATGAATCCGGCGTGCCCAGCACACGAATCATGTTGCCGACGAGTCCGCTCTCGCCCGCCGCGGTCATGCCGAGGGTGGAGGGGAACTGGGACAGCAGGATCAGAATGGCCGCTCCCGAGGTGAAGCCCCGCACGACCGGCTGCGACATGAGGTAGGTGACCTTGCCCGCGCGCACCGTGGCGATGGCCAGCCGGGTCAGCCCGACGATGAGGGCCAGGAGGGCGGCTGCGGTGGCGTACTCGCGACTCCCGGGCACGGCGATCGTGACGAGGGCGCCATGGGTCAGCAGGGCGGTGAGGGCGACGGGGCCGGACTGCAGGTACGGGCATGACGCGAAGAGGCCCGCCGCGAGGAGGGGCAGCGCGGAAGCGTAGAGTCCGTGGACGCTCGGCAGGCCCGCCAGTTCGGCATAGGCCATGCTCTGGGGGATGATGAGCAGGGTGACGCTAAGCCCGGCAACCACATCGCGCGACGAAAAGCGGCGTCCTGTCCAGGCCTCCACTCCGACGACCGGGTCTTTGCCGTTGCGGTTGCGGCGCGGCGCGGGGGTGCTCATTGGACGGTCCGGGTGCTGGCCGAGCGGTCACCACGGCTCCCGGCGTCGTCCATTGCCGGATCCGGCGGACGCGTGGTGGACCCGGGTTGAGCCTCGGCCGCAAGTTCCTTCAACAAGGCCGACATGTCCGCCGCCCGTTTCGACCACCATGCCGCAATCGGGGGGGGACCCTTCGCGGCAACCCTGCGGCTCCACTCGGCAGCGTGGTCCGCCAGCCACGCCAGCGTCCGCCCCGGGTCCTGCGCCAGGAACGCATTCAGCACGTATCGGCGCTCGCCGGCGCGACAGGCCAAACCCAGGTCGCCCCCGAGCCGCTCCAGATCGTCGCGCAGGACGATCTGGCCCGAGCGCACGGGCGCCAGCAGCGCGCCGATGAACGCGGCACCCCCTTCCCGGCGTGGGTCCGCGAAGCCGGGGGCGGCACGCAGCGCGGCCGGGAGATAGTCGGGGAACTCCACGTCGCCGCACAGGTGGGCCAGGGTTTCCTCGAGGAGCGAAGCCCAACGCCGATGGAACGCGGAATCGCACCGCTCGAAGGTTGCGAGAAACGGTCCCGTCCAAGAGGTGAGATGTTCCCACAAGAGGGTGGTTCGGGCCTGGGTGAGAAGGGCCATCCGCGCCGGGTCCGCTTCTTCGCGGCGCCACCGCTCGAGCGCGGCCAGCAGACCAAGCAGCGCAGCCAGGTGGTCGGGTTCCCGGCTCGGGACCGTGCCGGTGGAGGCTCCGTCACCGCTCTCCGAGGGACCCGTCGGTTGCCCCTCCAGTCCCAACGCGCGCCGGAAACCGGCAATCCGGGCGCGCGCCTCCCCCCCCAGCATCCCCTCCGCCCCCAGGTACACCGACGCGTACGGATACCGCTGCTGCCCGACCACACGCCCGTGCTCCGCGGGGGATGGTGCCGCGGGAAGGCCCAGCGCCGCCGCGACCCGGACCTGCTCCGGCGACGGGGCCTCGATCAGCGAACCGAGAGCGCGGAAGAGTTCCATCGGTCGAACACCTGCGCGGGGCGAAATGCCGGAGTCACCCGGGCAACGGGAGCGCCGAGGTGGCGGAATGGCAAGACGGGAAGAGGCCGCCGTAGCCCCGCGAAGGCCAAAAGTATACTACACATTACATAATGGAAAGTGTGCATTACATATCAGCTACGGTCCCGCCACCATTGCCCGCTTCGGCCGGCAGCCGGAACGCCTCCCGCTCCGGCCGCACCGGCCTGAGCAGCCAGAACGGCCGCCGCGTCCCATCGGGGGAATGCTGCGTGGCTGACCGCGTCAACTCCAGCCACCTCCGAAACGTCTCACGCGACTTCGCCGTGTCGACCACGATGTCCCCGTAGCTGTCACCCGCCCCCGCCTTCGTCACCCGCACCGCCTGGTGCCAGCAGTGCGCTCCCGAGACCGGGTCGGGCTGGACGGGGAAGGTCATGTTCTGGTGGACGCCCACATCGGTCCACCAGATGCGCGAGGTGTCCGGATCGTCCGACTGGAAGGGCCCCGTCCCCCGTTTCCGTTCGATCCCCCACCCGCTCCCCTCCCGGTTGAGCGCAACCGTCGCCGTCGCCTGGCGCGGCCCGTCCCCCGTCTTCCACCGCCCCATGTGATGCGAGCACGCCACGACCCCGGGATGGATGCCCTCGGTCACCCACGCCTTCACCACGAAGTGCCCGATCCCGGTCTCGACCCGCACCAGGTCGCCCGTCTCCACGCCCACCCGTGTCGCATCGACGGGATGGAGCCAGAGAGGGTTGGTGTGCGCGATCTCGTTCAGCCACTTCGCGTTGGCGCTGCGGGTGTGGATCTGGACCGGGAGCCGGAAGGTCGAGATCAGGCACATCTGGTCCCCGTCCAGCCTCGACCTGTGCACGTGGCTGCGCACGTAGCCCGGCAGGGCCAGCTCCGGCCATCCCCACTCGGCCAGCGTCCTCGACCAGAACTCGAGCCTCCCCGTCGGCGTCGGAAAGCCCCGCCGCACCACCCCGTCCACCTCGACCC